>JBAXHG010000010.1:0-19881 GCA_037139015.1 Actinomycetes bacterium | reverse complement strand
ATTGGCTTAATAGTCCCGCGCGGGGTTGAGCGCGAAGCGTGAATGCCCCGGGCGGCACGGCGGGCCGCAGGCCTGCCGATTGGCTTAATAGTCCCGCGCGGGGTTGAGCGCGAAGCGTGAATGCCCCGGGCGGGATTCGAACCCGCGCACTCCGGATTATGAGTCCGTCGCTCTAACCACTGAGCTACCGGGGCAGCGTGATTGTGGCGTGCCTGATTGGATTACGCTTTGTCGGCACCTCGACCGACCAAAATCGGAGACCCAACAGGAGGACTCAATGGCGCAGAAGGCAGCCCTAGTTACTGGAGCATCGAGTGGAATTGGCCTGGCTATCGCACGGCTTCTCGGCAGCGAGGGTTATTCCCTCACAGTCGCAGCAAGGCGTGCCGACAAGCTTGAAGCAGCCGCAGATGGACTTCGCGCTGAAGGCTTCGACGTAATTCATGTCGCAGCGGACATGCAGAATGAGGACGACATCAAGCGGGTTGTGGAAGCACACCGTGAGAAGTGGGGTCGCATGGACGTGCTGATCAACAATGCTGGCGTTGGATTTGGTTCGGCTGTTGGCGAGTACTCCACCAAGGCAATTGACATGCAGACCGCTGTTAACTTCCGCGCAATCGTCCTCTTTTACCGCGAGTCGGTTGGAATGCTCCGAGAGGCAGCCGCTGAGCACAAGAGCGCGCTTGTCGTGAACACTTCATCGATCAGTGGAAAGTTTGGGCAGGGTTGGCTTTCGGTCTACTCCGCCACCAAGCACGCAGTGGTTGGCTTTACTCAGGCTATGAACAAGGAACTTTCCGGGGAGGGCATCAAGTCCACGGCTCTGTGCCCAGCTTTTGTTGACACGCCAATGACCGATTTTGTGAAGGGCCAGGTTGACGCGTCAGACATGATCACTCCGGAGGACATTGCGGAGGGCGTGCGTATGCTGCTGCACCAGTCTCCGGCGTGCATCGTTCCCGAAATCATTTTCCAACGTCCCGGCGAAGACCTTTAGGAGGCCGTAATGCAACTCGGTGTAAACCTTGGATATTGGGGCTTGGGCCTCACAGCAGAAGATCAGCTTGCGATTGTCAAAGAGGCTGAGCGTTTGGATTACTCAGTCGTCTGGACCGCTGAGGCTTACGGGTCAGACGCGGCCACGGTCCTTGGCTGGCTTGCTGGTCAGACGTCGAAGATTGGCCTTGGGTCTGCGATCTTCCAGATTCCCGCTCGTAGCGCTGCGATGACCGCAATGACAGCAGCAACGATCGATCAGATTTCAAATGGTCGATTCCGCCTGGGCCTTGGTACTTCAGGACCGCAGGTCAGTGAAGGCTGGCATGGCGTTCGGTTCGGGAAGCAGCTGCTTCGCACAAGGGAGTACGTCGACGTGGTTCGTAAGGCATTGGCTCGTGAACGACTCGAATACCACGGCGAGTCAATTGATCTTCCGCTGCCAAATGGTCCTGGGAAGGCTCTGAAACTGACGATTGGAACTGTTCAGGATGAGGTCCCGATCTACATTGCGGCTATCGGGCCAAACAATGTCAAGCTTGTTGGTGAGATTGCCGATGGTTGGCTGCCAATGTTCTTTAGCCCCGAGCACATTGGGGAGTTCACGCCGCTGCTTGAGGAAGGCGCCGCTAAGAGTGGTCGCAGCCTTGACAACTTTGACATTGCGCCGAGCGTGAACACATTGATCACCGACGACATCGAGAGCGCCCGGGATGTAATGCGGCCGTTCATCGGTCTCTACATCGGTGGAATGGGCAGCAAGGACAAGAACTTCTACAACGAGCTTGTCAAGCGCTACGGCTTCGAGGAGGCAGCCGAGAAGGTTCAGGATCTTTATCTGGCCGGCCACAAGGATGAGGCGTGTGCTGCAATTCCAAATGAGTTGATCGACCTTGTTTGCCTCGCCGGAACCAGAGATGTCGTGAAGGAAAGAATGCGCGCCTTCAAGGAGGCCGGTGTTGGAACTCTCTCCGTGACTCCTGTGACCTTCACACGAGAGGAACGCCTTGAGCAGCTTCGCGTTGTTGCTGCCATCCGCGACGAGATCTGAGGTTTTGCCGGATGCCTAAACGCGTTTTTGTAAGCGCGTTTGGGGATCCGGGTCATGCCTTCCCTGCGATTGCCCTCAGCAGGGAGCTGAATGCTCGTGGATGTGATGTTGCGCTTGAGACGGCCGACAAGTGGAGGGGCGCAGTGGCGGACACCGGCGTGACCTTCATTCCTGCTCCCGAGTTCCCGGGTTTCCCAGGTGAGACGCAGGCTTTGTCCCCGTATGCGGCTGTGACGGTGGCGATAGAGGTGACACAGCCAGCCATTGCAGAGTTCAAGCCCGATGTCGTGGTTCAGGACATCCTCACGCTCGCGCCCGCGTTGGCTGCTGAGCGCTTAGGAATTCCCGTGATCACAGCGATCCCTCATGTCAGCCCGGTAACAACGCCGGGCTCCCCTCCTTATGGCCTGGGTGCTTCTCCCCCACGAACACCGTTTGGTCGTGCGCTGTGGGGTTTGCTTGAGCGCCCTATCAATCGTGGCTTGGACAAGGGAGCATCGGAGTACAACGAGCTGCGTAAGCGCTGCGGCCTGCCGCCACGAGAGGGCCACCATGCGGCACTTTCCCCCGAGCTCGTGCTCGTCGGCACTTTTCCCCAGCTTGAGCACGAGCTGTTGGAACCTGAACGGTTCAAGGTGACAGGACCAATGTTTTGGGAACCGGACTTTCCTGAGGTCGAGATTGCCCAGGGCTCGAACCCGCTTGTCTTGGTTGCACCATCAACGGCCCAAGACCCGGCGCATGAGGTGCTCGGTGCATCACTGTTGGGATTGGGCGCGTTGGACATCCGTGTGATCAGCACCTGGAACAGGCGCCCAATGGCTGCGACACCTTCCATTCCTCCCAATACGCAGTTCGTTGAGTGGCTTTCATACTCAAAGACAATGAGCCAGTGCGATGTTGTCGTCTCGCATGGAGGCCATGGAACGATTGCAAGGACCCTTCAGGCCGGCGCAGTTCCCGTGGTGGTTCCGTTCGCCGGCGACCAGTTTGAGAATGCCGCTCGGGTTGACGCGGCAGGTCTTGGGGTTCGACTCCCAAAGCGCCTCATCTCCCCAACGACCTTAAGGCTGGCAGTCGAGCGCGCACTCTCAGACCGGGAAATGCGCGTGAACGCTGAAAAGATCAGGGATTGGTCCCTGGGTCATGATGGTGCTGCGAGGGCCGCTGACCTGATTCTGGGCTCAGGTCGTCCCCAATAAAGCTCCGGGGGTGGGACTCGAACCCACAACCCTTCGATTAACAGTCGAATGCTCTGCCATTGAGCTACCCCGGAAGGATCAATGACCTTACAGTCCCGGCAGCGTCAACGGCGCGCCGCCCTCAGTTGTTGGATGCCTCTCGCTCCTGAATCTCCTCTTCAAGAGTTTCAGCTGCGTCATCTATTGCGCATTTGACTGCCTCGCGCTCGACCGCCAATGGGCCAACTGACATGGGGTCTGTGCGACGAGCTACCTCAATATCGCGCTCAAGCCGAAGTTTCTCCAGCTGAAGCCACTCAAGCTCAACTGCCGCGGATCCGCCCTCCAACGCGTCCCCTTCCGCAAGAAGTTCCGCCATCAGTGCTCCCAATGGGTCCTCTCCACCATCGGCCAATCCGGAGAGCGGGTCGGCCAGGTTGGCTTTCAAGTGTGCAGCGGCGCGACGCTCGAGATCCCCAGTGAAGTGACGCTCAGGGTCAATCTCGGAGAGACGCTGGCTTCCGGCATGTCGGTCGGCAAGACAGGTTGAGAGGAAGGCACGCTCCGTCTGGCTGACACGGCTGATCGGACTCGGTGAGGCGACAGCATCCCGACGGCCGCCTTGCCCGCCGTGCTGCGGGGCATTCTGTCGCGAAGAGGAGGTCCTGGACGGCTGAGGCGCTGAGGCCGTAACGATCCCTGCAGCCAGTTCTGCTGAAAGTCCAAGTTCCGTGGCAACTCGCGCCACCAGTTCCTCTCGGAGCACGCTCGGTGGCTGAGCGGCAATAACCGGTCGAATCTGAGCAAGGGCTGCATCCTTCCCCTCAGCTCCGGAAAGGTCGGCTGCGTCAAGGATGGTCTTGACTCTGAAGCTCACAAACGGCTCAGACACTTGGAATCGAGCCCGCAGTCGCTCCTCGCCCTCCTCCTTTAGGAGATCACCAGGATCTTTCCCCTGTGGCATGTCCACAACGCGGAGTTCAATGTTCCTTCCAGCCGCGATCTCGCCTGCGCGAAGCATTGCCTTCTGCCCGGCCTTGTCAGCGTCAAGCGCGAGAAGCAACGTTCCCGCCGCCCGGTCGAGCTGCGAGGCCTGCTCATCTGTCAGGGCGGTTCCCATCAATGCCACGACATTCTCGACTCCGGCTTGATGCAGCGCAAGAGCATCCACATAGCCCTCAACAAGCACGATGGTTCCGCTCTTTGCGGCAGCCGGACGGGCCAAGTGCAGGCCAAAGAGCTGACTTCCCTTGTGGTAGACGAGCCCCTCAGCGCTGTTCAGATACTTGGGACCTTGTTCGTCCCTCATCGCACGGGCACCAAAGCCAAGGACGCGACCGCGCTGGTCGGCGAGGGGAAACATGATCCTCCCGCGGAAGCGATCAAAGATGCCATCCTTCCCGCGAGCCTTCTGCGCAAGCCCGGCGGTTACAAGCTCCTCCTCAGAGAAGCCGGCCTCACGAGACGCCATAAGAACCCGGTCCCATGCACTCGGGGCATAACCAACGCGGAAGGCACGGAGCGTCTCTTCGTTGAGACCACGCGCGGCAAGGAGTTCCCTTGCGGCAGCAGCCTCTGCAGAGTCAATCAGCACTCTTTCGTAGAAGCCTGCAGTCCTGTCCAGCAAGGCCATGAGCCTTTCCTTCTGCTGCCGCTTCTCGGCCGCTCCAGAATCTTCCTCAATAGGTTCCACTCGGACACCGAAACGGTCGGCAAGATTTTCAATGGCCTCCCGGAAGTCGAGCCCCTCTGTTTCCATCACGAACTTGAACGGATCTCCAGAGGCCTGACAGCCGAAGCAGTGATAGTGCTTCTCAAGCGGCCGAACGTGGAAGGACCCACTGCGCTCATCGTGGAATGGACAGCGGCCAAAGTAGCTGTTCGATCCTGCTCGCTTGAGCTCAGTCCGCGTTTGGACGAGTGCCACCATGTCGACTGCGTCCCGGACCTTCTCGCGGTCCTCGTCCGTATAGCGACTCACAGGCCGAAGGCCGCCGGGACCGCGACATCCTCAAACACCCGAACACAGAACCGATCGGTCATGCCCGCAATCCAATCCATTACCCGCTCTGCCTCCGAGGCACCTTCGGGGGAAACCCCATCGGGAATGAGATCCGGGTCGTCGGCAAAGTGGTCAAAGAGCGTCTTGATAACCGTGTCAATGCGAGCGTGTTCCTTTCGGGCTTCAACTCCGAGGTAGACGCGCTCGAACATGAATTCGCGGAGGTTGCCCATCGCTTGACCAGCTTCAGCGCCCTGGACGATGTCACCGGCCTCGTGGCTGTGCTCAACAAGGTCATGAACGAGCTGATCTATCCGATCACCCCCGGTCTCACCAAGAACATCCATCGCCTCATTGGGAACGTCTGCAACGGAGATGACCCCAGCTCGGATTGCGTCGTCAATGTCGTGGTTCAGGTAGGCCACGCGGTCAACCAACCTCACGATTCGGCCCTCATGGCTGAGTGGCATGTCAGCCCGACCGGAATGATGAACAATCCCGTCACGGACAGGATTGGAAAGGTTCAGCCCTTTTCCACCACCCTCGATGCAGTCAACAAGCCGCAGCGAATGGTCAAAATGCCGGAACCCCACTCCGTAGCGCTCGCGAAGGCATCGGTCCAGCGCTTCCTCCCCAATGTGGCCGAATGGCGAGTGCCCAAGGTCATGTCCTAGGCCAATCGCCTCGGTTAGATCCTCATTGAGCTGCAGCGCCCGCGCAACTGTTCGGGATATCTGAGTTACCTCAAGCGTATGAGTCAATCGCGTCCGATAGTGATCCCCAAGGGGAGAAACAAAAACTTGTGTCTTGTGCTTCAGCCGACGGAAGGCTTTGCAGTGGACGATCCTGTCGCGATCACGTTGGAAAGGAGTCCTCAAGCCGCAGGAAACCTCAGGCCTCACGCGGTCCTCAGGGTAGGACCGCGCAGCAAGCTCTGAAAGCGTGCTTTCCTCCTGCACTCTCGTGCGTGCCTCAAAGCCAGCCGCCACCGGGCCCTCCGGGTGAATCCGCGTTGAGGAGTGTGAATCGGTCACGTAATCAGCAGGCTACCGCGCGGAGGCAGGTCGAAGCCTGATGTTCGCGTGAAATTCCACAGTTTCGGAGACAGCACGATCAGCCTGGCGGAGCGCAACCTCACCCACTTTGGGTGTTTCAACCAGCGGGTTCCCCAGAGCATCAACCATCCACTGCAGTGCCTCGGCACCCAATGGGAATGATGAGCCCGAGCACGATGGACAGACGACTCCCCCAGCTTCACCCGAAAATCCGCTAATCAGATCCTCGTCCCCACAGACCGCGCAGCTGGAGAGGTGGGGTTGCAATCCCGCTGCAACAAGAAGCTTCAGACGGTAGGAAACCTGAATTGCTTTTGTCGCCAACTCGCGTGAGTTGCTGACGCTGTCCAAGGAGTTGACCAGCAGGTTGTAGGCATGCGGATGCGGATCAGGACCGTCCAGCAGCCGTGCCACCGCATCACATGCGCGGGCTGCCCAATCAAGCGAATCCGCAGAGTCGCGGAGGCCACCATTGGGAGAGATGGTCTCCACCCCCGAGATGCTGTGGAGATCTCCCCGACCAACCCTGAGGGTGAAACGCGCTCTGGTGAAGGGCTCAAGTCGAGCTCCAAAGCGGCTCTTGGTCTTGCGCGCGCCCTTGGCTATTGCTCCCATGCGTCCCTCATCGGGCGTATAGATGTGAAGAATCCGATCCGCCTCTCCGTAGCGGATGGAGCGGAGAATCAATCCCTCAGTTTCAATGACCTTTGACAAGTTACAAAGCACTCTAGAACCGGCTCCCACAGGATTCCCGGCTATCCTCTTTTTCCCAATGGCTGAAGTCACCGTTTACACAACAGAACCCTGCCCTTACTGCTCGCGAGCAAAGGGCTTACTCAAGTCAAGAAAAATCGAGTTTCACGAGATCAACATGGCCCGTGAGCCCGAAGCACGAGCAGAGCTTGCAGCACGAACTGGACTGAGGACCTTTCCGCAGATTGTGATTGATGGGACTGCTCTTGGCGGCTGGACGGAGCTTGAGGCTGCCGACAAAGACGGCCGCCTCGCAGAGCTCCTTGCCTGATCAGACTCCCGCTGGTCGCTTCTGACAGGACTCACAGCAGTAGGTCGCCCGGCCACCCACGACAAAGCGGGTTATGGGGCGACCGCATTCCGGACATGGCAACCCTTCTCGCCGATGAACGAGGAACTCAGATTGATACGCACCCCACGCCCCATCAGGGTTTCTGAAGTCGTCAATTGTTGCTCCTCCAGCATCAATCCCCGCTTGCAGTGCGTCGATCAAGCCGATGCGCAGCAGAGCTACCTGGTCACGCGTGAGACCACGCGGCTTCCTGAGCGGATGGAGTCCCGCCCTGAAGAGCGCTTCGTCGGCATAGATGTTTCCCACGCCAGCCATGCGCCGCTGATCAAGGAGGAAGCTCTTCAGCGGAGCTGAACGACCCCTCGTGACTTCAAAAAGATGCTCCGAGGTAAACCGCGGATCAATGGGCTCGAGGCCAAGTCTGGCTTCGAAGTACGAATCAATGTCATCGCTCGTCATGAGCAAGCCGGTTCCGAACCGTCGGGGGTCGTTGAAGACAAGACGGGACTCGTCGTCAAGAACGATCACAACCCTTGCGTGCTTTTCAAGCTCTACCGGGTTCAATAGGAGAGTCCCTGTCATCCGGAGATGCATGACCAGAACAGTCTGATTTTCAGTCTCCAGAAGGATGTACTTGCCCCGCCGAGAAAGCTGCTTGATCCTCCGTCCTGTGATTGCGGACTCCAAAGCAGCAGCGGTCATAGGCTGGCACCAGCGATCATCAAGAACTTCGACGCTTTCAACAATGCGACCCTCAAGCGCGGACCGCAGGCCGCGAACGACGGTTTCAACCTCTGGAAGCTCAGGCATTGACCGAAGTCAAGCAGGAGCAGCCGTGTCAGGCCTTGCCGGAAACCCTGGATCGAGGATGGGCGGCAAAGTAGGTCTCCTTGAGATCCTCATTGCTTAGGTGCGTGTAGATCTGTGTTGTTGCAGCATCAGCGTGCCCGAGCATCTCCTGAAGGGCCCGCAGGTCGCAGCCTCCCGCCAACAGGTGCGTCGCAAAGCTGTGTCGCAGTGTGTGGGGAGTCATCCGCCCGTCCAACCCAGCGGTCTTGGCATGCCCGCGAACGATCCCGTGCAGTCCCTGCCGTGTGAGGGCGCCGCCGCGTTGGTTAACAAACACCCGGCGCTCCTCCGCTACCCCGACGAATTTCCTTCGGCCCTGATCAAGCCAAATCTCCAAGGCCAAACGTGCCTCTCTCCCTATGGGAATGAGCCGCTCCTTTCGCCCCTTGCCGATCACCCGAAGTGTTCCCTCCTCGAGGTCGAGCTTCGAAATCTCCAAGTCTGTGAGCTCACTGGCCCTCAGTCCACAGGCATACATCGTTTCCAAGATAGCCTTGTCGCGTTGGCCGGCAGGTGTTGATACATCTGGCTGGGCGAGCAGGAGTGAAACATCCTCCCGTGAGAGCACCTTGGGCAGCCTTTTGTCCCGCGATGGCGAGCGCACATCCCGCATTGGATCCGTGGTGATGATCTCCTCTCGTCTCAACCACTTGAAGTAGGTACGCAGGCAGGCCCCCTTGCGTCGCAATGTGGAGGCAGACGCCGGCGTGGAGTCCGGTCCACCGGACGCAAGTGACTCAAGCCAGGCGCCCAGATCATCCCGTTCAGCTGTCTCCAACAGACGCCCACGCTCAGCCAGGAAAGCTGAAGCCTGAAGCAGGTCCGTTCGGTAAGCCTCAAGTGTGTTGCGGGAAAGGCCACGCTCAAGTTCAAGGGAGCCAAGAAAGTCAAGAAGCTGATCAGCTTGGGCGGTGTTGGAAGCGACCATGCGGCCCAGTTCGCCACAGCAGGTGTGGGTACCTGCCCCCGGGCACGAGCTTTCAGCCGGAAGTAGCGTCCGCGACTGCAGCCGGGAGACCAAGCACCAGCTCAACCAGTCGCAACAGATCCTCATTTGTTATCTGTTCATCAGGCGTGTGAGTGCCTGTTGAACCATCCCCGAGGTTCAAAGTTGGAATGCCCATTTCTTCAAAGACGTTCGCATCGGACCCGCCAGCACTGGCGATGGCCTCAGGTTGGATCCCAATCGCGGTGAGGGCTTTGTCGGCCGCCAAGACGCCAATGTGTGACTCATCGTGTCGGTAGCCGCGGAAGCTGGGTGTGACGACAACATCAACTGAGCAACCGTACTTCTGGGCACCCCCGTGGGCAGCATCAATGATCTTCTTGGTCTCTTCCACCAGAGTGCTCTCGTTCATGCTTCGAACCTCGCAAACCACCGTGCACTGAGCTGGGACAACATTGATCGCTGAGCCGCCGTGGATAGTTCCTGCGTTTGTCGTGGTCTCCTCGTCTATCCGACCGAACTTGATGGAGGCCAGGGCGTCAGTTGCCGCTGAGATTGCTGACGCTCCTCCCTCAGGATCGACGCCAGCGTGTGACGCCCGTCCGATAAACACGAGTTCGAGACGATGGTGAGCGGGCGAGACGGCAACCCAACTTCCAATCGGCGTTGGGTGGTCGAAGACAAAACCGCAGGTGTACTTCTCCGGAGTGAGAGCAAGGGCCCGGCTTCCCAGAAGGGAGATCTCCTCGGCGACTGTGAAGGCCAACACGACTGAAACCGCGGGAGGAGACTCCGCCCAGACAGCTGCGGCGGTCAGCAGCGCTGCGACAGCAGCCTTGTTGTCCACTCCCAGTATCCCGTCACCTGAATTCCGCCAAGACCCTTCAGACAGCACAGGAGCGATCACGTCGCCAGGCGGGACCGTGTCCAAATGTGCGGCGAGAAGGACTCTCCTTGAGTCATCGACTCCGGGGATCAGACAAAGAATGTTTCCCTGATCACCGCCGAGTTGCGTTCCAGCCTCGTCTGCCTTCCAGGCAATACCCAGAGAGTCAAGCTGGGAGGTCAAGAGCTTGGCCACAGCTGCTTCAGCAAGAGAAGGACTCGGGATCCGGCAAAGCTCCTGGAACCTCCCGACGTGGGCCTCAGCCCACGGACGACTCATGCGTGAGTGCCCTGCTCTGCTGGCACCTCTTCTGGTCCGCCGCGCTCACGGGCGCGCTCAAGCGCAGCGCCAACAAACCCGTTGAATAGCGGCGATGGCCTGTCTGGCCGAGATTTGAACTCAGGGTGATACTGGCTGGCCACATAGAAAGGATGGACCGACTCCGGAAGCTCCACAGCCTCAACAAGCCTGCCGTCTGGTGATGTGCCCGAGACAACGAGTCCGGCCTCTTCAATTCTTGGCCGAAGAAGATTGTTCACCTCGTAGCGATGACGATGCCGCTCAGAGGCGGTATCGGAGCCATAGATCTCACTGAGCCGCGTTCCTTCGACCAGCGCAACAGGATCCGCCCCGAGGCGCATTGTGCCGCCCATGTCTGCAACTTCCTTCTGCTCTGGGAGCAGGTCGACTACCGGGTGCTCAGTTTCGGGCTCAAACTCCGTGGAGTTAGCTCCGTCCATACCGGCGACATTGCGCGCGTATTCGCACACGGCGACCTGCATGCCAAGACAGATCCCCAGAAAGGGAATGCCTTCTTCACGGGCAACTTGGGCCGCAGAAATCTTGCCCTCAACTCCTCGTCCACCAAAGCCACCCGGAATGAGGATCCCGTCGGCGGCTGAAAGTCTGGCGTCCGCCTCTGCTGCTTCAAGCTTCTCGGAGTCAATCCAGTCGATCTCAACCTTGCAACCATGGCCGACACCAGCGTGTCGGAGCGATTCGACGACTGAAAGGTAGGCGTCCTCAAGCTGCACATACTTGCCAACCAGGGCAATCCGAACGGGCTCGACAGCCGCCTCTGACCTGCGCGTCATTGCTTTCCAGTCCTCAAGATCGGGCTCTGGTGCAGTGATCCCAAAGTGATCCAGAACAAACTGGTCAACCCCTTCATCGCGGAATGCGAGAGGCACCTCATAAATGTTTCCAACATCCCGGGCCGAAACGACCGCGCCAATGGGAACGCTGGTGAAAAGCGCGATCTTCTCCCGAATTTCCTGCGGGAGAGAGCCTTCGGAGCGGCACATGACCATGTCCGGCTGAATGCCAATACGCCTCAGTTCATTGACAGAGTGCTGGGTTGGCTTTGTCTTCAATTCACCCGCATGGCCAATCCAGGGGACAAGAGTGAGATGGATATATAGGCACCGCGCGCGACCAACATCCACGGGAAACTGACGGATTGCCTCGAGGAACGGAAGGGACTCAATGTCGCCGACAGTTCCGCCAATCTCGGTGATCACGACATCAACATCTCCTGACTCGCCAACCAGGCGAATCCGAGCCCGAATCTCATCGGTGATGTGAGGCACGACCTGAACGGTGGCCCCGAGGTAGTCCCCGCGACGCTCACGTGTAATCACGCTGTTGTAGATCCCACCTGCGGTGACATTTGACGCCTGCGAAGTGCTCGCATCGGTGAACCGCTCGTAGTGACCCAGGTCAAGATCGGTCTCTGCTCCGTCGTCAGTGACGAACACCTCACCATGCTGGTAGGGAGACATAGTTCCCGGATCAACATTGATGTACGGGTCGAACTTCTGAATCTGGACCTTCAGTCCACGTTCGACAAGAAGCCGGCCAATTGAGGCTGCGGCGATTCCCTTGCCAAGAGAGGAGACAACGCCACCTGTTACAAAGATGAACCGAGTCTCTCCTGAAGTAGTTGCCACAGGTTGGACCCTACTGCCGAAGCCGGCGGTCGTGATTTACGCCTCTTCGAGCAACTCTCTGGCGTGAGCCAGAGCAGCCTTGTCGCCCTCGTCCGCTCCAAGCATCCGAACCATCTCGGCCTCCAACTCAGCTCCCACCAGATGCTTGACGGTCGTGGTGCTCCCTTCCTCTCCGGCTGTCTTGGCGATCATGAACTGACGGTCGCCGGCTGCAGCAACCTGAGGGAGATGGGTAATGCAGAGCACCTGTCGGCGCTGGGCAAGCGAACCGAGTCGAGACCCCACCGCGCGGGCCGTTCGCCCACCGATGCCCGCATCGATCTCATCAAAGACGATCAGGTTGCCTTCTGCCATTCCACCGTTCTCGATTGACACGGAGAGCAGGGCAAGCAGAATTCGACTCATTTCCCCTCCAGAGGCCACCTGACCAATTGGAGCGGTGGGCAAACCGGGGTTGGCTGAGACAAGAAACTCAACATCGTCGGCACCCGTTGGCCCTGCCGTTTCCCTCGGAGTCACTGCGATCTCAAACCTTGCGCCCTCGAGGGCAAGATCCCCGAGGATCCCCTCGACGGCCGGGCCAAGCCTCTTCGCCGTGGCAAGTCTGCCCTTTCGGAGCGCAGCGGTGATCTTTCCCTGCGCAACGGTCACCTCAGCCAGTGTGGCCCGCGCCCGGTCTCGCGCGCCTTCGAGATCGTCTAGCTCCAGCAACCTTTCCCGCGCGGTGGTCGCGTGCGCCTCAACCCCGGCAAGAGTTCCACCGTGCTTGAGGAGAAGCCTGTCAACTTCGTCCAGACGCTGCTCAATCTCACCAAGTCTCTGGGGTGAGGCCTCAAGCCCATCCAGAAGCCGCCCTGACTCGCGCCCAGCATCCTGAAGCTCTATCAGCAGACTGGAGAGTCGTTCGCCAATGGAATCAACCTCGGAGTCAACTCCGAGGACGGAATCAAACGCCTTCTGGGCGCGGGAAAGCAGTTCGGTTGCCGTCACCTCGTCATCGCCGCCCGTGGCCTCCTGAAGCCCTGAAAGAGCCTCTCGCAGGCCGTCAAGCCTCCGAAGACGCTCGCGTTCGACTTTCAGCTCATCCGCTTCCCCGTCCAGAGGGGCTATCCGGTCGATCTCGTCGACCTCGTAGCGAAGAAGATCCAGTTCTCTCTGGTGGGTTCCGTCGCTGGCACTGAGCGCAGCAAGATGCGACTCGGCTGCCCTGACCTCGAGATGGGCAGCGGCTGCCTTGGACCGAAGTTCCGGCTGAGACCCCCCGACTGCCGCGTCAAGTGTGTCCATCTGGAACGTGGCCAATGCCAACTGGCGGTGTTCATGCTGTCCGTGGAAGGACAGCACGGCCGACCCGAGAGCCCTCAGATCACCGACGGTGGCGGTTGCGCCGTTGATGACAGCACGACTCCGACCATCCGGCCAGATCCGTCTGGCGAGAATCAGCTCGTGCGCGTCATCAGGCAAGAGAGCCTGAAGCTCGTCCGAAAGCTCTGAAGGAAGGGTAAACACTCCTTCTACAAGAGCTTCTGGCGCACCAGGACGGACCAACCCAGACTTTGAGCGTTCCCCAAGCAGGAGTCCCAATGCTGTTGCAAGGAGGGTTTTCCCCGCGCCAGTTTCACCGGTGAGGATGTTGAGGCCAGGGTCTAGTTCCAACTCTGCCTCTTCAATCAGAAGCAGGTTCTTGATTTTCAGCTCAGAAAGCACAGAACGGGTGTACCACCGCGGGGGGACGGAGCTGAGGTCCCCGGTTGATCAGGACGCGAGTCTGCCGAACTTCTGACGGAGACGGTGATAGAAACTTGACCCCGGTACCTGCGCGAGCAGTCCAGAGTTCTCAACAAAAGAGATCTCAATCTGTCCTCCGGGTTCAACTTCCCCGCACGGCCGGCCATCAATTGCAATGTCAACTGGCTCTGTTGCAGAACGGTTGACGAGGGTGACCCGGTCATCAGGGGCGACAATCAGAGACCGTGCCGTAAGCGAGTGCGGCGCGATGAACGAGACTGCGAAGCCGGCCACACCCCATGCAACCACTGGCCCTCCGTTCGCAAGGTTGTAACCCGTTGAGCCAGCCGGAGTCGCCAAGACAACGCCATCGCAACGGACACGCCCAACCTCCTCATCGCCAACAAGGTAAGCAATGTCCGCAACCCGAAGCCCTGGTCTGCGCTGCAAGGCAAAGTCGTTGAAGGCAACCGGGTGAGCCGGATCTCCCGTTGAAAGAGCCGGGAGATCAAGCGTGTCGAAGTCTCCTGTCAGAGCGCGCCGAACGGACTCTTCAAAACCCTCCTCCGGGTCAGTTGCAGCCAGAAAGCCCACCTCGCCAAAGTTGATGCCGTAGACCGGCGAGCGAGTTTCAGCAGCAGACCTCAGGCCTCTCAGAATCGTCCCGTCCCCACCAAGGCAGAGCCAAACATCTGGAACGGTCCCGGAGTTTAGGTCAACCGGACCGATCTCCTGCCCTCCGTGTCTGATGAGTTCATCCGGGAGACCAACAATGTTGATGCCCGTCTCACGGGCAAGGGCAAGCACCTCCTCAACGGCGGCGCTTGTTACGTCAGGATCATTGTGTGTTACGAGCCCGCAGGTTCTGATCACGGCTCCGCCCTTCTAGCGAGTTGCTCAAGATCTGTCGCAGTCACAGTAGGGGGAGAAAGCTTGAGGTGGATGAAGCTTTCCTCGTTCCCCTTTGGACCGGGGAGCCCGGACGAAACATATGCCTCAACATTGAAACCGACTTCAAGCGCTGTTTTGCCTGCGCCCACGAGAGCTTCCCTTCTGAGTTCGGGGTCTCGGACAACTCCCCCGCTGCCAAGCCTTTCCTTCCCGACTTCAAATTGTGGCTTGACAAGAGCAAGAACCTCAGCGCCCGGCTCGATGACGGCCTTGATCGCTGAGAAGACCTTGCCCACGCCGATGAAGGACAGATCGCAGACCACAAGGGTCGGGGACCAGGCAAGTTGGCCGGCCTCCATATGACGCGCGTTGGTCCGTTCAACAACTTCCACCCGAGGGTCCTGCCGCAGCGCCCACGCCAACTCTCCATAGGCAACATCAAGGGCAATTACACGCTCAGCCCCTCTCTGCAGAAGGCAGTCAGTAAAGCCTCCTGTTGACGCACCGACATCAAGACACGAAAGTCCAGTGACGTCCATCTCTAGCTGATCGAGTGCGTTATCAAGCTTGATTCCACCGCGAGAGACGAAACGTCGGGCTTCCTCAACGAAGAGCGTTTGGTCAATCCCAACCATCTGCCCAGGCTTGGACGCGCGCTCTCTGCCTATCCCGATCAGCACCTCACCGGCGATAACAGCTGCCGAAGCCTTCGATCGGCTCTCGAAAAGCCCGCGCTCAGTCAAGAGCACATCAAGCCGAGCCTTCTCGCCAACCTTGGGTCCGTTCACACCTCAATCATGGCAGTTGGAGGGTCATCTGCAGCGTTCTGGCAGTAGCCCCGGCTTTCACCATCACGACTTAGTTTCGGAGGAACTGAAGAAGAGTGACAATGTGTGCACACAATCACAGTAGTTCTCCTAGAGATGTGTGACACTGCGTGCAGACCTTGAGCACATCCTTTATAGGACCGTTCATCGTCAGATACAGCAGCAACATTATGTATCTCTCCTCCCCGGAAGGGCCCCCGTCAAAAGGGGCCCTTCCTATTTGGCAAGCCAACTAGGACAAGGGCCTGAGCCCCAAAATGACAACGGATGGCGCTGGGTCTGCTTGCTAAAGCCCAGCGAGGGAACTGCTTGGGTCATTAACAGCAGCGCTGACCCGTTCCGCAATGCGCTCGGCCGTGAAACCGACCTCCTGGTGAAGCAACGCGGGAGCACCGTGAGTGACGAAACGATCCGGAAGCCCGACACGCAGCAATCGACACTCCACACCCGCCTCGTTCAGTGATTCCCACACAGCGCTGCCAAAGCCTCCCTGAAGCACACCCTCCTCGACCGTAACGACCAAGTCATGCTCGGCTGCTACCTGCGCCATCAGACCGATATCAATCGGTTTCGCAAAGCGTGCATCAACGACAGTCGCGTCAATGCCGGCTTCTCTCAGAATCTCCGCAGCCGCAAGTGACTTGGAGACCCCGCTGCCGTAACCGACCAATGCGACGCGCTCGCCCTGATGGAGGATCTCACCGGTCCCGACTGCGATGGGCTGAGGCTCTGAGGGAATTTCGACACCCTCTCCGGCTCCTCTTGGATAGCGCATCGCAATCGGACCCGACTCATGAAGGACAGCCGTCCTGAGCATCCGCACGAGCATGGCCTCGTCACGCGGCGCCATCAGCGTCATGTTCGGAATTGGACGCAGGTAAGCAATGTCAAACGCCCCGTGATGCGTGGGACCATCATCACCAACGAGGCCAGCGCGATCCATTGCGAGCACAACTGGAAGTTCCTGAAGTGCCAAGTCATGAATGATCTGATCGAAGCCGCGCTGAAGGAAGGTTGAGTAGATGGCGGCGACAGGCTTGATCCCTTCGAGGGCAAGCCCCGCCGCGAAGAGAAGTGCCTGCTGCTCTGCAATGCCAATGTCGAAGTAACGCTCCGGCATCTCCTCTTGAAGAATGTTCAAGCCTGTGCCGGAGTTCATCGCAGCGGTAATGCCAACAACCCGCTTGTCTCGTCGGCACTCATCAACCATCGCTCGGCCGAAGACCTCCGTATACGTCGGAATGCCCGGTGCCGCTGGGACCTTCGGCTTCGCCTTGACAGCAGGAGCCCGATCGACAATTGAGTTCGGCTTGGCGGCATGCCACTGTTCCATACCCTCGAGGCCACCATCCTCCGCAGGAGCAAACCCCTTCCCCTTGACCGTCGCGCAATGGACAACAACGGGACGGTCAGCATCCAGAGCCTCCCGGATGGCCTCACGCAGAGCAGCAACGTCGTGCCCGTCGACCACTCCTACATAAGCCCAGTCAAGCTCTTCCCACCAAAGCCCCGGCGCCCAGAAAGCCTTAAGCGACTCCTTCAGATGTGGACCAAACCGCTCAAACCGCGCCCCAATACCAGCCGGGAGCTTGGAGAGCCCGCCCTCGAGACCTTCACGCGCGTGCCAGAGCTTGGGATTGAGACGAACTCGGTTGAAGTAGCGAGACAGAGCGCCAACATTCGGAGAAATTGACATCCCGTTGTCATTGAGGACAACCACGAGTGGAGTGCCAAGTCCCCCAGCTTGATGGATTGCCTCGAAGGCGACACCACCAGTCATGGCTCCGTCACCGATAACGGCGACGACACGACCGTCGTTCACAGGCAGACCCTCGGCAGTCGCGCGCTTCATTCCCTCCTTGATCCCCACTCCGTAACCGATTGAGGTTGAGGCGTGACCGGCTCCCATCACATCGTGCTCCGACTCCTCAATCGAGCAGAAAGGAGCCAGCCCGCCGTAAGAACGAATGCTGGACAGCTGATCCCGCCTTCCGGTCAGGATCTTGTGGGGATAAGCCTGATGCCCCACATCCCACAGCACCTTGTCCGTTGGGCTGTCCAGAAGCGAGTGCAATGCCACTGCGATCTCACATGTCCCGAGGTTCGCACCGAAGTGACCACCGATCTCTCCGACCGTGTCGATGATGTGCTCTCGAACTTCCTGGGCAACTTGCTGAAGCTGGACATCATCAAGACCGTGAAGATCACGTGGTCCGTTAACCGAGTCGAGGAGTCTTTTGGAATCAGTCATGAAGTTCGCTTCCACACATAATCGGCAATGGCGCGCAGTTGCGTCGCCTCGTCACCCATCATGCCAAGTGCAGCTTGGGCAGAGGCGTGATGTGCACTGGCTCGTTCTTTGGCCTCGTCGACTCCGAGCTCAGTAACAAAGGTCCTTTTGTTCAAAGCTTCATCCGAGCCCACTGGCTTTCCCAGAGCCTCGTCTGAACTTGTCACATCGAGAATGTCGTCCACGATCTGGAACAGAATCCCAAGCTCGGTCGCATAGGTCCCAATTGCAGATGCTGTTTCAGCTGGAGCATCCATCAATAGATTTACGCACTCTGCGCTGGCACGGATCAACCTCCCAGTCTTGAGTCCGTGGAGCTCCACGAGCCCCGGTAGACCCACCCCAGCCGTCTCCTTGACGTCAATGAACTGCCCTCCAACCATTCCGTTTACTCCGGTTGCTCTGGCAAGCTCGGCCGCAGCGGCGGCTACACGCGCTGGCTCAGCGATCTCGCTGCCGAGAAGCAGGGCGAAGGCCTCGGCATACAGACAGTCTCCAGCAAGGATTGCGACGTCCTCCCCACTGTGCTTGTGGAGAGTTGCCTGCCCCCTGCGAAGGTCATCGTCGTCCATGGCTGGAAGATCGTCGTGAATCAAGGAGTAGGTGTGAATCATCTCCACAGCTGCGGCGAATGGCAGCACCGTTTCAGCTGAATGACCCAAGGCACGGGCAGTTGCCATTGCTATCACTGGACGGATTCGCTTTCCTCCGGCAAGAAGTGAGTAACGCATCGCCTCTACAAGCCCTGGGACAACCTCACCCCCCGGAAAGCTCAGCTCTTCGAGATACCTGTCCGCAAGCTGGCGCAGGTCATCCGGGTAGTCCACGGGGGCCGCGGCACCCAACGTCCCCACTGCCTCTACCTGGACGAACCGAAGATGCGAAGCAGACTGAGGAAAATATTGATGAAGTTGAGGTAGAGCGAAAGTGCACCGAAAATGGCCAACTTCTTCCCGCTCTCCTCATCCGTCGCAGCACCTGAGAAGGACTTAATCTGCTGAATGTCCCAAGCTGTAAGGCCGGCGAAAATCACTACTCCTCCGTAGCCCAAGATCAGGTTGAACGTCTGGCCGCCGACGAACATAAAGACGACAGAAGCCACTATCAGTCCGATCAGTGCACCAAAGAGAACGGGTCCCATTCCACTCAAGTCACGCTTTGTTGTGTAGCCCCAGACCGCCATACCGCCAAACACACCGGAAGCTCCAGCGAAGGCCATCGCAATGGACCCCTTGGAGAACTGGCTCAAGATCACAGCGAAGACAACTCCTGTGATGCCCGCGTAGAGCATGAAGAGCAGTGTGGCTGTAGCCGAGCTGATCTTGTTCATGCCGAACGAGATACCCATTACAAGACCAAGCTGAACAACGATCGCGACGATCATCCATGTCGGATTGGACTGAAGCTTGTCCATCACCTGTTGGTTGCTGGAGAACCAAGCGGCTATGCCGGCGGTCACTCCGAGCCCGAGGAACATCCAAGCAAAAACCGTCCTGAGAAATACTCGCTCAATGGCGGGATCAGCAGTCCCTGCCTTAAATGTCTGTGTTCTTGAAAAGCTCATAGGGGAAGTTTAGAAGATCCCGTGGCGTCAACGGCCGGAGCCGGAATCCATCGGAAGACGTGACTGGCCTGGGGCGGCTGGAACCTGCTTGGCAGCCCGCGCAAAGCCATCAACAAGTGTGGCTGCCTCACCGGCAAGCCGAGCAACTTCAGTCGCGGCGTCTGCCGCGGCGTCCTGATCTAAATCCCCGGCCGATAGACGTCGTGCTTCGTCCTCTATCCGCTTGACAATCCGGTTCAGCTCTTCGCTCATGCCCTTGCCTCCTCAATCACAGTTCCCAGTATGCCGTTGACGAAACCTGGTGCCTCAGTTCCGCAGAATTGTTTGGCAGTTTCAACAGCCTCATTGACCGCACCTTCCGGAGGAATCGGCTCCCCATGAGCGATCGCCTCAGGCAGCGTTATCTCCAAAATTGCCACTCGCAGAATCGCCTTCTCGAGAGGCGCAATGCGATCAATTGACCATCCAGACGCGAGCCGATCAATCGTGGCATCGAGAACAGGAGCATTGGCCTGCGCTGCCTTGGCCAAGGCAATAGTCCAAGCAGTTGAACCCTCTTCCAAAAGCTCCTCAACGGGGCTTCCGGTTACCTCAAACTGGTAGACAGCAAAGACTGCC
>JBAXHG010000009.1:0-20435 GCA_037139015.1 Actinomycetes bacterium | reverse complement strand
GGGTAAATCGCCCCTTTCCAACCTTTCCGAACAGCTGGCAAAGATCTGCTACGCTGAGACTCAGATTTCATCAGTCGCGGGGGTTTAGGCCTCTCCGGCTCCTTCACATCAACATAGACAGCTAAGGAACAGATATGGGAAAGACAATTGGCATCGACCTCGGCACGACGAACTCGTGCATGGCGATTCTTGAAGGTGGCGAGCCCACCGTCATCGAAAGCTCTGAAGGCGGACGCACCACCCCGTCAGTCGTCGCATTCACCGAAGGTGACGAGCGACTCGTAGGCACCGTTGCAAAGCGGCAGGCAGTAACCAACCCAACGAACACGGTCTTCTCGATCAAGCGGTTCATGGGTCGCAAGGAAGCTGAAGTTCACACTGAGGAAGCGATCGTTCCTTACAAGGTCATTTCAGGCCCAGGTGGCGACGCTCAGGTCAAGGTCAACAGCGGCGACTTCACCCCACCAGAGGTCAGCGCAATGATCCTCCAGAAGCTCAAGGCTGACGCCGAGGCATACCTCGGTCAGGAAGTTGATGGCGCAGTCATCACCGTTCCCGCCTACTTCAACGACGACCAGCGTCAGGCAACAAAGGACGCCGGCCGCATCGCAGGCCTTGAGGTCAAGCGCATCATCAACGAGCCAACCGCGGCAGCACTCGCCTACGGTCTCGACAAGGAAGCCGACCAGACGATTCTCGTATTCGACCTCGGCGGCGGCACCTTTGACGTGTCCGTTCTTGAGATTGGCGACGGCGTATTCGAAGTCAAGTCAACCGCTGGTGACAACCACCTCGGCGGCGACAACTTCGACAAGGCAATCGTTGACTGGCTCGTGTCCGACTTTAAGAAGGATCAGGGCATTGACCTGTCCACCGACCCGATGGCACTCCAGCGTCTCTACGAAGCTGCAGAGAAGGCAAAGATCGAGCTCTCCACAACACAGGAAGCTCAGATCAACCTGCCATTCGTCACGGCTGACGCCGCTGGCCCCAAGCACCTTGACACGCGCCTCTCACGGGCCAAGTTCACGGAGCTTGTAGCCGAGCTGCTTGCACGCCTTGACGGCCCGGTTCGCCAGGCTCTTGATGACGCAAAGAACAAGGGCGTCACTGACGTTGAGCACGTCGTGCTCGTAGGCGGAATGACCCGCATGCCAGCAGTTCAGGATCGCGTCAAGGAGCTGACCGGCAAGGAGCCACACCGTGGCGTTAACCCGGATGAGGTTGTCGCAGTCGGCGCAGCCATTCAGGCTGGCGTTCTGGAAGGTGATGTCAAGGACGTCCTCCTCCTCGACGTCACACCACTGACCCTCGGCATTGAGACCAAGGGTGGAGTGATGACTCGTCTGATCGAACGCAACACGACGATCCCAACGCGCAAGTCGGAAGTCTTCTCGACGGCTGAGGACAACCAGCCATCGGTTGAAATCCATGTCCTTCAGGGTGAGCGTGAAATGGCAAGCGGCAACAAGTCACTTGGCAAGTTCCAGCTGACCGGCATTCCGCCGGCACCGCGTGGCGTGCCACAGGTCGAGGTTGCCTTCGACATTGACGCCAACGGCATCTTGAGCGTGTCGGCCAAGGACCTTGGCACCGGCAAGGAACAGAAGATCGAGATCAAGGCGGGATCCGGCCTCTCAGAGGACGAGATCAGCAAGATGGTCTCCGACGCTGAATCCCATGCTGATGATGACCGCAAGGCACGTGAGCTTGCCGAGGCACGGAACGCCGGCGAGAATCTCGCGTATCAGTCTGAGCGTCAGCTGACCGAGCTCGCCGACCAGGTTGACGATGCTTCAAAGAAGGAAATTGAGGACGCAATCGCAGCCGTACGCGAAGTGCTTGAAGGAGACGACAAGGACGAGCTCGTCGCTCGCACCGAAGCCCTCCAGCAGGCCTTCCATCAGGTCAGCGAAAAGGTCTACCAACAGGCTCAGGAGAAGCAGGCAGCTGAAGGCGCCGACGCTGAGGACGGGGCAACTCCCAAGTCTGATGACGACGAAATTGTTGACGCTGAAGTAGTGGACGAAGGCTGATCCAAGTTGAGTACTGAGAACGAGAACAACACTCCGGCTGGCGAGGAAAACGCGCCAGTCGGTGAGTCTCCAGCAGAGGAAGCCGCAGAAGAGCTTGAAGCCCTAGAGGCTCAAGGTGCCGAAGAGGCTGCCGAAGTGGTTGAAGAGGACCTCGATGAGCTGACGGCAATGACGCTCAAAGCCGACGAGTACCTTGACCTCGCGCGCCGCACTCAGGCTGACTTTGAGAACTTCCGCAAGCGTGCCTCACGTGAGGCAGCTGCAGGCCAGGAGCGCGGCATCGCAAGGCTCGCAGGTGAGCTGATCCCCGCGCTCGACAACCTTGACCTCGCACTCGCGGCAATCGCTGCGGCACCCGAGGGCGACCCAGCCCACGACATTGCCCGCGGCTTCGCACTCGTGCGTGACCAGCTGCAGGCTGGTCTTGTCAGCGCTGGAATCACAGTTGAGCGGCCACAGGGTGAGACAGTTGACTACGAGCGCCATGAGGCAATCGCCAAGGTTGAAGCTGAAGGCGTTGAGGCCGGAACCGTTGTTGAGGTTCACCAATCCGGATATCTGATCGGGTCCAATGTGATCCGCCCCGCCCGGGTTTCGGTGGCTGGGTAACACGGGTCAAACAGATGGCTGACCACTACGAAACGCTCGGGGTGGACAAGTCGGCCTCAGCAGAAGAGATCAAGAAGTCATACCGGCGGCTTGCCCGCAAATACCACCCGGACCAGAACCCGGATGACCCAAAGTCTGAAGCCCGCTTCAAGGAAATCTCCCAGGCCTACGACACGCTCGGTGACCCTGAAAAGCGCAAGGCTTACGACCGTGGCAGCAGTCCGTTTGGCGGCGGCGGCGGCTTTGACCCCTCCCAGTTCGGTGGCTTTGGTGATGTCTTCTCAAACATCTTCGGTGGCGCCCAAGGCGGCCGTGGTCGTGGCGGGAACCCAGCCGGTCCGCGCCGTGGCCGTGACCTTGAAACCGAAACGACAATCTCGTTTGACACTGCAGTGCGCGGTGGCGAGGTTCGCATCAGCGTTCAGGGCAGCGAATCCTGCGGTGACTGCTCAGGCAGTGGCGCGCGCAAGGGCTCAAGTCCGCAGGCCTGTCCAGTCTGTGGTGGAACCGGTGCGCAGACGCAAGGCCAGGGCCTGTTCTCCATTGCGCAGCCGTGTGGCCGTTGTGGCGGTTCCGGAACTGTGATCAGCGACCCTTGCCCGACTTGTCGCGGAACTGGAGCCAAGAGCCGCCTGCGAAACATGCGCGTCAAGATTCCAGCCGGTGTAAAGACGGGCAGCAGGATCCGCCTTGCCGGCAAGGGTGAGGCCGGAGTGCGCGGGGGTGAATCAGGTGACCTTTATGTCGTCACCCGAGTGGCGGAGTCACCAACCTTCAAGCGCAAGGGAGACAACCTTGAGGTTGAAGTGCCACTGACCATCGTCGAAGCACTGCTTGGCGCCAAGGTTGAAGTGCCCACACTCGACGGCCAGACGAAGCTGAAAGTCCCAGCTGGCACAACCCATGGCACCGTCCAACGGTTGCGTGACGCCGGTCCCCCAAAGCTCAAGGGCAATGGCCGCGGCGACCTTCACTACCGCTTCATTCTTGATGTTCCAAAGAAGCTCAGCAAGGACCAGAAGGCTGCCGCGGAAGCGTTGGGAGCAACCTTTGATGAATCCCCACGGGCGCACCTGATGGATCACGCTGGAGGTGAGTCATGACTGAAATCCGCAGGACGACAAGAGTCAGCATCACCCAAGACCCGGAGCGCGGCGTCTTCATGATTTCCGTCGCGGCCGAACTGGCAGAAATGCACCCACAGACCCTTCGCGCCTATGAGACCAAGGGGCTGATTCACCCACGCCGGTCCTCGAAGGGCACCCGCCTTTACAGCCAGGCGGATGTTGACCGCCTTTTGCGAATTCAGGAGATGACAGCGGAGCTTGGCCTCAACCTTGCCGGTGTCGCACAGGTGCTTGATCTGGAGGACAGGCTTGAACAGGCGCGTTGTCGAGCCGAGGAAATGGAAGACCGTGCCCGTGAGCTTGAAGTTGAGGTCGCCCGACTTGAAGCACTGCGCCGTGAGCTTCGCGCGGAGATCGTCCCTTACCAGCGTGGCGGTGTTGTCGCCCGTCAGGTTGATGTTCAACGGCCCACACGGATTGTTGTTGAGCGCCTGCCCTCCAAGGCAAGCGCGTCTTCAGGTGAGGCACAAGACCAGAGGGAACAGCGATGAGACTCGACAAGTTCACGATCAAATCCCAAGAGGCCCTTGAGGCTGCACAGCGCTTGGCCGCCACAAATCGCAACACTGAAACGAGCGGCGACCATCTTCTGCTCGTCCTGCTTGAGCAGGAGGGCAGCCTTGTTGAGCCCATCCTGCGCAAGGTTGGTGCTGACCCGGGCATTCTGCGACAGGCCGTAAGTGAGGCGGTCGCCGACGCACCCTCCATTTCAGGTGGTGAAGCCCAAGAGCCCACTCCGTCCCAAGGTTTGCTTGCTGCGCTTCGCGGAGCTGAGGAGAACTCCACCGCGATGGGCGACTCGTACATCTCAACCGAACACCTGCTCGTCGGCTTGGCTGGCGCGGACGGTGCTGCCGGCAGCGCGCTGAACACTGCGGGCGCCACAGCTGATGCGCTCAAGGCAGCAACCGCCGAAGTCCGCGGGCCGCACAAGGTCACCGACCAGAACCCCGAGGGAAAGTTTGAGGCGCTGTCCAAATACGGGCGCGACCTGACCGAGCTCGCTCGCGAGGGCAAGCTCGACCCTGTGATCGGCCGGGATGATGAAATCCGTCGGGCCATTCAAGTCCTTTCGCGCCGCACGAAGAACAACCCGGTGCTGATCGGTGAACCGGGTGTCGGCAAGACTGCGATCGCTGAGGGACTCGCCTCTCGGATCGTCAGCGACGACGTGCCCGAAGGCCTGCGCGGCCGCAAGGTGATCGCCTTGGACATCGGCTCGCTGATCGCCGGTGCCAAGTACCGCGGCGAGTTTGAAGACCGCCTCAAAGCAGTCCTTGCAGAGGTGACCGAGGCTGCCGGCCAGGTGATTCTTTTCATTGATGAGCTCCACACGATCGTCGGAGCAGGTGGAGCCGAGGGCGCGGTTGACGCAGCAAACATGCTCAAGCCAATGCTCGCCCGTGGTGAGCTGCGGGCTGTTGGTGCAACCACACTTGACGAGTACCGCAAGCACATTGAGAAGGACCCGGCGCTTGAACGCCGCTTCCAGCCAGTGTTCGTTGGCGAGCCTTCAGTTGAGGCAACAATCGCAATTCTGCGCGGGCTCAAGGACCGCTACCAAGTGCACCACCAGGTGATGATCCAGGACGACGCGCTGATCGCAGCGGCAACCCTGTCGCACCGTTACATCGCTGATCGCTTCCTCCCAGACAAGGCGATTGACCTTGTTGATGAGGCGTCAAGCCGCTTGCGGATTGAGATTGATTCCAAGCCAACGGAGATCGACGAGGTCGAACGCCGGATCATGCAGCTCGAAATTGAACGGCAGGCAATGGAGAAGGAAACTGACGCTGCCGCCGTCTCACGCCGTGACGCAATTGAGCGGGAGCTTGCCGACCTGCGCGAAGAGGCCGACGCAATGAACCTTCAGTGGCAGGCAGAGAAGTCCGCGCTCAACTCCGTTGCCGACGTCCAGCGCGACCTTGAAGCAGCCCGAGGCGAGGCCGACAGGGCAGAGCGCGACAGTGACCTGCAGCGCGCAGCCGAGCTGCGTTACGGAGTAATCCCTGACCTTGAGAAGGAGCTCGAAGACGCTGAGCAGGTTGACCGTGGCGAGGCACGGTTCCTCAAAGAAGTTGTGGACGCAGAGGACATTGCGGCGATCGTCGCTCACTGGACCGGTATTCCCGTTGACCGCATGCTCGAAGGTGAGGCGGAGAAGTTGCTGCACCTTGAAGAGCGCCTCCATGAGCGCGTCATCGGGCAAGACGAGGCGGTTGACGCAGTTTCAAACGCACTGCGCCGCTCGCGCTCCGGCCTGCAGGACCCTGACCGTCCGATTGGCACCTTCATGTTCCTTGGGCCGACAGGTGTCGGCAAGACCGAACTTGCCCGAGCTGTTGCCGACCTGATGTTTGACAGTCAGGACGCGATGGTCCGGATCGACATGTCGGAGTACATGGAGAAGCACGCCGTCAGTCGCCTTGTCGGTGCGCCTCCCGGCTATGTCGGCTACGAAGAGGGCGGCCAGCTGACCGAAGCTGTGCGCAGGCGCCCGTATTCAGTCGTGTTGCTTGACGAGGTCGAGAAGGCTCACATAGAAGTCTTCAACATCCTTTTGCAGGTGATGGATGACGGTCGTCTGACCGATGGTCAGGGGCGCACCGTTGATTTC
Organism: Actinomycetes bacterium; assembly: GCA_037139015.1. Classification (GTDB taxonomy): domain Bacteria; phylum Actinomycetota; class Thermoleophilia; order Solirubrobacterales; family Solirubrobacteraceae; genus WLNJ01. The sequence continues at coordinate 14,046 of JBAXHG010000009.1, read as the reverse complement.
ACCAATGTGATTCTTGTGATGACGTCGAACATTCCAGGTGGTCGCTTGGGAGCGGAAAACCATTTCCGGCCGGAGTTCATCAACCGGCTTGACGACATCGTTGAGTTTGCAACCCTTGACCGCGAGCAGATTGGCCAGATCGTCAACCTCCAGGTTGAGCGGGTCGCCCAGCGACTTGCCGCCCGGGGTGTTGAGTTGGACATGAGCCCTGAGGCGCGTGACCTGATCGCCGACCTTGGCTATGACCCCGCTTATGGCGCTCGTCCTTTGAAGCGCACGATTCAGCGTGAGGTTACTGACCCACTTTCCAAGCTCGTGCTCGCAGGCGAACTGCCAGAGGGCTCAAAGGCAGTTGTCGGGCGCGACGGGGAGACGATCAGTGTGAAGGGTGTTGGCGCAGCTAAGATGCTCTAAGAAAGTTTAATAAAACTTGTTTTAGGGTCTTAAGTCGTGTTATATTTGGTGTTATGGCTAAGCGAACGCATGTCTATCCTCGCTCGGTATTGCTGGCCGCACAGCTGCTGGGAAGCGAGATCAAGCAGGCACGCATCGAACGGCGTTGGACTGCGCGTGAGCTCGCAGAGCGCGCTGGAATAACGCCCAGCACCTTGAGCAAGGTCGAGCGTGGCGACCCAACCGTCATGCTTGGAACGGCCTTTGATGTGGCAAACCTGGTTGGCGTGGCTCTCTTTGATGAGGACAAGCCTCGGTTGGCAGCGGAGGCCGCACGCAGTATTGACCGCGCAGCGTTGATACGGCAGCGGGTGCGATCGCGCCGCGAGGAGAACGATGGCGAGTTCTAAGAAGTCTGGTTCCGCCTACGTTTGGATCTGGTTGCCCGAGCGCAACGAGCCGGTTGTAGCCGGCCGGCTTGACGAGCTTTCGGGTGAAGTGACATTTAGATACGCGCCCTCGTACCTGGAGCGCGCCGACGCGATCTCGCTTTACACGCCCGAGCTTCCACTTGAAGCGGGCAGACAGCGCCCGCTTTCCGATCTGGACGCTCCCGGGTGCATTCTTGACAGCAGTCCTGATGCATGGGGCCAGCGCGTGATCATGAACGGACTTTTGGGACGCGAGGCATCCACGACTTCGGATCCCGTGAACTTTGGCCGGATCACCTTTCTTCTCAACTCTGGAAGCGATCGAGTTGGAGCTCTTGATTTTCAGGAGAGTGCAAGTGAGTACCAGGCTCGCGGGGGACCGAATGCCACGTTGGACGAGCTTGCAACGTCGGCTCAGCGAGTGGAAGCGGGAATCCCGCTCACACCTGCTCTTGATCAGGCGCTGTTGCACGGAAGCTCAGTCGGTGGTGCTCGACCGAAGGCGTTGATTGACGCCGGGCATGTAAAGAAGATTGCGAAGTTCTCATCAGCGACCGATTCGTACCCGGTGGTGCAGGGAGAGTTCATCGCAATGGAACTCGCCCGTCGAGCAGCGCTGGATGCGGCCCCTGTGGAACTTGTCGAAGTGCTCGGCAAGAAGGCCCTGCTGGTTGACCGGTTTGACCGTACTCCCGGAGCTGCCAACCGTCGTTCTCTAGTGTCTGCGCTCACGATCCTTCAACTGAGCGAGCTCGCACCGAGGTACGCCAGCTATGCCGAGCTTGCGCAGGTTGTAAGAGCGCACTTCACGGAGTCTTCACGCACGCTCACCGAACTGTTCTCGCGAATCACGTTCAACATTCTCGTGGGAAACAACGATGACCATGCCCGCAACCACGCGGCGTTCTGGGATGGTCAATACCTCACACTCACCCCCGCGTATGACATTGCCCCGCAACCCAGGAATACGGGCCGAGCCACGCAAAGCATGATGATTGGCCCCAACGGATTCAAGGAGAGTCAGCTTGCTGGTTGTGTTGAGCACGCTGAGGCGTACCAAGTCCGGCGGGCTGAAGCGAGAGAGATCATTGACATGCAGATTGAAGTGATTCGCTCTGACTGGGAGGAGGTCTGTGACCTTGCCCGACTGACCCAAGTTGAGCGTGCGTATTTCTGGAAACGGCAGTTCCTGAACTCGTACGCACTTCAGGACTATTGACATCATCACTTCGTCTGCTTGCAGCGGTGTGACTGCGTAGGCGCTCGTCGCTGCAGCCCCCTAAGTTAAGCCGCTTAGGCTGAGTAGCCCACAAGACCAAGTACGAGCTTGAGCGCCTGTTCCATGGCGAGCATTTCGCTGGCGCTGAGCCTGCCGATTGGCTCGCCGACTGATTCTCGGTCCACGGCTCGGGTCTGCTCGGTTAACGCGTAGGTGGGGCCGTCGGGGAATTCAAGCCTTGGGCGGAAGCTGGCCGGTCGGGCGCTCGATGAGGTTGGCACTACAAGAACGGTCCGGTTCAGGTTCATCAGGTCGGACTGGACGATTACGCCGTAGCGCTCACCGGTCTGCACTCCTCCGCGCGCCTCCCGCGGGGACCGCAGGCGCACGCACTCACCACGGACCATCAGGTCCCTGACTTCTGGTCGGATGGTTCAAGCGACTCCATGAATCGAAGAACGTCAAGCGAGTTCGCAACATCGGCCTCGTCGGCCGCCAGTTGCTCCATCTCTGCCCGAAGTGCTTGTGGCGTGATGCGCGATGCCGCGCATTCAACCAGCGCTGTCCGGACTGCTTCGGAGTCGGTCATTCCGCAGTTGTGAAGGTGGGCCATGGCCCCTTCTGAGAGTTCGTCCAGGCGCACGTGAATTGATCTCCCCATGGCAGCAGCGTAGCTCACTTCGGCCACGGTAGAACGATTAGTTCTACAACTCTGCCGCGAACTATCTCATGATTGCGCCCGCAAAGTGGAAGAACTGCGCAGGCAACCTCGCCTGCCGGGCCTCTGTGCGGTAGAAACAAGGCAGGGGAATTTCCCGATACCAACCGGAGGTAGCGACATGCCAACTTTCATCATGCTTTCCAAGCTCACGCCAGAAGGCGTCCAGACGGTCAAGAGCAACCCGCAGCGCATCAAGGAAGTCAACGCCGAAATCGAAGCCCTTGGCGCAACCGTCACCGCCCAGTGGGCAGTTCTCGGGCGCTACGACTTTGTGAACATCGTCGAAGCCCCTGATGAGACGACCATGGCCCGCATCTCGCTTGAGCTCGGCTCGCGCGGTACAGCTTCCTACGAGACTCTCTCGGGCATTCCAATTGACGACTTCATCTCGTCGATCTAGTTAGAGGGGCCTTCGAGCGGGTGCGCTTGCACCCGCTTTGCGAAGAGCGGTAAAGAACAGGACGCACTTCCGTTGAGGAATTAAGCAGATCGCCCCTGCTCGGACCTGGCCGTGCCACTCTGTTCCAATGGGAACCAGGACGGTGCAGCCAGGCTATTATGCAGGTATGAAGCGCACAACTATCGCAATTACTGACGAATTGGCGATCGCCCTTGAGGCTGAAGCTCAACGCCGTGGAGAATCCGTGTCAGCCATCGTCCGGCAGGCACTGGAAGAGCACCTGCCCGCAAGCGGGCGGAACCGTCGGGAGCTTCCGTTTGCAGCAGTTGGATCCAGTGGCGACAGCCCAAGCGATATGGCCTCAAACGTCGACGAATATCTCGAAAAGTACGGTTACGGTGAACCTCGCGGTACTTGACACAGGCCCGCTCGTGGCAGTAGCGGACACAGATGATGCGCGGCATTCGGAATGCCTGGAAGTGCTTTCGCGAAGCGACCTGATTCCTGTTATTCCAGGAATGGCACTTGGGGAGGCCTCCTATCTCATCGGAAAGAAGCTTGGCGCTGCAGCAGAAGCCAAGTTCCTCGCCGGAGTAGCAATCTTTCGGGTTGACGCACCAATGCCCGATGACCTCGCGCGCATGGCCGAGCTTGTGGAGCAATATTCCGACTTCCCACTTGGCGGCACTGACGCTTCAGTAGTCGCTCTTGCCGAAAGGCTCAACGTGACGAAGATCGTGACACTTGACCACAGGCACTTCGGGGCGATCAAGCCCAAGCATGTCAACTCGTTTGAGCTATTGCCTTGACCGTCACCACTCACCTCCGAACCGCCTGATCCGATAGAACCAACATGAGAAATGCAAGGCCAATGAGAGGAGCGGCACGATGCCGAAGGTTCTAGTTGCCGGTGGCGGCGGTCGTGAGCACGCGATCATCCGCGCGCTACTGCGCTCACCCAGCAAGCCGGAAATCATCTGCGCTCCTGGCAATGCCGGGATTGCGGCTGATGTAGAGGTTGTCGCCATTGCCGCCGACGACGTTCAGGGACTCGTGACATTTGCCAAAGAGCGCGAGTGTGACCTTGTAGTCGCTGGGCCGGAGGCGCCACTTGTCGCAGGGCTTGTTGACGCCTGCCACGACGCTGGCATCCCATGCTTTGGTCCCGTTCAGGAGGCAGCTCGACTTGAGGCTTCCAAGGCGCACTGCAAGGAAGTGATGATCGCCGCCGGCGTCCCAACCGCAGCCCATGCGGAAGTGCGCACCGTTGAAGACGGCATGGCTGCGATAACCGGCTACCCGACGGTCATCAAGGACGACGGCCTCGCCGCAGGCAAAGGCGTTGTGATCGCCCAGAACGAGGCTGAAGCCCGCGAGGCCCTGACCGCGTTTCTCGTGGACCGGATCCACGGTGGCGACCTGGTTGTTGTTGAAGAGTTCCTTGACGGAGACGAACTGTCCCTGCTAGCCATCTGCGATGGCGACACGGCGATACCGCTCGCTCCAGCACGTGACTTCAAGCGCATTGGTGACGGCGACGCTGGCCCCAACACTGGTGGCATGGGCGCGTTCTCACCCGTCCCAGGCTTTGGCCTTGAAGAAGCCGAGCGGCTTGTTAAGGAAGTGCACCAGCCTGTTCTGGAAGAGATGAAGCGTCGCGGCGCTCCGTTCCACGGAATCCTTTACGCGGGCCTGATGATCAGCCCCAAGGGAACCAAAGTCCTCGAGTTCAACGTTCGGTTTGGTGACCCTGAGACGCAGGCTGTTCTGCCGCGCCTCAAGAGCGACCTTTACGACCTGATGCTCCGCTCCACCCGCCGCGGCGGGCTTGAAGGCGCAAAGCTGCACTGGGATGAGCGCACCTCAGTCGCTGTCGTCATGGCATCCGCCGGCTACCCCGAGTCGTCGCGCTCCGGTGACGTGATCAGTGGCCTTGAAAGCCTTCCCGAAGGAGTTGAGGCAATCCACGCCGGAACGGCCTTTGACCCTGACGGAAACACTGTGACCGCTGGCGGCCGCGTTCTGGCCGTGTTGGGCATGGGTGAGCGCCCTGCTGACGCCCGCCGTGCTGCCTATGCTGGGGTCCAGACCGTGACCTTCCAAGGCAGTCAGAATCGCACTGACATTGCCGCCCAGATCGCAGGAGACGAATGACACCTTCAGACGACACTCAAGCCGTTGCCGACGTAACCGCAGAAGTCGAAGCTGCCCTCGCCGACTTCAAATCTGATGGGCCACTGGTTGGAATCATCATGGGCAGCGAGAGCGACCTTCCCATCATGGAAAAGGCAGCCAAGGAGCTGACAGAGCGTGGGATCAGCAGCGAGATCAAAGTTTCCAGCGCACACCGCAACCCGGACGATGTCGCCGAATACGCAAAGACCGCGCGCGCCCGTGGACTCAAAGTCATCATCGCTGGAGCTGGCCTTGCCGCAGCTTTGCCAGGCGTCGTCGCAGCACACACGGACCTTCCAGTCATTGGCGTTCCACTGACAAGCGCAATGACCGTTGCCGGCGGCCTTGACGCACTGCTTTCAATTGTCCAGATGCCACCAGGTGTTCCAGTCGCAACCGTTGGCGTGGACAACCCGCGTAACGCAGCAGCGCTGGCCGAGCGCATCATCAACGCCTGATGATTGACCGCTACACACGCGCGGAGATGGGCGCCCTCTGGACTGACGAGGCCCGGATGGAAGCGTGGCGCAAGGTTGAAGTGGCTTGCGCCGAGGAGATCGAAGGGCCAACCGAAGCCGACCTTGACGCAATCCGCGCAGCGACGTTCACAGTTGCAGAGGTTCTTGAACGCGAGAAGACGACTGACCACGATGTGGCCGCATTTGTCGACACGCTTGGAGCGAGCGCTGGCGACTCCGGACGCTGGATCCACTACGGCCTGACCAGCAGCGACGTGCTTGACACGGCCGTTGCCCTGCAGATCAAGGCTGCTGGGGAAATCATTGTCCCCGCTCAGGCAAAGCTGGTCAAAGCACTCGTTGCCCGCGCGCGTGAGCATGTGGACACGATCTGCGTTGGCCGCACACACGGCGTTCACGCCGAGCCGACAACCTTTGGCATCAAACTCGCCGGATTCGCATTTGAAGCCCAGCGCAACCTTGAAAGGCTTGATCGCGCGTTTGCCCAAGCTGCCACGGGCGCGATCAGTGGCGCTGTTGGAACACACCAGGCGCTCGGCCCAGACTTTGAGCGCCGCGTACTCGAGCGCCTCGGGATTCCGTCTGAGCCCGTTTCAACCCAAGTCGTTCCGCGTGATCGCCACGCAGAATTGCTGAACGCGATCGCCTTGGCCGGAGCCGGCATTGAACGCTTTGCAGTTGAAGTCCGCCACCTGCAGCGCACAGAGGTCGGAGAGGCATCAGAGCCATTCGCCAAGGGCAAGCAGAAGGGCTCGTCTGCAATGCCGCACAAGCGTAACCCGATCAAGTCAGAGAACCTGACGGGCCTTGCACGCCTCTTGCGCGGTTACTCGGTTGCCGCCATGGAGAACGTTGCCCTCTGGCATGAGCGCGACATTTCCCACAGTGCTCCCGAGCGCGTGATTCTGCCCGACGCGACGATCCTGCTTGACCTGATGCTCTTCCGCGTGACATCCCTCGTGGAGGGACTTGTAGTCAACGAAGAGCGGATGAAGGAAAACCTTGAGCTCACATACGGCGCGCTCTTCTCACAACGCCTGCTGCTCGCACTCGTTGAGTCAGGCTCCTCACGCGATGATGCGTATCGCACCGCGCAGCTTCTGGCACAGCAAGCCTGGGATACGCGCACACCGCTGCGCGGACTTGTTGAGGCAGAAGGGTTGGGACTGGACCTAGACACCATCTTCGACGCAGAGGCTTTCGTGCAACACCGGGCGGAGCTCGTCTCGCGCCTTGACTCGATCGGCTGACCAGATGCCGGCCTTGCCGGAGTCAAACGAGGAGACGGTCATGCCCGTGTTCAGCGATGAGCTGGAAAAGTGGCTGGGCTCTGACAAGCCAAAGACGCTCGCTGGACTTGAGGATGTGCTCGAAAAGCGCAGCTTCGCGGTCCTGATCCTGTTCCTGATGTCGGTTCCAGCACTGCCGCTCCCAACAGGTGGCGTGACACATGTTTTCGAAGTGATCACGATTCTGCTCGGCTTGCAGATGGTCATTGGCCTGCGGGCCATCTGGTTGCCGGCCAAATGGCGTCAGCGTGAGCTGGGGGAGGCCACGACGGGCAAGGCCCTGCCGTTCATCGTCAGGCGTGTGCGTTGGTTCGAGAAGCGCTCAAAGCCCCGTGGCCAACAGATGCTGCAGTCACGCTGGTTCTCCCGGGTGACAGGGGCTGTAGTCATCGCCTTCTCAGCAGGCGCGATGTTCGCACCACCCTTCAGTGGACTGGACACGCTGCCAGCGCTTGGGGCTGTTGTGCTCTGCCTTGGAGTGATTCTGGGCGACCTGTTCGTCTACTGCGCCGGCATCCTGATTGGGGTTGGCGGCATCAGCCTGGTGCTGTTCTTTGGTGCCGCTGTTGTCCACGCCGTCAAGATGCTCTTTCAATGAGCGGTTTGACCACCCCGCACAGAGCGGAAATCGGGGAAAAGCACTTCCGAACGCATTGGTAATGTCGCAGCAGTGACCGCACTCGCAGACCTCTCGCTGATTTCGTCAGGCAAGGTCCGCGACATCTATGCGGTGGGCGACGACAAACTGCTGCTCGTCGCAAGCGATCGGGTGTCCACCTTTGACGCCGTTCATCCGAATGAGATCTCCAGCAAGGGCGCTGTTTTGACAGCCATTTCGAACTTCTGGTTTGACCGCATTGCCGGTCTTGTTCCAAACCACACCGTGTCTGTCACGGAAGGTGTCCCAGCTGAGGTTCGCGGTAGTGCAGTTCTGGTCCGAAAGCTGGAAATGCTCCCCGTGGAATGTGTGGTCCGTGGCTACCTGGCCGGGTCCGGTTGGGCTGAGTACCAAGAGAGCGGCACCGTTTGTGGCGTGCCACTCCCTGAAGGACTGCAAGAGTCGTCACAGCTGCCAGAGCCGATCTTCACGCCAGCCACCAAGGCTGAAGTTGGCGATCACGACGAGAACATTGACTTTGACACCGCCTGCGGTGTAGTCGGTGACCGGGACCTGATGACCCGCGTGCGCGACCTTTCAATCGGGATCTACAAGCAGGGCGCCGAGTACGCCCGGTCTCGCGGAATCATCCTCGCCGACACCAAGTTTGAGTTTGGTGAGGATGAGGACGGCGTGCTCACGATTGGCGACGAGGTCCTTACCCCTGACTCCTCCCGCTTCTGGCCGGCCGACCAATACGAACCCGGCAAGGGACAGCCAAGCTTCGACAAGCAGATCGTCCGCGACTGGGCCGTCTCAACTGGCTGGGACAAGACTCCACCCGCACCAGAAATTCCCGCTGAAATCGTCAACGCAACCCGCGCCCGTTACCTCGAGGCGTACGAACTCCTGACCGGAGAGCCACTTGAATCGTGGCTGGAGAGGACTGCCGCATGAAAGCCCGTGTACTCATCCGTCCCAAGCAGGGGATCCTGGACCCACAGGGTCAGACGGTCGAGCGTGCACTTCCAGCGCTTGGCTTTGAAGGCATCACCGACGTTCACATTGGCCGCCTTGTTGAGCTTGAGGTAAGCGACCCCTCTCAGCTGGAAGCTCTTTGCGAAAAGCTGCTTGCCAACACGCTGATCGAAGACTTCGAAATTCAGTTGGAAGAGGACTGACCTTTGTCCCTCCGCGTCGGAGTTGTTCGCTTTCCAGGTTCGTGTGACGAAACGGACGCGCTTGACGCCTGCGCGATGGTCACCGATGCAGAGCTCCTCTGGCACGGGCGCACCGACCTTGATGGCGTTGACGCAGTCGTGGTTCCCGGAGGCTTCTCTTACGGTGACTACCTTCGCCCCGGGGCAATCGCGCGCTTTTCGCCCGTGATGAAGGCAGTAGCCGACTTTGCAGCTGAGGGCGGCCCTGTGCTCGGCATTTGCAACGGATTTCAGGTGCTCTGCGAGGCAGGACTCCTGCCAGGCGCCCTCCTTACCAACAGCGGCTTGCGGTTCCTCTGCAAGCAGGTTGACATCATTGTTGAGAACCCGGGCACGCCATGGACGGCAGCCTGCGAGGCGGGAGAGCGACTCTCGATTCCCGTCAAGCACATGAGCGGACGCTGGCATGCCGATGAGGCGACAGTGGCTCAACTCGAAGCCGATGGGCGCATTGCTTTCCGTTACGCACCGGGCGACAACCCGAACGGCTCAGCTGCTGATGTTGCTGGCGTCTGCAATGAAGCCGGAAATGTCGTCGGCCTGATGCCACACCCTGAGCACGCCGTTGACGTCCTGACCGGCTCGGCAGATGGACTCAAACTCTTCGCATCGATCCTCAAGGGAGGCGACCGTGTCGGCGCAGCCAACTGACTCCGTGCCCGGCAAGGGCCGCGCAGTCGAGCTCGGATTGACCGAGCCGGAGTACGACCAGATTGTTGCGCTGATTGACCGTGAGCCCAACGAAGTTGAGCTTGCCATGTACTCCCTCCTCTGGAGCGAGCACTGCGCGTACAAGCATTCAAAGAAGGTCCTGCGTCGTCTGCCAACGGAGGGCGATCGCCTGCTGCTGGGCGTTGGCGAAAATGCAGGCGCTGTTGAAGTTTCGGGACTCGCGATTGCATTCAAGGTTGAGTCCCACAACCACCCGAGCGCTGTCGAGCCATTCCAAGGAGCTGCCACAGGTGTTGGCGGAATTCTCCGCGATGTAATCGCCTTGGGAGCACGCCCGATCGCAATGCTCAACTCGCTCCGCTTTGGCCACCCGTCATCAGAGCGCTCCCGCTGGCTCCTTGACCGTGCAGTTGCAGGAATCGGCCATTACGGCAACTCAATCGGCGTTCCAACCGTTGGCGGCGAAATTCACTTTGACCCTTCATATGAGTCCAACTGCCTGATCAACGCGATGTGCGTTGGAATCGCAGACCCAAACGCCCTGATGCGCTGTGCTGCAACAGGTGTTGGGAACCGCGTGATCCTGTTCGGCGCGTTGACTGGCCGCGATGGAATTGGCGGAGCAAGTGTTCTCGCAAGCGCAGAGCTTGGTGATGACGATGCGGACAAGCGTCCAACCGTTCAGATCGGCGACCCCTTCGCTGAGAAGAAGGTGCTCGAAGCTTGCCTTGACCTGATTGACGCGGACCTTCTCGTCGCACTCCAAGACCTTGGAGCTGCCGGCCTCACCTCCTCCGCTTCGGAGATGGCAGCACAGGGTGGAGTAGGGCTTGACATTGACGTCGCAAAAGTTCCACTGCGTGAGCAGGGAATGGAACCGTTCGAGATCATGGTCAGTGAATCTCAGGAGCGCATGCTGGCGGTTGTTGAACCGTCAAAGGTGGCAGCCGTGCTTGAGGTCTGTGAGCGCTGGGAGCTGCTTGCAAATGACATTGGCGAAGTCACTGAAGGCGACCGAATGCGAATCCTTGTCGGCGATGAGGTGGTCGGCGACATTCCCGTCACCACACTTGTGGACGACTGCCCCCTCTATGACTTGGCACCAGCAGCGCCCGAAGCTGGCCTCTATCCCGGACCTCCAGCAGATCTTCCGGAGCAGGCCGATCACGCGGAAACCCTCATTGAACTTCTCAAGGGCGCAAACCTTGCCTCCCGCAGGCCGGTTTTCCAACAGTACGACCAGATCGTCCAAGCCCGCACAGTCCGCCGCCCAGATGAGGCCGATGCGGCCGTCCTCGCACTTCCAGCCGGCGACGACGGTGTCCGCCCAGCCATTGCAGTGTCAATTGATGGCAACGGACGAAGGGTCGCGGCTGATCCAAAGGGCGGTGCGCTCGAATCCGTTCTGGAATGTGCAGCTAACCTCGCTTGCACGGGAGCGGAAGCACTTGGCTTGACCAACTGCCTCAACTTCGGAAACCCTGAAAAGCCCCATGTTGCCTGGCAGCTGATCAACGCAGTTGAGGGAATCGCACAAGGTTGCGAGGCGCTCAACATCCCCGTCGTCGGCGGCAACGTTTCCCTTTACAACGAAGGTCCGGATGGTCCAATCCTGCCAACGCCAGTCGTTGGAATGGTCGGCGAAATGCCCGACGCAACCAAGACTTCCCACAGTGGTTTTGTTGCCGACGGTCACGTCATTGCGCTCGTCGGCCCGGCGAAGCCAAGCCTCGTCGCGTCAGAACTTGCAGCCCGACGCGGAAAGGCCCCAGAAGGGTCACTTCCGGAGATTGACCTTCCCGCCGTTCTTGCAGCCCATGCAGCGGTCCGAGAGGGCGTCCGCAGCGGCGCCATTGTCACCGCTCACGATGTGAGCGAGGGTGGACTTGGTGTCTCTCTCGCAGAGTGCACTGCGATGGCCGGCATCGGCTGCGATGTGACCGTCGCCGTCTTTTCTGACGAGGCGCTGTTTGGTGAGGCACCCGGACAAGCGTTTGTCATCGCTGGGGAAGAGTCCGCGATTGCGACCGTCCCAGGGGCAACAGTGATTGGCCGGACCGGCGGACGCGACCTTGTGCTCGCAGATGCTGATGGAGAGCACTTTTCAATCCCAGTCGCTGAGATCCGCGAGGCGCGCGATGGTGGGTTGAAGGTTTACCTGCCATGACATTGGTTGCTAGGCTCGTACTTCGGCCTGTCAGTTCGAACTGAGAGTGAACAGCGTGGCCAACGGCAACGACGAGATGCGAGAAGGACCCAAGGATGAGTGTGGCGTCTTCGGAATAGTCGCCCCCGGTCTTGAGGTATCCAAGTACTCCTATCTCGCGCTCTACGCCCTTCAACATAGAGGCCAGGAAGCAGCGGGAATCGCAGCCGCGTCACTTGGGGGGACCATCCTCACGCTTCGCGACAAGGGCCTTGTCTCACAGGTTTTTGACCAGACAACACTTGGTTCGCTTGACGGAGATGTCGCAATCGGCCATGTCCGCTACTCGACCACCGGATCGTCCGGGTGGGAGAACACTCAGCCGATCTATCGCTCTGACCGCCGGGAGTTGGCCCTCGCCCACAATGGCAACCTGACCGGTGTTACAGAGCTCCGCGATGAGCTTGTCGCAGCCGGAATCGAGCTTCGCTCAACCTCAGACTCGGAGCTGATGGCAGCACTCCTTTCCACGCATCCCGCCGAGACGCTGGAGGACGCAGTCGTGGACGTGCTTCCACGCTTGAGTGGAGCATTCTCAACAGTGGTCTTGACCAACGAAAGTGTCGTCGCGTTCCGTGACCCGCTTGGAATTCGACCACTTGTCCTCGGCATGATTGACGGCAACTACTGCGTTGCCAGCGAAAGCTGCGCGTTCGACATTATGGGCGCCGAATACCTGCGCGAGGTTGAGCCGGGAGAGGTTGTGACCTTGGTTCCCGGTGGCATTCGAAGCCGCATGGCGGTTGAAGGCGGGCGGAGGGCGTTCTGCCTCTTTGAATACATCTACTTCGCCCGTCCCGACTCGCGCATGGGCGGCACAGTGCTGCAGGCCGCGCGAGGACGCATGGGGGAAATTCTCGCCCGTGAGGCGCCGGCGGACGCGGACCTTGTCATCGCCGTTCCGGACTCAGGGAACCCTGCAGCCCGCGGTTACGCACGCGGCAGCGGGTTGCCTCAGGACGATGGGTTCGTAAAGAACCGTTATGTCGCCAGGACATTCATCGAGCCAGGCCAGGCGTTGCGCAAGCACGGCCTGCGGATGAAGTTCAACCCACTTCCGGAGATCGTCGCCGGGAAGAGACTTGTGGTTGTGGACGACTCGATCGTCCGCGGCAACACAACGCGCCAGATCATTGAGATGCTCCGGGTCGCTGGGGCGAGTGAGGTGCATTTGCGGATCAGCGCACCGCCGATCCGCCATCCATGTCACTTCGGGATTGACATGCCCACGCGTGAGGAAATGGCCGCGCACAACAAGACTGTTGACGAAATCGCCAAGGACCTTGGTGCTGACTCACTTGCATACATCTCCCTTGAGGGCGTGTATGAGGCGATTGGTGGCGAGCGAGCCACACACTGCGATGCGTGCTTCACCGGTGATTACCCAGTCGGCGGCGAGCAGTCCACGGGCAAGTTTGAGCTCGAGCCTGCAGACACGCCTGCGTGACCGACGCCGCAAGTCAGATCGTCAGTGGCCTTGAGCGATTTGGCCATGCCGATTTCCGCCCAGGACAGCGTGAGGCGGTAGAAGGAGCACTCGACGGCAAGGATGTAATTGCAGTCATGCCTACAGGAGCTGGAAAGTCCCTTTGCTACCAGCTCCCAGCCCTGGCTTCTGAGGGCCTGACCCTTGTGATCAGTCCTCTTGTCGCACTGATGGATGACCAGATCAGTTCACTGGAGAAAATCGCCCCCGGTGAGGTAGCGGCTGTTCACGGACTCAAGGATCAGGAAGAGAACGACCAAGCGTTGGAGGATGCCGCCAGTGGCAAGCTGAGGCTCCTCTACCTCGCCCCCGAGCGGTTGGCCAACAGCAGGGTTGCGCGCGCGATCCAATCAGCGACAGTTGAGCGAGTCGTTGTTGACGAGGCTCACTGCGTCTCGTCTTGGGGACATGACTTCCGTCCCGACTACTTCCGCCTTGGAGAGGCAGCCCGCAGGCTTGGGGCAGCAAATATCTCCGCGTTCACTGCGACTGCAACTCCGAGGGTTGCTGAGGACATTGCGATCCGACTGGGACTCAAGGACGCGGCGGTGGTGAGGACCGGGTTCGACCGTCCGAACATTTCATTCACAGTTGTCACCTGTGACGGGAGCGCGGATGAGCAGGCAAGGTTGCTCCGAGTCCTTGAGGATCCTTCAAGCAGACCGGCGATTGTTTATGCGGGAACACGCAAGCAGGCCGATGCAATGGCACCAATGCTGTCCAAGAAACTTGGGGTCAAAGCAGAGGCCTACCACGC
>JBAXHG010000008.1:0-20926 GCA_037139015.1 Actinomycetes bacterium | reverse complement strand
CTCCCGTACTCGGCGGCCAGTTCCTTCTTGCGCTCAGATGTAAGACTCATTGCGGGTACCGTAGCAGGGCAGCGAGCTTGCCGTTTGCGAGGCCGGTCAGCCTTGCTTCGCCGCGACCGTAGCCGCGGCCTCGCAGTCAAGGGCCATCTGGTCTGTGAGCTCTTCCAGGCTCTCGAAACGGAGCTCGGGCCGAAGATGCGCAAGAAGGTCCACGGACAGCTCCTGCCCGTACAAATCTCCCGCAAAATCGAGAATGAAAACCTCTAGAACCACATCCTCCCCATCATCAAATGTGGGGCGAACCCCAAGACTTGCAGCTGCGGGGCGCCCGTTGGCGAGAGCTGCGTAGACGCCATTCTTTGGGACAACGCACCCAGGAACCGGCAGCAAGTTCGCTGTGGGATATCCGAGTTCCCTGCCCCGCTTGGCGCCATGAATTACCTCTCCCCTCATCTGGAAGGGATGTCCAAGCATTGCCCGAGCAGATTCGACATCACCGGCGCGCACCAGATCACGGATCGCGGAAGATGAGATAAGAGCTCCTTCAGCACCGATCAGGTCGGCAACGACAGTCTTGAACCTTGAGTCCGCCTTGAGCGTGTCGGAGTTCCCCTCGGCGCGGCGGCCAAACCTGAAGTTCTCTCCAACCCTGACCTCCTCGGCATTCAGAGCATCCACAAGGATCTCGCCAACAAACTCGCTCGGGCTCATCTGGCTGAACTCTTCGTTGAACTCGGCGACAATCAACTCCTTCACGCCGAGAGCCTCAATCAGGTCTGTCTTCTGAGCAAGCGTGGTCAGAAGCTCTGGCGCCCCTGTGGGCCCAACTACAGCGCGAGGGTGCGGCTCAAAGGTAAGAACAGTGTCAGCGTCAGCAATGACCGCGACATGTCCCAAGTGGACCCCATCAAACTCACCAACGGCTACCCGTCTGGGTCGGCGGACAGCTGTCTGAGGGGTTGAAATCAGCATCTGACGGGAGACTAGTTCAGCCAACGAAACCAACGAGGGAAGACATCACACCATCAGCGTCAACTGAGGCTATTGCGACCAGCCCTTGAGGTCCCTGAACAACAACAGTGCCTTCAGGAACGTCCGTGACCTCAAGCTTCCGACCGTGGCCCAAAAGGCGGGCCTCGTCATCAGTCACCCCCACTTCGGGCATGACAAGCTTGAGGGCACTCTCCAAGCTTAAGGTCTCATCCCCTCCCCTCGGCAAAGCGAACGGACCTATTTCTGTTCGGCGAAGTGAGGTGCAATACGCATCTCCAAGGTCTCCGATGAGAGACCGAATATATGTCCCAGAAGAGCATCTGATCCGATAATCCCGAGTTGACTGCCCACGTTCCATCTCCACAAAGGCAGTCACGTTGATTCTCCGCGACTCCAAAGTGAATTCCTCTCCTGCCCGGGCGAGGCTGTATGCCCGCTTCCCGTCTACCTTAAGTGCGGAGTACTTCGGGGGAATCTGATCCTGCGGGCCAAGTGGAAGGACAAGGTCTCCTTCCGGAATGTTCCCAGTGGGCGTAATTTCTCCCTCTGGGTCACCCGTTGAAGAGGTGGCCCCAAACTGCGCGGTCACGAGGTACTCCTTATCCAGGCCCATAAAGAATCGCTGGGTACGCGTGGCCCTCCCGATCAGAATCAGCAACAGACCGCTCGCAAAAGGATCAAGGGTTCCGGCGTGTCCAACACGTGTGTTCTTTGGATATTCGCGCCGGATTCTCCCCACGACATCGTGTGAAGTGATTCCGACCGGCTTATCTACAAGCCTGATTGCAGGGAGGGCGGTCACAGCTGAGAAGGTTCTGCGGCCATCTGGTCCAGAAGAAACTCACGAAGTCCCTCGGGCGAAAGCTCTGAGCTGAACCCAGCCGCACCGCGATGACCTCCCCCACCACCGGCTCGCGCAATCCTTGACACATCAACATCGTCGTTTGCTGCTCGAAGCGAGATGCGCTTGATCTCTGGGTTCCCGATTGGTTCCCTGATGACAGCTGCGACCTCGGTCCCCTCAATAGATCGGAGATGGTCGATGATCCCTTCTGACCAGCCGTCTATTGCCTCGACCTGATCAAAGTCTTCTCTCGAAAGCCAAGTCAGAGTCAGTCGGCCATCGCTGTGGCGCTCAATGTTGTTCAGGGCCCGACCGAGAAGCCTTGCTTTCCCGATTGGGATCCCCTCATAGATACGCCTGAACATGGCTGCGACTGGGACCCCGATGCGGATGAGATCTGCAGCCATCTGATGTGCGGCCGGGCCTGTGTTGTCATACATGAAACGGCCGGTGTCAGTTACAAGTCCAACGTAGAGAGCAGTTGCTGTCAGCTGATCCACCTCTGCGCCCAACTCGGCCGCGAGGTTCCAAACGATCTCGGCTGTGCACGAGGCCGTGTCAACCACATGATTGATTGATCCGAATCTGGTGTTGTCGTGGTGATGGTCAATATTGACGATCGCGGAGGCATTGGCGCCACGCTCTCCGGCAGCTGAGCGCTCGAGATTTCCGCAATCAAGCATGACCAAGGTGGTTCCCGACAGATCCTCCGGAAGCTGCCGCACAGCGTTTTCCCAGGGAACAAGGAAGTGATATTCAGCTGCGGGTTCATCCTCTGTTGGGACAAGCATAGGAGCATCAATTCCAACCGCCGCAAGAACCCGATGGGCAGCAACAAGCGATCCGATTGCGTCTCCATCTGGATGTTCATGGGTGACCAGCAGCAGATCATCTGCCGACCTCAAGGCTGCAGCTACATCTGAAAGAGCTGCGTTCATTCCTCTTCCTCCCTGTTGATCTCGTGCTCCAATATCTCGTCGACCCGAATTCCCCGATCAATCGAATCGTCGTACCGGATCTCGAGTTCCGGGGTGTGCTTGAGGCGAAGCTGGGTTGCTATTGACCGCTGCAGCCGTCCGTGCGCGCCTTGCAGAACCGAGAGGCTCTCCTCTCGCTCCTCCTGATTTCCAAGAACGCTCAGAAAGACCCTTGCATGACGGAGGTCCGGGCTTGTTTCCACATCTGTGACCGTGACAAAGCCAACGCGCTCATCTTGGATTTCCTTGGGGATCGCTTCGCTGAGCACTTCACGAATAGCTTCGTCAACCCTTCTCATCCTCGACCCGGTCAATGTCAACACACCTTCAGAGCGAGGCCCGTCAGGAGAGCTCTCGCTCCACCTGCTTGGTCGTGTAGGCCTCAATCATGTCCCCCTCCTTGACATCGGCAAAATCCTTCAGCACGATGCCGCACTCAAAGCCTTCAAGTACTTCCTTGGCATCGTCGTTGAAGCGCCGCAGGCTCTCGATCGTGCCTTCGTAAACGACAAGGCCATTTCGAACCAGCCGGGCTGCAGCACCGCGTTCAAGTCGACCGCTCGTAACGACTGAACCGGCAATGGTTCCGATCTTCGATGCCTTGAAGGTCTGTCGGATTTCTGCGCTGCCGACGGCCTCTTCAACCTCATCTGGGACGAGCATTCCGCCCATGGCCCCCCGAAGGTCCTCAAGAACCCGGTAGATGACGGCATAGTTGCGAATTTCAATGCCCTCTCGGTCAGCCAAGGCCCGAGCATCGCCAACGGGCCTCACGTTGAAGCCGAGAACGACTGCTTTGGAGGCTGCGGCGAGCATGACATCAGACTCGTTAATTCCACCGACGGCACTGTGGATTACACGAACGGCTACCTCAGACTGAGGGAGCTTCGCTATTTCGTCCTCAATTGCCTCGATGGAGCCTGCAACGTCAGCCTTCAGAACAAGATTGAGCTCCTGAACTCCGAGAGCAAAGATGTCCTCGAGGGAGATCTTCCTTCCGGATTTTCTGGCAAGTGCCTCGGTCTTGAGCCTGTGACCACGCTCCTTGGCGGAGTCGCGTGCTGAACGGTCACTCTCAAAGACCTTGACGAACTCACCTGCGTCAGGAACCGAATCAAAGCCAAGCACCTCAACCGGTTCGCCCGGAAGGGCTGTAAGGACCCTGGCGCCAGTGTGGTCATGCATTGCACGGACGCGCCCCCAATGCGCACCAGCTCCAACCGGGTCGCCGATCTTGAGCGTGCCGCGCTGGATGAGGATGCTCACTACTGCGCCCCGGCCCGGATCCAATCGGGACTCAATGACCGTCCCTGAAGCTTCGGTGTTTGGATTGGACTTCAAGTCTTCCAAGTCGGCCATCACAACGAGCGTCTCAAGAAGGGCTTCCAGGCCCTCTCCGGACTTCGCAGAAACGTCGCAGAATTCCGTGTCTCCACCCCAGTCCACTGGCTGAAGTCCAAGTTCGGCCATCTCGCCGCGAACCCGGTCTGGCTGAGAGCCTTCCTTGTCAATCTTGTTCACGGCTACAAGCATTGGAACGCCTGCTGCCTTGGCATGGTCAACGGCCTCAATTGTCTGGGGCTTAACTCCGTCATCTGCGGCTACGACGATTACGGCAACGTCTGTCACCTGAGCGCCTCTGGCCCGCATCGCAGTGAATGCCTGATGTCCAGGTGTGTCAAGGAACGTAACTACGCGACCGTCAACGTGGACTTGATAAGCGCCGATGTGTTGGGTGATGCCCCCGGCCTCTCCAGCAGCAACCTCGGTCTTCCTAATGGCATCAAGAAGCGAAGTCTTCCCGTGGTCGACATGGCCCATCACGGTCACGACAGGTGGACGGGATACGAGGCTGGCCTCGTCGTCTTTGAAGCCGGGTGACTCAGCGGCCTCTTCGTTGCTGTGGACAATCTCAACTTCACGATCAAGTTCAGCGGCAAGTACTTCAATCACCTCGTCTGGAAGCGTCTGGGTCAATGTTGCCATCTCACCCAAGGCCATCAGCTGCTTGATCACGTCTGGAACTGGAACGCCGAGATACTCGGAAACGTCCTTGACTGTGGCGCCGGAATTCACGCGGATCACATCTGTCTTTTCCTCTGCTGGCTTCTCGGCCTCAGCAAAAACTTCCTCGTAAGACCGTCGGCGTCCGCCTCTTCTACGGGGACGTCGGCCACCTGGGCCGCCTTGCTGCGGTCCGCCTGCTGCCGGGCGACGGTTTGCCTGAGAGTCGATCACGACCCTCCGTTTGCCTGGACCGCCTGCAGCATCAGCCTCCGCGCTGTCTCTTGTCGGCCGTTGGGCCTCGTCATCCTTGGCATTGCCAGCCGCTTGGGGCTTGGGAGCATCTGTCTTGGCTGGCTGCGCCTGAGCCTGTTTGGCCGGAGCTGGGGCCTTGACTGGTTCCTTCTTGGCAACTGGCGGCTTCTTTGGAGTGGGAGCAGCCTTCGGTGCTGGAGGGGCAATACCCATCACGGCGGCCTTGGCGTCGGCTTCATCCACAGATGAGGCCGCTGCCTTGGCAACTATTCCGGCAGCATTGAGCTGCGCGAGCAATTCCTTGCTCGAGATGCCCATGTCCTTTGCGAGTTCGTGTACGCGCTTCTTAGCCATTGGTCTGCCAGTCTAGTTGCCTATTCGGAATCACCCGAAACAGACGTGATTGCTGTGCCGAGATGATGTCTACTCGCCTGTCTCTTCCGAGTTCTCGTTGGTTGACTCGTTGGTTGATTCATCGGCGGGTGCTTCATCTGGCTGTATTGACTCCACAGGCAAGTCCTCCGGTACTTCAGCCTCGTCCGCGGCAGGTGCCTCGGACTCAACTTCTGCCTCGACAGGAGCTTGGGCGAGGTCAACTGACTCAGCGGCCTCAACTGGAGTCTCAACTGCCTCAGCGGCCTCGACGACCGCGTCCTCATCTGGTGTGGCAACTTCAGCTTCAACAGGTTCCGGAAGCGGCTGTCCACCCGCTGCTTCATATGCCTGATGGGCATCAAGTCCACAGAAGCGTGATCCCTCAATGGGAGCGTTGGGACAACGACGTCCGTTGGAGAGAACTGCTGCGCAGCGTGTCTGAGTTTCCTCTTCCTGAGTGGTGCTGCCTGGGACAGTTTCTTCCTTGGCAAACTCCGTCTCAGACCTGATGTCAATACGCCAGCCGGTAAGGCGTGCGGCAAGCCTTGCATTCTGTCCGGAGCGACCAATCGCAAGTGCAAGCTGGTCATCGGGAACAATCACAGTCGCTTGCTTCTCAACGTCGTCCACCAGTACCTCGCGAACGCGGGCCGGCGAAAGCGCCTTTGCCACGAAACGGGCAGGCTCCTCGTTGAACGGGATGATGTCGATCTTCTCGCCTCGGAGCTCGGAAACAACCATCCGGACTCTTGAGCCTCTTGGACCAACACAGGCACCAACTGGATCGACTCCGTCGGCGTGCGAAATAACGGCAATCTTTGATCGGTAACCAGGCTCTCTTGCAACCTCTGTGATTTCAACGAGTCCGTCCGCCATCTCTGGAACTTCAAGCTCGAAGAGAGCCTTGATGAGCGCTGGATCCCTGCGGGAAACGATGATGCTCGGTCCCTTCGGTGAAGAGGAGACCTCCTTGATGATCGCCTTGATGCGCTGGGCGTTGTCGTAGCGCTCGCCTTCAACCTGTTCGGACCGAGGCAATAGTGCTTCAGTCTGTTCGTTGAGACGCACAAGTGTGTAGCGGCTGTCCGTCTGCTGGATGACTCCGTTGATGAGCTCTCCTACTCGGTCCTTGTACTCGTCAAACGTGAGTTCACGCTCAGCTTCACGAACGCGCTGGAGGAGAACTTGCTTGGCAGTAACTGCGGCAATACGACCAAAGTTTTCTGGAGTGACGTCAACTTCTTCAATCCGGTCCATGTGAGCCTTGATCTTTTCAAGGTCAAGTTCGGGAGCGGCTGGCTCTCGTGCCTCGCCGGTCTCTGGATCAATGTTCGGCTCGTTGTCCTCTTCAACCTCGCTAAGTACGAGAGGGACAATGTCTTCAGGAATAAGGAGTTGCCAAACGACGAAGTCGCCCGTGTCATCGTTGATTTCAACCCGCGCGTACTCGGCGGAGTCGGAAGCCTTCTTGTAGGCAGACAACAACGCAGCTTCGAGTGCGTTGATGAGTGTCTCCATCGGGATCGCCTTTTCGTCTGAAATGGCTCCGATTGCGTCAATGATTTCCTTGGACATTTGTGACCTCCGCTCTAAGCGGCCGCGACGAGATTCGCGCGACCTATGGCCGAATATGGAAGTGAGAGTCGCTCGTCGCCTGAGGCGACGGTGACGGACTCGTCGTCGGCTTCGACGATCTCACCACTGATTGTTTTGGTGCCGCTCGGTTCAAGCGGCCGGGAAAGTTTGAGTTTGGCTGTCCTTCCAGCAAAGCGCTGGAAGTGCTCTGGGCGGGTAAGCGGACGTTCCGCACCTGGTGATGAGACCTCGAGTGCATGTGTTTCTCGGAGGCCCTCAAGAAGTTCTGTAACCAGTTCGCAGTGTCCAAGCGTCACGCCGTCAGGATGATCAATGTAGACGCGAACACGACCCGCTCCGGGGGAGTCCACAAGGAGCACCTCAATTTCAGGCGCTCCGGAGGCGACAGCCTCGTTAATTGTCTTTTCGATGTCTGGGTTCATAGTTGGGTCCTGAGAAACAAAGAACGGGCCATCGCCCGCTCTGTACTGCACAGCTCGCCTAAAAAAACTTGGCGTCGAAAGCTTCCTGCTGGATGGTAGCAGCGAGCCTTCTCCCGCTAACCTCGCGGGATGCTGACCGACAAAGCAATCAACACGGTTGGGGCGTTTCTCGAGTCGCTCCCCGAGCCAGCCCGATCGGTCGCCTACGGCGAGTGGGGTCTTACAGTTGAGTCTGCTGGGTGGCCGTTAGAGATGGGAATCGCCGTTCGTGATGGACTACTGCGGTTTCAGGCCCTGGTTTGCGGGCCCGGCCAACTTGACAATGAGGATCTTCTCTGGTGGAACCGCCGCATACACCTGGTGCGCTTCAGCGCAACGCGCTCGGGCGAGATCTGGCTCTGCTGCGACATCCTTCCCGAGGCGGTAAATCCAAGACAGTTGGATCGTGTGATGGGGCTTTTCGTCCTGACCGCAACACAAGCGAGGGAAAAGATCCACGCGGAGGAGCTTGGTTAAGTCTCTCTGAGCTCGGCAATGGCTTGGACAATCCGTCCGGCCACCGCTCGTTTGGTCTGCCGCTCAACAGCCGTGCGTCCTGTGGCAGTCAAAAGCGTCACCTCGTTAAGTTCCGAATCGAAGCCAATCTCGGAGTTGGAAATGTCGTTGTAGACCATCAGGTCAATCCCCTTTGAAACACGCTTCTCCTCAGCCCGATCAACACCATTCCCGAACTCTGCTGCGAAACCGACAAGAGTCTGACCCGCGCCACGCTCTGCAGCCAACCCTCTGAGAATGTCGTTCACTGGCTCCAACTCCAGAGACGGCGTTCCCTGCGACTTGTCAATCTTCCCGGACGGCACTCCAACTGGCCTGAAGTCCGCAACCGCTGCGGTCATGACGAGGACATCGCATTGCCCAAATGCAACCGACGCTGCATTTTCCAACTCTTGGGCGGTCTCAACGCGGATAAGCGTCACACCACTCGGAATCTCAATGGCGACGTTGGCAGCCAAAAGAGTTACGTCTGCGCCCGCCTGTTTTGCGGCACGAGCGATCTCCACGCCCATTTTTCCGCTTGAGCGATTTCCGATGTAGCGAACGCGGTCGATTGGTTCCCGTGTCCCTCCAGCCGTCACAAGTACTCGCAGACCGTCAAGTGCCTTTTCAACTCCGGCGGCTCCGGCCTCGGCTGCGGAGAGAATCTCATGCGGCTCAACCAGCCGTCCAGTTCCCTCCTCCCCATGTGAAGCAAGCTGACCTGCCCCAGGGTCCAAAACCTCAAACTCCCTCGCACGAAGCGTCTTCACGTTTGCTTGGGTCGCCTCGTTGCCCCACATGAGGCCGTTCATCGCCGGCGCGAGAATCACCTTGCATTGGGCGGCAAGAGCGCTGGTTGTAACAAGGTCTTCCGCTGAACCGGAGGCAAGTCGGGCAAGCGTGTTCGCCGTTGCCGGCGCCACAACATAGACATCTGCTCGCTCTATCAGGGCCAAGTGAGTTATCGGGCTGTGGACACCAGCCTCCTCCCCAGGCCACGATCCCTTCAACGGGTCATCCTCAAACTCCGATGCAAGAACTGGAGCTCCGGTGATCGCTGCGAACGACGCCCGTCCGACAAACCTAAGGCTTGCAGGGGTCTGAATAACCCTTACAGAGTGGCCAGCTTTCACCGCAAGTCGCGCGAACTCCAGCGCCTTGTACGCGGCAATCCCACCCGGCACACCAAGAAGGATCCTCATCTCAAACCGTGCCAGGCACACACCCGGCGGACCCTTGGGTCAGTCAACTTCCTTGGGTGCATCAACGATGAGCTTGCCTTGGGCAATCTCCTCAAGAGCGATGGTGAGCTGGTTACGAGAAGTTGTCGAAACCATTGGAGGAACGTACTCCTCGTAGCTTCCTTCCCCGAGGGCGTGGTAGTAAGCGTTGATCTGTCGCGCACGCTTCGCAGCGGCGATAACCAATGCGTAATTACTAGGCACGTGATCATGGAGAAGGTCCATGCGGGGGTTAATTGATTTGCTCATCTGCGGTGACTCTAGCGCAGCTTGCCTCGGACTGCCTGAACGAGCTCTGAAACTGCACTTTCAAGGTCATCGTTGATTACGACCAAGTCAAAGTCATCCTGCAGTGACAACTCACGTTCTGCCTCCCCGAGCCGTCTTTCAATCTGTTCAGGGCTGTCGGTCCCTCTCCCCACAAGCCGGCGCCGCAGCTCCTCTGGGCTGGGAGGTGAGATGAAGATCAGGATCGCATCGCTGACCCGATCACGCACCTGCTCGGCTCCTCTGGTCTCGATCTCGAGAACGACAGCTCTTGCGCCGTCAGTTCTGTTCTCAACCTCATCCCGGAGAGTCCCGTACAGATTTCCGGCGTATTCGGCGCTTTCAAGAAACTGGCCAGAAGCTCGGCGCTTTTCAAACTCTTCGCGAGACAGAAAGTGATATTCGACTCCGTCAATCTCCCCCGCCCTGGGGGTCCGGGTAGTTGCGGAGACTGACTCCGGCAGGTGAAGCTCCTCCAGCAGACGCTGTTTGAGGGTTCCCTTCCCTACTCCAGAAGGGCCCGTGATCACCACAAGCTGAGTGACCATCACAGTGCTCTAGCGCGAAAGGAGAGAAACGAGTTCGCTGCGCTGACGGTCGGAAAGTCCGCCGACAGTCTTGCTGGGCGAAATCCGGCACTGGACAAGAGCTTTGTTTGCCTTGACACGGCCAACCTTCGGAACCGCGAGGAGAAGATCGAGGACCTTGGCGGTCATCAGCCACTCAGCCGGAGACTCGATCTGGGTGTAGACCTTCACACGGCCAGCCTTGAGATCGCGCTTCAAAGTGGCCCTCTTGCCGCGGATCTCATTTGCCAAAGCAAGAGCATCCATCCGCTGGCTGCGGGAGCGACCTGGTGTGTCGATTGAGCTGCTTGTGTCCCCGGAGAAATTCATGCGATTGGGCATCCTACATAGAACTTGCCATCACGTAGCGTCACCCCCGGCGGAAGAGCATCTGACCCTCACATAAAGGGGTGGCGAACACGGTCAGAAAGTGGTCTGAATGGCAGCAAGCTCGGCGCTGATCCGAGCTCCTGCCCGTGGGTCCCTGAAGCTCTCAGTGCCAACCGCGACAAGGGCAGCCCCAAGGCTCAACATCTGGGCTGCGGCACTGCCGGAATCGACGCCACCCATTCCTATGACGGGAACTGAGACTGACTCGCAGACGCTCGCAAGCTGTGACATTGCAACTGCACGAATTGCTGGCCCGGAGACTCCTCCCGTCACTCCGCCGAGCCATGGCTCCCGAGTGATCGGATCCAATGGAAGGCCCCGAAGCGTGTTGATCATCGACACAGAATCAGCTCCTGCCGCCTCCGCCGCTTTTGCCACCTCGGCTGGGTCAGTCGCGTTTGGAGTGATCTTGACAATCAATGGAAGCCTGGTCAGCGGCCGTACAGCAGCGACAGTCCCTGAACACTCCTTCGGGTCAGAACCAACAATGGTTCCTGTTTCCACATTGGGACAGGAGACATTCAGCTCAATCCCACAGACACCCTCCTGTTCGTTGACTGCTTCCACAAGGGTTCGCAGCTCATCCCTGCTGAAGCCCATCACATTCACTATCAACGGGACAGGAAGTGAAACAAGTTCAGGAAGATCCTCTTCAGTCCAGCGCTTAAGCCCCTTGTTTGGAAGCCCAATCGAGTTGATCAGCGAGACCGGCGCCTCCCAGAGACGGGGCGGCCGGTTGCCCTCGCGGGGCTCGACCGTGATCGTCTTCGTGACGTGAGCACTGAAGGGAAATTCAGTGAAGACGGTCTCGCCAAATGCACGCCGTGCAGCAAGCGGGTCAAAGGTGCCCGATGCGTTTATGACAGGGCCCGCAAGCTCAATCCCGCAGAAGTTGATGCTCACTTGGGGTCCACTCTCCCCGTGGATGACACTCCCGCAAGTGAACTACCGGCCACCACGGGGCCATCCACACACAGACGAATAATTCCATCCCTGGTCTCCACGGCACAGCCGAAACACGACCCGAATCCACATGCCATTGGGGACTCAAGGGCGAGCCAAGAATCAATCTGGGCCCCATCACAGAGGGATCGCACTGCGTCAAGCATTCCTGGTGGTCCGCAAGCGAACACCTCAGAGGGTTCGCTCAACATGCACGCCTCAAGCGGGCCAATAACAGAGCCATGGACGCCGGTCGAACCGTCGTCAGTCGTGATGATTGCGTCAGGCCACGCAGCGGCGGCCTCCGCGTGCTCCGAAGACCGGAACCCCAGCACTAGGTCGAATGCAACCGAACGACTTACAAGCAGCTCTGCAAGTGCAAGAACAGGAGCGAGGCCGATGCCTCCGGCCACAAGCACCGGACGCCTGCCCTCTGTGGGACTCGGAAAGCCGTTCCCAAGCGGGCCGACAATATTCAACATGTCGCCCTCTTCCAGCGCCTGGAGTTCTTCGGTGCCAGGGCCAACTGGGTCGATCAGGAACTCAATTGAGCCCTCCCCGTCGGTAGAGAGGTAGCTGATTGCCCTTGGAAGAAAGGGCCGGCCGGATGGAGATGAACCCCAGTTGCCCTGGGCCATGAGCATGTGAAACTGCGCTGGGCGAAGCAACTTGCCCGCCGGATCCGCGACCGTCAGGGACGTGTATTTGCCGAGCATTCGCTTGGCAACAACCGGGACTGCCCGCCGCCCAAATGGCGCAATGGGTCGATCGTCGCTCAAGCGCGAACCTCTCTGTGCATGTCCTGCAGTGCAATGACATCTGGAGCACTCCCCCGTGCAGCAGCGATTGCACGAGCCGCTGCAAGCCCTCCGGCCATCGTGGTGATGCACGGAATGCCCCTGCCTATTGCCGCAGCCCGGATCTCCCAGCCGTCAGCGCGAGCGCCGGAACCAGTCGGCGTGTTCACAACAAGCCCGACCTCCCCCGCTTCAATCAGGTCGACAACATGCGGTGAGCCCTCGGGAATCTTGTTGATCGGATGCGCTGGTATTCCCATCCTCGAAACAGCCTCGGCAGTTCCCCGCGTGGCGATCACCCTGAAACCAAGGTCATGAAGCTGACTGGCGAGGGCGCCAGCAAGCACCTTGTCTCCCTCACTTACTGAGAGGAACACGGCACCTCCTTGTGGAAGATGAGCTCCGGCTGCTGATTGGGCCTTGGCAAAGGCGGTTGGAAAATCCTTAGCGATACCCATCACTTCGCCTGTTGAGCGCATCTCCGGCCCGAGAAGAGCATCAGCCCCCGCGAATCGATCAAATGGAAGGACTGCCTCTTTGACGCAGACGTAGTCTCCGAGCGGCTCATCAGGAAGGTCCAGCTGAGCAATTGTCTCTCCAAGCATCAGGCGGCATGCAAGTTGAGCCAGGGGAAGTCCAATCGCCTTGCTTACGAACGGAACGGTCCGTGAGGCCCTTGGGTTCGCCTCGATTACATACAGCTCACCCTTGAAGACAGCAAACTGAACGTTCAGTAGCCCTATAACGCCAAGCTCCTGGGCAAGTCCCGTTGTCTGTTCGCGGACAAGGTCAAGCATGGCTCCCGAGAGCGAGTGCGGCGGAAGCACACAGGCGGAATCACCAGAGTGAATTCCAGCCTCCTCAACGTGCTGCATGATGCCGGCGATCCAGACGTTCTCGCCATCACAGAGAGCGTCCACATCAATCTCGACCGCATCCTCAAGGAAACGGTCAAGGAATATCTCCTTGCCACCTCCATGAACGCTGACTCCTGTGCGGTCCAGATATGAAGCAAGGGCAGCATCGTCATAGACGATCTCCATGGCTCGGCCCCCAAGTACATAGCTGGGCCTGACCAAGAGTGGGTAACCAACCGTGCCCGCAACCTTCAAGGCACCTTCAGGGCTCGTTGCGGTGGCATACGCCGGCGCTTGGTACCCAAGGCGATCAAGCAGAGGTCCAAAGCGGCCCCTGTCCTCAGCGAGGTCAATCGAGTCAATGCTTGTTCCCAGAATCTTGATCCCTCGAGCCTCAAGTCCAGCAGCAAGACGAAGTGGGGTTTGCCCACCAAACTGAACGATCACACCGCGCGCTTTCTCGTGTTCACAGATTGCCGCAACATCTTCCAGCGTCAGGGGCTCAAAATAGAGCCGGGTGGAAGTGTCGTAGTCAGTAGAAACCGTCTCCGGGTTGCAATTGACCATCACGGCATCAATATCCGCATCCTTAACCGCCTGGGCCGCGTGAACGCAGCAGTAATCAAACTCAATTCCCTGACCAATCCGATTCGGTCCCGAACCGAGAATTACGACAGCCTCACGGTCGGTGCCAATTGCCTCGTGAGCTGGGGTCCCATCTGCCTTGGGTTGCTCCCATGACGAGTAGAAGTAAGGCGTCTCAGCCTCAAACTCCGCAGCACAGGTGTCTACAGCTCGGAAGGTGCGTACAAGTCCTTCGCTCTCCGGCGAGATGTCCTTGGCTACCTCAGCGAGCTCGGTGATGAACCACATTTCAATCTCGGTTTCCTCGGCAATGCGCTGAGCGGGTACTCCCCTTCGCAAAGCTTCCAAAATGGCATCGAAGCGCTCTGGCCCTGGAGTTGTCACCAGGAGCATGAGCTCGCCTTCGTCCTCAGGGAAGACGGGGATTGAATCGAGCTCTCTTGACCGCAGAGCCTTGGAGAAGGCCTGCTTGAAGTCGGCACCAAGAGCCATCGCCTCTCCGACGCTCTTCATGTGAGTTGTCAGTTCCGTATCGGCACCAACAAACTTCTCAAAGGCGAACCTCGGCCACTTCACGACCACATAGTCGAGGACAGGCTCAAAGCTCGCGGGCGTCTTCAAAGTGATGTCGTTGGGGATTTCCTCGAGCGTGTATCCCACTGCCAGCCTTGCCGCAATCTTGGCGATCGGGAAACCTGTTGCTTTGCTCGCGAGCGCTGACGAACGCGAAACCCTCGGGTTCATTTCAATAACAACGATTTCCTCGGTCTCCGGGTTCACAGCGAACTGAACGTTGGAGCCACCAGTCTCGACACCTACCGCCCTGATCACAGCTATCGATTGGTCCCGAAGCTTCTGGTACAGCGGATCGGTGAGCGTCTGCTGCGGAGCTACACAGACAGAGTCACCAGTGTGAACACCCATCGGGTCAAGATTCTCAATCGAACAGACGATCACGACGTTGTCAGCGTGGTCGCGCATAACTTCCATCTCAAACTCGCCCCAACCGATTACCGATTCGTCGATCAGCACCTGACTGATTGGTGATGCATCCAATCCGCCCTTGACGATTCTCTCGAACTCTTCTTGGGTGTAGGCGGCACCTCCACCGCGACCGCCCAGAGTGAAAGCCGGCCGGATGATGATCGGAAGTCCGATCTCCACCATTGCCTCGCGTGCCTCCGTCATGTTCGTGGCAATGGCACTCCTCGGGACCCTGAGTCCCGCCTTGAGCATCGTCTGCCGGAACATGTCGCGATCCTCTGCCCTGTGAATCGCGTCGTAGTCTGCGCCGATAAGTTCAACGCCGTAGCGCTCAAGGGTGCCGTCCTCATGAAGGCTCTTTGCCAGGTTCAATGCTGTTTGCCCACCAAGTGTTGGCAGGATCGCATCAGGCCGTTCTTTCTCAATAATCCGAGCAACCGTCTCCGGAAGGAGTGGCTCGATGTACGTCGCGTCCGCAAAATCTGGGTCGGTCATGATCGTGGCCGGATTCGAATTGACAAGGACGATCTCGTAACCCTCCTCGCGGAGAACCTTGCAAGCTTGGGTTCCCGAATAGTCAAACTCAGCAGCCTGCCCAATGACAATTGGCCCTGATCCGAGAAGCATGATTCGTTTGATGTCGTCGCGGCGTGGCATCAGATCTTTTCTCCTGCCAGTTCATTGAGGAATCGATCGAACAGATGCTCGGCGTCATGGGGGCCTGGACCCGCCTCAGGGTGATATTGAACGGTTGAACAGCGCGCCTCTGGGAGCGAAAGACCCTCGACGGTCCGGTCGTAGAGACTCACATGGGTGAGCTGTGCATTGCCAAAGTCGGTATCCCACGCAACCGCCACATCCGTGTCAACGGTTGTAGAACCGCCAGGACCCTTGACTGCAAAGCCATGGTTCTGAGATGTGATCTCAACCCTCCCGGAGATCAGGTCCTTGACTGGATGGTTGGCTCCTCGATGTCCGAATGGAAGCTTCCACGTCTCAAGCCCGATTGCGCGGCAGAGAATTTGATGCCCAAGACAGATTCCGTATACGGGACGGTGACCAATCAGTCCTCGAACGTTCCCGACAATTGACTCCAGAGCAGCCGGATCGCCCGGGCCATTGGCCAAGAAATACCCATCAACCTCGCGAGCCTTCAGCTCGTCAGAGGTGACAGTGCATGGGTGCAACTCAAGCGTGGCTCCACGCTCACGGAGCTTGGTCACGATCGAGTCCTTGATTCCTGTGTCAATCACGGCAAGGCGGATCGCTGGACCGTCCCCAAGCGGCCCCAATTCGACCATCTCTTCCTGAGTTACCTGCGACGCCAAATCCCTCCCTGTCATGGGAGCTTCCTCGTTGATCCGAGCGAGAGCATCAGAAGTTGAAGTGGAAGAACCAAAAATTCCCGCGCGCATCGTGCCGCGACTTCTTATGTGGCGAACCAGTTCTCTGGTCTCGACACCGCTGATCGCCGGAATGTCGCAGTCCCGGAGCCAGTCAAGCCAGCCTCCTTCAGCGCTCGCAGCAGCCTCGCCGTTCATCCCCCGCCGCATTACAACCCCGCGGACGTGTATTTGCGAGGACTCCATGGCAGCAGCAGAAACTCCGTAGTTACCGACATGAGGCACGGTGAAAGCAAGGATTTGACCGGCAAAGCTGGGATCTGTCACGGACTCTTGATAGCCAGACATTGAGGTGGTGAAGACAATCTCGCCCAGCGCCCCCTCTCCCCCTCCGCAGAGAGTTCCGGGGAAAGTTGAGCCGTCTTCCAGGAGGAGATATCCGTCGGTCATTTGATCAGTCCTTGAAGGTCTTTGAATAGTGGGTGTCCTGCTCCGCCGGCCAGCTCGAACACAACGGCCTCAACCGTTGTGATCACCGCACCGGAATTTCTCAGTCGCTCAATTGCAATGTCCCGATCAAGTTCGTTGCGGGAGGCCACGGCATCCGCCGGAATGAAGACTTCCAGGCCTGAGTCCAGCAGGTCCAAGGCTGTTTGAGCCACGCACACATGAGCCTCAACGCCAGACAGAATCACCTGACTGGAACCGTTGAGATCGAAACCCTCAGCTCTGGACGCCGGAAACACTGTCTTCTCGAGAATTTCTGCATCACCGAGAACTGCCGCCAGCGGCTCCACAGTGTGGCCCAACCCCTTCGGGTACTGCTCGCTGACAACGGTGTGAATGTTGAGCAGTCTCGCCGCTGAGACAAGGATTGCAGCGCGTGCAGCCGCCTCGTCGAAGCCGAATACAGCGCCGCGGAAGCGCTCTTGGAAATCAACAACAACAAGAGCGGTGCTTGCAGTCGTGAGGCGTTTGACGTTCATTTAGAACCACCCTCGTAGACCTGAACTCCTTCAACAAATGTTCGAACGATTCGGCCGCAGAGGCGTCTCCCCGCAAAGCAGCTGTTCGAACTCGAACTGGCCCAACCGTCACTCCCGACCACCCATTCCGATCCTGGGTCGAACACAGTGATGCTCGCGGCGTGACCAGAAACAATGCTCGGGGGCTCAAAACCGAATGGGATACACCCCGAGGTCATCCGTTCCACGATCAGGTCCAGCGACATACCGGAGCGCACGACGAGTTCATCATAGACCGCGGCGAATGAGGTTTCGAGTCCTGTGGTGCCAAATGGTGCGTCTTCGAATGGCTGTTCCTTCTCGTCCACATGATGCGGCGCGTGGTCCGTTGCGATGCAGTCAAGTGTCCCGTCCACAAGGCCAGCAATGACTGCTTGCCTGTCTTCTTCTGAGCGCAACGGAGGGTTCATCTTGGCCCTTGAGTCCAGTGTCGAACATGCCTCGTCGGTGAGAAGGAGGTGGTGCGGACTTGCCTCGGCAGTAACTTTGACTCCACGCGCCTTCGCCTCCCTGATAACCCGAACCGAGCCGGCGCTGGAGACGTGCTGAACGTGAATCACAGCGTCTTCGAGCTCAGCGAGTTCGCAGTCGCGAGAAATCATTGTCGACTCGGCCACTCCGGGTTGGCCCCTCAAGCCTAGTTTGGCTGACACGAGGCCTTCGTTAAGTGGTGCTCCCAGTGAAAGAGACGGGTCCTCCTCGTGGAGGGCAATCACAGCGCCAGTCACCTGTTGGTAACGCAGGGCTTTGCGGAGCACACCAGCGTCCGTCACGGGGATGCCATCGTCTGTGAAGCCCGCTGCTCCGGCTTCAGTCATCTGGGCCATCTCCGTCAGGTCGGCTCCGCCCAAGCCCTTGGTGATCGCTCCAAGCTGCCCCATTGGGATCACAGCCTCTTGCTCTGCCCTGGCGAGGATGCCTCTCAAGATCTCTGCCCCATCAACCGTCGGCGTGGTGTTCGGCATTGCAAGAACAAGGCAGTAGCCGCCCGCAGCCGCCGCAGCAGTTCCGGAGGAGATGGTCTCCTTGTGTTCCTGTCCAGGCGTGCGAAAGTGAACATGCGGGTCCGTGAAGGCTGGCATCAGGATCTGCCCAGAGCAGTCGATCACTTGGCAGTCATCTGGAACCTCGATGGTCCCGGCCTCAGACACGCTGACGATCTTCCCCTCAGAGATGTGCACATCAAATGCTCCGTGAAGTCCAGCTCGGGGGTCAACAACGGTTGCTCCGCTGAGCAGCGCAGCCTCGGGGGTCCCTGACTTCCATGCTGTCCGCTTTGTCATGCCGTTGCTGCCTCTCTAACTCGTTCGTCTTTTTCCGCGCCAGCCAACAGCTCGTAGAGCACGGCCATCCGCACTGCCACTCCTGCTGCAACCTGCTCGCCAATCAGGGACTGAGCGGAGTCGACGACGTCGCCTGCCAACTCAACGCCGCGGTTCACTGGTCCCGGGTGCATTACAACCTGACTTGCCACCAGACGGTCGCCTGTGATTCCGTAAAGAGCGGCGTACTCATTGAGCGAAGGGACATCTCCCCCCTGCATCCTCTCGTGCTGCATCCTCAGGGTGTAGACAACATCTGCCTCGGCAAGTTCGTCCAAGTTCGTGACAACCCGGCAGCCGAGAGCAGCCCCAATTCCGGGTGGCAGAAGAGTTGGTGGGCCGCAAAGCGTGACACTGGCTCCCATGAGACCGAAGGCAGCTGCTGTTGAGCGTGCAACCCTCGAGTGGGCTATGTCACCAACAATCCAGATCTTGAGACCGTCAAGCTGGCCGAACCGCTGCCTCAGTGTGTGGACGTCGAGCAGTGCCTGCGTTGGATGTGCGTGTGCCCCATCCCCCGCGTTTATAACTGCCGCTCGCGTCCACCTTGCAACAAGATCAGCGGCGCCAGCCCTCGGATGTCTTACGACTATCGCTGCCGGCTCATAAGCATCGAGTGTTGTAATTGTGTCTTTCAGGGATTCGCCCTTGTCCACAGAGCTTCCGCTTGAGCGGATTGAGATGACATCCGCCGACAGTCGCTTGGCTGCCAGCTCAAAGGACGATGTCGTCCGGGTTGAGGACTCGTAGAAGAGGTTCACAACGAGCCGACCTCTAAGGGCCGGAACCTTCTGAACCTCACGAGAGGCCACCGAACCGAACGATGCAGCTCGGTCAAGAATGCGCTCAATCCCGTTTCGCCCCAGCTGGTCAATCGAAATCAGGTGCTTCATCGGGCTTGGTGGCCTCCGTCTCCACGTCTGACGGTCACTGCGTCAACGCCGTCGGTCTCGACCAACTGAACATTCACGCGATCAGCGGGAGCAGTTGGAATGTTCTTTCCCACGTGATCAGGCCGAATGGGAAGCTCGCGATGCCCTCGGTCGCAGAGCACTGCGAGCCGAATGTACCGCGGTCGTCCAAAGTCGAAGATTGCGTCAATCGCTGCTCTGACCGTCCTGCCGGTGAAAAGCACGTCATCAACAACAACCACGGTCTTCCCCTCAACATCGAAGTCGAGGTGAGTGGAGTGCACGACTGGAGCAGCGCCGCGAGAGCCCAGATCGTCCCGATAGAGGGAGATATCAACATCTCCCAGATGCACCTCTGCCCCGCGGATTTCGGCGACCATCGGCTGAAGGCGGGCTGCGAGGATGGCGCCGCGCGTGTGGATACCTACAAGTGCGAGCTCAGAGTCAGGCTGCTGTTCCACAATCTCGTGGGCAACCCTGATAAGTGCGCGGGACATGCGCTCGTTGTCGAGCACTACCGTCTCCGGATGTGTTGGCTCCATGCTGGGGCCCCTTCCTGGCCTCTCGGGACCGGGTTAAAGGAACGAACTTGACCTGCGCCTCAGAGCGTAGCGCCTTGCTCGGCATCCTGCTGCGAAGGGGTTTGAGCCCCCTTCTGGCCACGCCGCTCAGGACGACTTAGAGTCGGCTCGCCCGACTCCCGGAACGGAATCTCTACAAAGTCGAAGTCGCGGGGAACATGGCTGTTTGGGAAGACGGTCCGGGCTTCCTCCTCATGTTCCGGACCGAAGTAGCGTCCGGAAAGGTGCGTCATCGCGAGAAGCTTGACCTCAGCGTCCCGCGCACACATTGCTGCCTCAAGCGCGGTGCTGTGGCCTCTCTCACGGGCGCGGTCAGCGTCCTCATGCAAAAACGTAGCCTCATGTACCAGGAGATCTGCATCATGTGAGGCGACAAGAAGCGAGTCACAGGGTGTGGTGTCGCCCGTAAGAACGATCTTGCGGCCTTGCCGAGCCGGGCCCATAACATCAGCTGGGCTGACTCCGTTGACAGTCTCCCCACTCTGGATCAGTCCCAAGTCGGGCCCAGGCTGAATTCCATGTGCGGCCACCTTCTCAAGGTCAATTCGCCCCGGTCGGTCATCCTCAAACATTGCGTATCCAACAGCCCGTCCTCTGTGGCTGGCTTCAAACGCAGCCACATTCAGGTTTCCATGCTTGACCACATCGCCTGGTCGAATCACATTTGCGATCACCTCGTAACGGGTGGCACCAGCGGAGTCAACGCAGAAGTCAAGAATGCGTTGAATGCCCTCCGGGCCGTGCACCGTCAGTGGCCTTTCCCGATCACGGAGGTCGAATGTCTTGAGCAACCCCGGGAGGCCGAGCCAATGATCTGCGTGGAAGTGAGTGATGAATACGGCGTCAAGATCCGCCAGTCCAGTGGACTTCACGAGCTGCCTTTGTGTGCCCTCTCCACAGTCGACAAGCAGCCTGATTCCCTCGTGGCGGATCAGATTCGCAGGGAGCCCTCGGCGGGCGGTTGGGACTGAACCTGCGGTCCCGATGAATACGACTGAGAAATCCATGACAAGTGGCACTCTAAACCCGCGAGCCCCGAGGCGGTAGGCTACGCCATCCAGCGCCCGTAGCTCAGTGGATAGAGCGCTCGCCTCCGGAGCGAGAGGTCGCAA
>JBAXHG010000007.1:0-21551 GCA_037139015.1 Actinomycetes bacterium | reverse complement strand
GTTGTGATGGCGCCGTGAGCGGCGTTGACACTGCAATTGGAGTGCTTCCTGAGGCGTCTGACCTGAACACGGATGGGCTCGACATCAACGATGCCGACCTCGCCGAGCTTCTGAAGGTTGACAACGCGGAGTGGAAGGCAGAGCTCGGTTCAATCAACGAGCACCTGGACTCTCTCGGCGAGCGTCTTCCTGATGAAATGCGCAGCCAGCTGGCAGCCCTTGAGGGTCGCCTCGGCTAGTTCGGTCCCGATCTGTCTGAAATTCAGGCCCTGGCCGCGATGCGGTTGGGGCCTTTTTTGCGGGAATTTAGTCGATCCGGTTTCGGAGAACTACGGGTTCTGGCCTCCGGCAACTTTCTAGCCTGATTTCATGAGGACCGATGGAACGTTGCGAGCGGTCGCGGCCCCGATCGGGTTGGTGGGCCTCTCAGTCATCTTCGGGCTTACTTTTTCGCTTGTGACCGGTGGTGCCCCCGAGCGGGAAGCGAGAACACCAGCGACGGGCAGCAGGCAGACTCAGGTTGGGCTGCCGGCAAGAGCCGGGCTTCTGACTGAGCGGGCATATACGACCTTCGGAAGGCGCTTTGCCGGTGTTTGGGTTGATCCAGAGGATGAGGGGAGGGCAAAGATTGGGGTCGTTGGACTTATTCCCTCTGACTGGGTACTGGGGGATGCGCTCCTCGTTTCTCTAGGCATTGCCGGCGATGTTGTGGCCGTTCCACGAAGCTATGTGGAGCTCAAGGCAGCAGATGCATGGATTGGGGGGCATCTGGGTGCTGCAAATATCAACTCGAAGGTTCCCATCGCTGCGGGGATTCAGACAGAGAACAATGTGGTGTTGATGACAGTCCCCCCGCATATCCAGTTGACGAAACGGCAGGAGGCTTTCATCTGGTCGTCTGTGAAGAAATACGGAAATGCGCTGAGAGTCGCGCAGGTCGGGCAGATCCCGACGACACTTCCCTGTCGCGGAGTGTTCTGCAGTCCCCCGCTGCGCGGCGGGGTTCAGATCTACTCCGACATAACAGGCTGCACTGGTGCTTTCATCGGACGGAGGGCGGTGAACGGGGCCCTCGTTCAGATGACAGCCGGGCACTGTCAGACTGTCTGGGATCGGACCTGGCTCACAAGCTTTGTCGACGGAACCGAACACGTTATTGGCAAGGTGATCAGCAAGACATTCTCTGAAGCGGGGGACGCTGGTGCAGTGCTGATCACGAACCCATCAGGATTCTCGCCTAGGGCGTGGGTCGTGATCCGCGGGGGGGCTGGGGTAACCAACAACCAGGCTTACAGGATCTCATCTGAAGGCACTCCGCTTGTGGGAACCAGGGTTTGCATGACAGGTGGGACCTTGCACGCCTCCAGCTGCGGGCGAGTGACAAGGGTCGGAGTGTCAGTCACCTACATTGACCATGGCGTCACAGTCCGAGGGCTTGTGGAGGCGTCGATGTGCGCCTTCCCGGGCGACAGCGGCGCGCCAGTGTTTGCCAACCACATTGCCTATGGAATCGTCTCTGGGCGACTGCGGCTGAACCCATGTGCCACGCTCTTCCAGCCGATCAAGGCAGCCGAGGCCCTGACGAACGTGAACGTGTCACATGAAGCGGGCTGACCTAACTTTGCAGTCAGGCGTGTGGGTCGTCAACTGCAGCCGGAGGACGTGATTCCTCTGCCAGAGAGGTGATCGCAAGCAGTCCCCTCGAAGCAGTCGACAGGACATCCGTTGCTTCTTCGGCTGATCGCGCGTACAGCTCGACAAGCAGGTGAACTATTACGCGTTCCTCATCGTGCTTGTGGAAGCGCACATGGGTGAAGAACTCCCGTGTCCCATGGTCACCAAATGCTGCATACGAGAGCGCGTCACCGGCGTGTGGTCCTGAGCAGGTCTCTACAGAGTCAGCATCAACGGTGACAGTGCAGGAGGCAACCCACGGGGTCCCAGTGATCATCCGTTCCCATCGGTCACCGATGGGTTGCACCCGGTTGTCAAGGAATGTCAGGTGTGGCTGGTCATGCATGCAGTCAAGGCACTGGACCACTGAGTCTTGGATCTCATCCACACAATCCGCCTTCTCGCCCGTGTCAGGGTCAACCTTGTGCAGGCCTTCGTAGGTGACATTGACTTCCAGTTGTTGTGACCAGCAGCGGTAGCAGCGGAGCCAGCTCCGCGCTTCACCTTCGGGTTCGACCATGTCGGGATCATAGGACGGAAACCCCGGGCATCCGGCGGCGGAACTGCGATGATGCACTTAATGACCTGCAACCGTCCCAAAAGTCTGCTCACAATGCTCGGAATCTGCCTTGCGCTGAGCTTCGCCTCCGGGTGTGGTTCGAGCGGAGAAAACAACCTTCTGAAGTCTGGTCCCGTTCCCACAGCGGTGACCGAAGCCGAGACGGTAAACCTTGCCGACTTTCCAAAGGCAGACGGGACCTCGCTCGTGGACATCACCAAGGCGGCGTCTGGTCAGGGTGATTTTGCCCAAGCAAATGCAGAGCTTCTTCCCGGAATGAACAGGGTTGCCTTCGGGGTTGTCAAGGACGGCGTCCCCCTCTATGGGCCGTCAGTTGTCTATATAGCCAAATCCCCAAGGTCCCCAGCTCAAGGACCGTTCCCTGCGCCGGCAGACCCACTTGTTCCGCAAGCCCCATACCTGTCCAAGGGCGCCGCTCTGGACACAGCCCAACTGAAGGCAATCTACGAAGCCCAGGTTCCGCTTCCAGCCGTAGGCAAGTGGTGGGTGGTCACGATGACCAAATCAGCTGGCACGCTTGTTCAGACGACATACTCGCTTCCCGTTGTGGCGAAGAGCAAGATCCCAAATGTGGGTCAGCGCCCACCAACCATTCAGACTTGGACCAACGCACAGGCTGCCAAGGGACTGCCTGTCGATACGAGGGACCCCAAGGCGCCTACTCTCCACGAGCGCAGCTTCGCCAACGTTGTGGGAATGCAGCCGGTCGCACTTCTGTTCTCAAGTCCCCAGTTCTGCCAGTCGCGTGTCTGCGGCCCCGTGACGGACCTGCTGCTTCAGCTTCAGCAGAAATACTCGGGCAGTCTGATCGCCATCCAGCAGGAGGCTTATGGCACCAAGCCACCAGCTCCTTCCAAGCCGATGGTGGACTTTGGACTTGTCAGCCCGAACGGAGCCTTTACGGAGCCGTGGCTTTTCGCTGTCGGTAGGGACGGGCTGATCAAGGCGAGGCTCGAAGGAGCGTTTGGAATAAACGCGATGAACGCTGCCCTCAAAGCAGCAATCAAGCCCTAGCTCCCCCCTCGGGCCTCAGGCCCGATCAGCCGCCAATTCCGCTCATCGAGCGGGCAGGCTGCACAAAGCCTTCATCTCCAACCCGGTGCTTGAGCTCCTTCTTCCAGACTGCGTTTCGGATCAGCTCTTCCAGGTCGTCGTCGCTCGCCCCGGCTCGCATTGGTTCGCGCAGGTCGGTCTCTCCAATGGAGAAGAGGCATGTCCGGAGTCGACCTTCCGCTGTGATTCGGATCCGGTTGCAATCAGAACAAAACGGCTCACTTACAGGGTCGATGAAGCCAAGTCGGCCCTGACCGTCGGCAAATGTGAACACTCGCGCTGTTGCGGATTCCTCGCGCGGAATTTCGACAAGCTCGTAGTGAGCGCTGAGGATGGAGCGGATTTCCTTGCCGCTGAGCACCTGCTCGCTTGACCAGGAGCGGTCAGCGTCAAGC
This sequence comes from Actinomycetes bacterium, assembly GCA_037139015.1. GTDB lineage: Bacteria > Actinomycetota > Thermoleophilia > Solirubrobacterales > Solirubrobacteraceae > WLNJ01. The sequence continues at coordinate 17,849 of JBAXHG010000007.1, read as the reverse complement.
GGCATGAATTCAATAAACCTGACCTCGTAGGGATGCTCCATCGCGAACTTGGCGAAGGGGAGGATCTCCTGCTCGGTCACACCTTTGAGTGCGACCGCATTGACCTTGATCGGATGGGCCTCCGGGAAACTTGCCAACACTTCAAGTCCGCGCAGAACCTGAGCCAGAGAATCGCGGCGGGTCAGCTGGTAGAAACGGTCTCGCTCCAGCGAGTCAATCGAAACGTTGAAACGGTTGATTCCGGCCCGCACGAGGGCTTCAGCATCGCGTTCGAGGAGGTACCCGTTGGTGGTGAGGGCTAGATCATCAAGGCCCGGGGTGCCAGCGAGCATCTTGACCAGGAGTGGCAGATCCTTGCGGACCAGCGGCTCGCCGCCAGTCAGTCGGGCGCTTGCGACGCCCATGGATGCGAGCAGGCCAACCAGGCGGTGGATCTCTTCAAAGGTGAGGATGTCCTCACGGTCGAGCCAGGGAAGGCCTTCTGCGGGCATGCAATATTGGCACCTGAAGTTGCAGCGGTCTGTAACGGAAATCCTCACATCACTGATCGGTCTCCCGTGGCCGTCTATCAACTGGTTCCGCTTCATAGGCATGAGAATAGGGACTGTGAGGCCTGTGATCCAATCAACTGGCCACCAAGGCGGTAGGTTTTGAGCCATGGCCTCGGCTTTGCCACTCGCCGGTATTCGGGTTCTTGACCTCACGAGGGTTCTGGCTGGTCCTCTCGCCACGCAGCGACTTGCCGACCTTGGCGCCCATGTCATCAAGGTCGAGCGTCCCGGAACAGGCGACGAAACGAGACACTGGGGTCCGCCTTGGCAACCGGCAACGGGAGCGTCCGCCTACTTCACCTCCGTCAACAGAGGGAAGCGGTCTGTCGCGCTAGATTTCGGCAGCACGCGAGGCAAGGAGATTCTGTTCGCCCTTGCAGCAAGTTCTGATGTGGTCATCCACAATCTGCTCCACTCCTCGGCCGCGAAACTTGGATTGACAAAAGCAGCATTCGAGGCAGCATCGCCTGGGATTGTAATTTGCTCAATCAGTGGTTTTGGCCCTCGACGACAGCCAAGTTCCCGGCCAGGTTATGACCTGATCGCCCAGGCAGAGAGCGGTCTGATGTCAATCACTGGAAGCCCGAATGGTGAACCCAGCAAGGTGGGGGTCGCCATTGTTGACGTCCTGACGGGCCTGGAAGCTGCAACGGCAATTCTTGCCACATTGGTGGGTCGCAACGAAACGGACGAGGCGGTGGAGATCGAGGTGTCGCTGCTCGACAGCGCAATGGCCGGAATGGTGAATGTGGGCCAAGGGGTTTTGGCGACTGGCGCTGACGGCCCACGCTACGGGAACGCCCACCCGAGCATCGTCCCTTACGAGACCTTCAACACACGGGAAGGGCAGATTGTCCTGGCGGCCTCAAACGACTTGCAGTGGCAGCGGCTGTGCTCCGTGCTCGGGGACGACTCGCTGGCCACGGATGTGAGGTTTCAGACCAATCCCGACCGGGTTGAGAACCGGGATGAACTGGTCCCTCGACTCCATGCAGCCCTGGCCCTCAAGGACGCAGGCGAGTGGATCGAAGTCATCTCCGCGGTTGGTGTCCCCTGCGGGAGGATCCTCAGCGTGAAGGAGGGCATTGCCGCGGCAAGACACGCCGGCGACCCAGTTTCCGTCAACTTGAACGAGGGGACTGAGGTCATCGCAGCACCGGCCCGGATCAATGGGGAGCTAGCGACGGCGTTGGAGCCTCCGCCTTCGTTGGGTCAACATACGGATCAGGTCCTCGGCGAGATCGGGATTTCCGCGAAGCAGATCGAATTCCTGCGCGCCTCGGGAGTCTTGGGCTAGACCTTCTTGAGCTTCGGGGGAACGGCGACAACCCGAAGCTGACGTGCTGCCGCGACTGCCTCCGCGAGCCCGAAACGCCACGCTCCATAGGCAATGACGGGGCAATGCTTGAGTAGCGAGAGCTTTGCCCAGACCATCGGCGGGCAGAAATGCAGCCCGTCCAAGGCCCGGACAATCGCAGTACCGACCTTCGGGTGGTTTGGGCAGGGTCCCGGGGTGGCGCAGGGCATTAAGCGGACGAAGTGACCGGCTGGCGCCTCGAGCTTGGCTCCAGCGTCATATGCCGTGACATTCCCGTAACGCGAAGCAATCTGCTTCATCGTCGAAAGCATTCTTGCCTTGTGGGAACTGCCATGTGCAAGGTCGTTGCTTGCTGCGGGGGCAGACACAAGGATTACCTGCGTCGACCGGGGGAAGAGCCGCACGGTTCTCAGCAGGTCAGTTCTGTACATCTTCCAGTAGGCGGACGAATCCATTGTTGGGCGCAGACCCCCGGCTCCTACTTGGCAGGACGACGCGTTGTTTCCGAATGCCTCAATCACGACAGCCTCTGGAATGCGGGACTTGATGTCCTTCTTGATCGTTCGCTTCCAGTCGCAGGGGGCGGTCCCTGACTGGGCCCTGTTAGTGAATGAGACCTTGCTCCGCTTCGTGATCGCTGCTCCAAGGTATGGGCCGGACTCAACTGAGAGTGAATCCCCGTAGAGGATCAGGTGCTTGCGATTGTCAACGGGTCCGCAGCCGACCGCCGCAAGTCCCCCGAGCAGGAGCGCAAGGCTTGCAATTGCGGCTCTGTGTTTGGTGTCCATCCTGCTGGTGGCTCAGCGCTTGAGCAGTACCCAAGTGAGGGTTCCGGCAAATGCAATCTGGCCGAAGGTCAATGCCACCCCGAGGCTGCTCGCCCCAAATAGTGCGGCGATGGCGGTTCCGACAGCAAATGCGCCGAACACAGTCAAGGTGTCACGGAGCATCAGGCCGCCTTTGCTTCCGAGCAGCTGGCGCAGTGTCCGTGCAGTGTGACCTCATGGGAGTCGACTGTGAATGCGGCGCGATCGGCCAGTTCGAGGAGTGCCTGCTCCAGTCCAGCGTCCTCAAACGGGACAAGTTGGCCACAGGACCCGCAAAGCAGGTGATGGTGGTGGTCGTGCCCGTTGGCTCCAATCCGCTCCCAGCGGGAGCCACCCTCGCCGACTTCAACCCGGTGCACAAGCCCGACGGCAGCCAATGCTTCAAGTGCCCGATAGATGCTGGCACGGCCAACCCGGCGGTTGCTGTCGGCCAAGCGTCGTTCCAGCTCTTCGGCTGACACAGCGCAGGTCTCTCTGGAGAGCTCGGAGATGACCTCAGCTCGGGCACCCCCGGCACGGCGACCGGATGCATGCAGCTCCTTGGTTGCCTGCTCAATCCATTCCGTGTCCGTCTTGCGACTCATGTCTGCTTCCCCGAGGGTTTGACGATTGCGAGCACTCCTGCCGGAATGATGGCGCAGATCGCGATCGTGGGGCCGGTGGCCAGGTCAGCGTGCCATGAGATCTCAATCCCGATGGCCGCGCTCAAGCCGGCTATAAGAGCAGCGGTCCAGAGCATTGGTGCGGCCCTCACTGTCAGGCGGCGAGCCGTTGCGGCAGGCCCAATGATCATTGCCACTGCGAGAAGGGCGCCAAGGCTTCTGGCCGCAGCAGCCGTGGCTACAGCAAGCAGGCAGAGGAGGAGGCCATCCATCAGGCGGGTCTTGCGTCCACTGATGCCAGCGGCGAGGAGACGCCAATGGCTGCCATGAAGCACGATCAGGAGTATCGGAGCGAGAACCAAGGCGGCCGCAAGATCGGCCCCGTTCGCCGCAAGGACATCTCCGAAGAGCGAGTCGCCGATTCCAGGGGGGACCGGCCCTGAGAGGGCGAGGATCGCGCCCAGGCCAAGCAAAGGGGTGATTGCAACAGCAACCGCATGACCATCCTCAGTCACCCAGCGGCGTGCGGCTGTGATCGCTCCTGCGGCGATGACGAGGCCAACCAGTCCTCCAAGGGCTATGGGAAGGCCCAGGAGGGCCGCTCCGACGAGACCGGGGAACATTCCATGGGAGAGTGATTCTGCGGCGTATGGGAGGTCTCTGAGGACTACCCAGCAGCCGATCGCGCCAGCGGATGCCCCAACGAGGATGGCGACAAGGCCGCCTCTGGCGACCAGCGGGGATTGCCAAGGGTCCAAGGCCCATTGAAAAGCGTTTTGCATCAGTGCTCGTGATCGTGATGATGGTGGGGTGGGGCCATCAGGCCACCTCCGGCAATTTCGAGGAGGTCCGCTCCGAATGTCTTTCGCAAGGTGTCCTTCTCAAGCACATCATCTGGGGGCCCGAAGGCAATCTGCTCACCATTGAGGCAGAGCACCTTCTCCCACGAACGAGCCTGGTCAAGATCGTGAGTGGCAACGAGGAGAGTTGTTCCCGCTCTGGCGAGGTCTGCGATCAGAGCCTCAAGTCGCTCGGAGGAGACATTGTCAAGGCCAGCAAATGGCTCATCAAGCAGCAGCACCTTGGCCCCGCCTGCGAGTGCTGCTGCGACCTGCGCACGACGGCGCTGGCCTCCGGAGAGTTCTCCAAATCGCTTCCCGGCCATGTCTTTGAGGCCGACAGCGTCCAGTGCCTCAAGGGCTGCGGTGCGCTGTGCCCTGCGGGGCACCCGCCACCAGGGAAGAGAGTCGAGTGTTCCGCAGATTGCGACGTCGAGCGCCGTTGCGGGCCAGTCACTTCGGGCGGAATCGCGCTGGGAGACAGTCCCTATCCGCTCTGTTGCATTGAACGCTCCGCTGATAGGAGCCAGTTCACCGCTGAGTGTCCTGATCAGGGTGGACTTACCTCCACCATTTGGGCCGAGCAAAGCAATCCGCTCTCCGGTGGTGGCAGCGAAGTCGACTCCGCGGAGCGCGGTGACGCCGTCATATCCGGCGTTCAGCTCTTCTACCGTGACCGTGGTTTCCTTAAAGCTGGGTTGCATCGCTTGTGGCTCCTGTCGTATTGAAGTTGCATGTGACTCTCCCACCTGAAAGGGCCTTTACCAGTCGGGACACATTGCCTGTCCACATTCCCGACCAGGAGCCGGACTGGCTGCCAGCTGGTCCCAGAGTGTCGGCATCGAGCTGCGTGTCGGCGCTTGCTCCACTCTGTTTTGCGAGGTTTTTTGCCAGCCGCGGGTCAAGCGCCCGCTGGGGAAAGATTGCCCTGATCCTGAGTGTCTTGATTTGCTGGGCAAGTGAGTCAATCTGGCGGGGAGAGGGGGCCGCGACTGTTGACTGGGATTGCAGGATCGATCCTTGGACCTTGAGGTGCAGGCGGGCGGCAAGGTAGGCAAACGCATCGTGGTCTGTCACGAGGTTGCGCTCAAGCGGAGTCAGTTTGGCCGTGCATGCTCGCGCCTGTTTATCCAGTCGCCGTGTTTCCGCTGTCAACTCTGCTGCGCGTTGAAGGAATCCGGCTGCCTGGTCCGGGAACCTTCTGGATAGCGCAAGGGCGATGGTTCTCCCTGCTGCTGCAACATTGCGGGGATCGTGGAACCAGTGGGGGTCCATCTCGCTGGGCTGCTCTCCGTCGAGCTTGAAGGGGGAGTGTGCTGCAAGATCAACGACGGTTTCCTTGCCTCCAGCTTTGTCTTTCTGGTTGAGCACCCAGTTGTCAAGTCCAGCGCCCGACGTAATCAGGACCTTTGCTCCTGCGAGAGCTGCCGTATCGCTCGGGCGTGGCTCGTAGGAGTGGGGATCGGCCCCGGAGGGAACGAGTGTCTTGACTGTGAACCCAGGACCGGCTATCGACTGTGTGATCGAGCCGACGATCGGCGTGGTTGCGACTATTGGATTCGTCTGCGATCCGGCGCAGCCACCGACAACCATCGCGGCGGCAACTGCGGCTGTCGCTGTCAATGCCTTGCGTAGGGAGCGATTTGTGCCGGGCTTGGTGACTCGTTTGATGATCAGCGAGCCAACAACTACTAGTCCTGCTGTGAGCGCAATGGTCGCTCCAGGTGGTGTGTCGAACCCCAATGAGGCCAGAAGCCCAATGAATGCTGAGACGAGAGCGAGTGACCCAGTCAGCAGCTGCCAAGAGCGGAGGTTTGAGACCCATGGTCTTGCCGCTGTTGCGGGGAGCACAAGGAGGCTGGATGCAAGGAGCGCGCCAGTCGCAGATAGCTGGGCAAGGACCGCCAACGCCACCACAAGGAAAAGGAGCGCGTCCCAGCGGGGGGAGGGGCGTCCCAGCATTCCCTGAGCCAGCCAGCGGGGACCACCCGTTGCTGCCGCCCAGAAGCCGGCAGCGGCTGCGATGGCTGCCGTGAGGATGTCGGAGCTTCCGACCGTGAGAAGGCTTCCAAAGAGCGCAGTGTCGACGCCAGCTCCGGGATGGGAGATGTCGCTGGCTATGAGCGCTCCTGCTGCCATGGCGCCTGTCAACCAGAGAGCAATTCGAGTGCCGTCGCTTTTGCCCGGGTTAAGGATTCCAGACCCAGCAGCAAGGCCCGTTGCCCCAAGTACGGCTCCAGCTTGGGGAGCTATTCCGATTGCGTCGGCAACGATCAGGCCGGGAAATGCAGCCGTACCGATCGCATGAGCAAAGAAGCCAAGCCCGCGCATCAGGATCCACGGGCCGAGCGCTCCCGCTGTGAGGCTGAGGAGAACCAGTTCGACTGACGCCCTCTGGACATAGGGGAACCCCAGTTGGGTGAATAGATAAGCCACCACAAAGATGATACTGAGTCTCAGTATCGGCCAAGGGGGCTGCCGAGCTGCTGCAACTGGTTGCCCGGCGCGCTGTAGTCTCGGCGCTGATGGCGCAAGTTGAACTACCTCTGGTCGACCGGGCAGGCAACCCAATGGCCTTCAGGCGGATATCCGAATCCCACGGTCTGGCCGGTGTCGCCCCGTGGCAAAGGACCGGACCAAATGGACTTGATGTCACGGTGCACACCAGCTCAGGGGCCCGAACCCTGAGCTTTCGCGCCCAGACCCCGGAGGCGCCTGGCCAGACGATCACCATCTCGTGGAAGGGGAAGCTGAGTGACATGGGAGGCGGCCCCGCTGCAACCGCATTGGCACGCAAGATGCTCGGGCTCGAGCGGGATCTGAGCGAGTTCTTGTCCCTCGCTGATGCGGACCCCGATCTTGACTGGGTGAGGGAAGCTGGCGCTGGAGCGATGGCCCGGGGCGCAACCGCGTTTGAGGATGTCATCCGAACGATCCTCACAACCAACTGTTCATGGGCTCTTACGGTGAAGATGTGCCAGCTTCTTGTCGCCCATGCCGGTGAAGCTGAACCCGGCTCAGAAAAGGGGAGTCACATCGGGAGGGCATTCCCTGCGGCTGCAGCGATGGCCGGGATGTCCGAGCTTGAGTTTCAGGAGAAGGTTCGAGTTGGATACCGCGCTGGACGGCTGCGCGGACTCTCTAATGATGTGGCGAGTGGAAAGACAAACATTGAGGGACTCGCAGACGCAGATCCCGTCGAGCTGCCTGACGCAAAGCTTCAAGAGGAGCTTCTCGCGCTTCCGGGAGTAGGGCCTTATGCGGCTGCTCACATCATGCTCTTGCTTGGTCGGCCGGCTGGAGTCATTTTGGACTCGTGGACGCGACCGAAGTATGCGCGGATCACGGGCCGTTCCAAAGTGACCGATGCGGAGATACGCAAGCGAGTCAATCGCTACGGGCCCGACGCGGGCCTCGCACTATGGCTGATTCTCAGCCGCGATTGGTTCGATTCGTCCGCCCCTGCTTGAGGTCAGGGAAGCGCTATGCCAGCCCGACGCGCGAGCTCAACAACCATGCCGGGAACATCCAATGACGGGTCAAGTGAGCTCAGCTCCTTGCCAGCCTCGCGGCGTCCGCCAAGAAGGCTCAGCCCGGAGCGGCCGTACTCATCTGCGAACTCCTCAAGGGCCTGAGACCTACGGCGTTCGGAACGCCCGGCTGCAATGTCAGAGCGCTCTCTGTGCTCCTCTACCGCATCAAGCAGCTCCCTGACTCCGGTCGCAGGCGGTGCAGCTGAGACCGCAACCACGGAGGTGTGTTTGGCTCCCAATGACCTGAGCGCAGCATTGAGGTCCCGCCTTGCACGCTGGGCGATCTGACCAAGGTCGGACTTCGTGACGACCAGAACATCAGGGATCTCCATGATGCCGCTCTTGATGAACTGCAATGTGTCCCCAGAGGCTGGCTGGACAACCACGCAGACAGTGTCGGCCACTTCTGAGATCTCAGTCTCAGACTGACCCACCCCGACCGTCTCCACAACAACGAAGTCGTAAGCAGCTGAAAGGGCCGCAGCCGCATCCCGAGTAGGCCTCGCCAAGCCGCCAAGCCTGTCCCCGGCAGCCATTGAGCGAATCAGAAGGTCACGGTCAGCCGGGTCAAAGTCAATTCTCGCTCGGTCACCAAGGAGCGCGCCTCCAGACCGCTTTGAGGACGGGTCAACAGCGATCACCGCCACGGACTTGTCCTCGGCGCGCAGCTCTTTGACGATTGCGCTTATCAGCGTTGACTTACCGGCCCCGGGTGGTCCGGTAATACCGACCACATATCCCGGGGGCTCCTGCCCAAGCGCGCCCGGCGATGTGGCACGAAGCAGGTCACTTCGATCAGCTGAGTCTCCGGAAGCACTGCTCTCAAGGAGGTTCAGGGCCTCTGGAGCAGCAGCAAGGTCACGCTCTGCGAGCCTGCGGCCCAGCTCGGCGCCTCGCCCCTCAGTCACGCCGACTGAGCCACTCCGTTGCGATCAGCCACGAGCTTCACGATCTCACCAATGATTGTGGTCAGGTCGTAGTCCTTCGGTGTGTAGACCTCAGCAACGCCGGCGGCCTCAAGCTCTGGAACATCCTGGTCGGGAATGATGCCGCCGACAACAAGTGGCACATCTCCCGCTCCGGCTTCCCGGAGCGCCTCAATGACGGTTGGGATCAGTTCACGGTGCGACCCTGAGAGGATCGAAAGGCCGATCACATGGACGCCTTCTTGAACCGCTGACGCTGCAATCTGTGACGGGGTAAGGCGGATTCCCTCATAGACAACGTCCATGCCGGCGTCGCGTGCGCGTACGGCAATCTGCTCGGCCCCGTTGCTGTGTCCATCAAGCCCAGGCTTGCCAACGAGAATCCTGATTCGACGGCCGAGGGCTTCAGAGACTCTGGCGACCTCGTCCCGAAGCACTTCGAGCTCAGGCCCAACGGCAGCGCTCCCCGAAGCCTCACCAACACCGGTGGGGGCCCGGTACTCACCAAAGACATTGCGCAGTGTGGCTGACCATTCGCCCGTTGTTGCCCCTGCCCGGGCTGCGGCGATTGTCGGCGGCATGATGTTCTCATCTGGGGTCTGGGCGACTCGGGCCACCTCTGCAAGAGCAGTGTCAACCGCGGCCTGATCGCGACCGGAGCGCCATACCTTCAATGCTTCTGTTTGCTGGGCTTCAACTGCCTGGTCGACGACGAGGATTCCGCCTTCGGAGTCGTCCGTGAGCGGCGAATCCTCAGTCTCGCGGTAGTCGTTGAGTCCGACGACCTTCTGGCTTCCGTCCTCAATGCGAAGGATGCGGTCGCGGTGACTCTCCACCAGTTGAGCCTTCATGTAAGGCACGGCTTCGACAGCGCCACCATGCTCTGCAACGACTGCCATTTCGGCGCGTGAGCCTTCAAGCATTTCTGCGACGAGGCCTTCCATCACCTTGGAGCCTTCGAAGATGTCCGGATAGTCGAGCAGGTCGGTTTCGAAGGCCATGACCTGCTGAATGCGCAGTGACCATTGTTGGTCCCACGGGCGGGGGAGGCCAAGGGCCTCATTCCATGCTGGAAGCTGAATCGCGCGCGCCCTTGAGTCCCTGCCAAGGGTCACAGCAAGAGTCTCAAGAACGATGCGCTGAACGTTGTTCTCCGGCTGTGCCTCAGTAAGACCAAGTGAGTTGACCTGCACGCCGTAACGGAAGCGGCGCAGCTTGGCGTCCTCAACGCCGTAGCGCTCACGACCCAGCTCATCCCAGAGGATTCCCATCGCGCGCAGCTTGGCGTGCTCTTCAATGAACCGAACGCCCGCGTTGACGAAGAATGAGATCCGCGAGAAGACTTGTGGCATCAGTGACTCGTCCACTCGCTCTTTCACTGCGTCCAAGACGGCAATCGCGTTGCTCATTGCATAAGCGATCTCCTGGATTGGAGTTGCTCCAGCCTCCTGCAGGTGGTAGGAGCAGATGTTGATCGGATTCCACTTGGGGACATTCGTGACCGTGTAGGCAACCATGTCGGCGATCAGTCGCATTGATGGTGCAGGGGGGAACGCGTAAGTTCCGCGAGCAAGGAACTCCTTGATGATGTCGTTCTGCGTGGTTCCCTGAAGAAGTTCCTCAGACACGCCCTGGTCCTCCGCTGTGACGATGTACAGGGCAAGCAGCCAGGCAGCCGTTGCGTTGATCGTCATTGACGTGTTCATCTGGTCAAGCGGAATGCCATCAAGAAGAACCTTCATGTCGGACTTGTGGGCAACTGGTACTCCAACCTTGCCTACCTCGCCACGGGCGAGCTCATCTCCGGCGTCGTAGCCGGTCTGTGTTGGAAGGTCGAATGCGATCGAGAGCCCTGTCTGCCCCTTCGCGAGGTTTCCGCGATAGAGCTCGTTGGACTTCGCGGCCGTTGAGTGGCCTGCGTAGGTGCGCATCATCCATGGACGGTCGGGCTTGGAAAGTCGGTGTTCACTCATGGTGTGGAGTCTATGTACTGTGAGCCTTCATGAGCAGCAACGCAGACATTGAACCGATCGACATCCTCCACCTTGGCAGGGAAAAGGTCCTCTGTACCTGGCGCGTCGGGGATCTGATCATTGACCCGGGGCCAACTGTCTGCGCGGACACGCTTGAGGCCGCACTTGGTGGGCGCAAGCCAAAGGCCATTCTCCTCACTCACATCCATCTCGACCACGCGGGTGCAACTGGGGAACTTGTGAGGCGCTGGCCTGGCGTTCAGGTCTATGTGCACGAGCGCGGCGCACGGCACATGGTCGACCCTTCCAAGCTGATCAACAGCGCCGCGATGCTCTATCAGGAGAGGATGGAGATGCTCTGGGGGGACATAGTCCCAGTTCCCCAGGAGTCAGTCCACATCCTGACTGGTGGCGAAACCCTTGACTTGGAAGGGGGGATCGAGGTCGCCTATACGCCCGGTCATGCCCAGCACCATGTCTCGTACCTGCACCTTGAGTCAGGTCAGGCCTTCGTGGGTGATGTCGCCGGAGTTCGAATTCCACCGGCTGGCGCAGTGATTGCCCCAACTCCGCCGCCCGACATTGATGTTGAGCTGTGGCACGAGTCCCTTGACATCCTTGAGCGGTGGAACCCAACATCACTGGGGCTCATGCACTGGGGGCGGGTTGACGACCCTGCGGAACAGTTTGATGCGGTGCGCAAATGCCTTGACGACCATGCAGCTCTGGCCCGTGAACTTGACCCGGACGCATTCGCGCTCGCCGTCAAGGACAGGTTGGCGGCAGAGGTTGGACCTGTGGAGGCAGAGGCGTATTTCCAAGCTGCTCCGCCAGAACAACTTCATGCGGGCCTTGCCAGATACTGGGCGAAGCGGGCCGAGAAAGAGTCCGCATGAGTCAAACCGTTGAACAGGAACGCCTCTCAGGGCCCGGAAGCGGAATCGGCGGGAACTGGAAGGTCATCGTTCTGAACGACGACCACAACACCTTTGATCATGTCGCAAATGTCCTTGCTCGCTATCTCCCCGGAGTCTCAGTGGGGGATGGCTACAAGATCGCTGATGAGATCCATGCCAGCGGCAAGGCGATCGTCTGGACCGGCCAGCTTGAGCCAGCCGAGCATTATTGGGAGCAGCTCAAGGACGCGGGGCTGTCAATGGCCCCGCTTGAGCGCGCCTGAAGTACTTGGTCCTCGGCCTCAGCTGGTTGCGTAGCTGGCTGTTCCGGACACCAAGGTGTCGGCCCAGTTGTAAATCACGGAGATGCCGTAGTAGCCGTTGTAGTGGGTACGGAAGGCCTGGAACTCCTTGCCTTCCCACCAGTTGCTGAACCCCTCGTACTCCGGGAAGTCAGCGGTCAGCAGGAACTTGTACTTGTCATCGCGTGAGCGGGTGAGGCTGTAAGCGGTCGCCCCGTAGTGAAGCGCTGTGGGAGCGATCTCAGACAGTGCGTCTGCCAGGTCATCTCCACGAAGACCCGTGGCGTACCACGGGATTTGGACTGTTCCACCCTTACCGGCCATCAGGCACCTACCTCTGCTCGGATTGCTCCGGGTCCTTCCTTGGTCTTGCCTTCACCCTCGGCGGTTGCGCCGACGAGGATGGAGATCTTCCCAAGGTGTTTGTTGTCGCTCAAGAGCTGGTGGGCTTCGGCGACCTTGTCAAATCCCATCGTCTTCCACAGTACAGGGCGGACCTTCGAGCTATTGATCAGCTCGTTGGCTCTCGTTGCCTCCCAAGCGTTCGCAAAGTGGGAGCCGATGATCTGCTTTTGGCGCATCCACAGGTAACGGACATCGAAATCGAGGTTGAAGCCTGAAGTGGCACCACAGATGACGACCTTGCCGAATGGCTTGACGCAAAGGACTGAGGTCGGGAATGTTGCCTGTCCGACGTGCTCAAAGACGATGTCCGGTGGTCCACCGAGGATCTCTTCAACGGCCTTGCAGAAGCGGCGCGACTCCTTGAATCGGGCCTTCTCTTCCTCAGGAGTCTCAGTGCCGGTGCGCATCATTCCGGCGAACTCGTTGCGGTCGATCCAGCCAGTGGCTCCGAGCTGTTCGAGCAGTGCTCCCTTCTCTGGTGATGAGACAACCCCGACGCAATCAGCTCCCGTCACAGCACAGAGCTGAGTGGCAAAGACGCCCAATCCACCTGCGGCACCCCAGATGAGCACCTTGTCGCCAGCCTGAATCTTGGCCTGGTCCATGAGCATCCGGTAGGCGGTGAAGTACGTCAGACCGTAGGAAGCAGCTTCCTCCCATGAGAGGGCTTCCGGCTTTGGAAGCAGCTGTTGTGCCTGAACCTTGCAGAACTCTGCAAAGGATCCCCAAGTGGTTTCGTAGCCCCAGATCTTCTGGCTGGGAGCTGCGAGGGGGTCAAGCCCGTGAACCTCGGGGTCCTCGTAGGAAGCCTGGTTGCAATGGACAACGACCTCGTCGCCGGCCTTCCAGCGAGTTACGCCCTCGCCGACCTTCCAGACGATTCCTGAGGCGTCGGATCCACCAATGTGGTGTCCCGTCTCTGGATGATCGCCGTAACGGAATACCGAAACCGGCTCACCCCGTGCTGCCCAGACATTGTTGAAGTTCACGCCGGCTGCCATCACGCGAACGATGACTTCGAAAGCTCCCGGCTGTGGAACATCAACCTCTTCGAGCTTGATTGCGTCAATCGGCTGACCGAAGGCACCATCACGAACGACCCAAGCGGCCATCTTGTCCGGCAGGGTTCCCGGCTCAACCGAAAGGTTCGAGATGTTTGAGATGTCGATGCTCACTGTGTCTGACTCCAAGAGGTTGTGGTTGAAAGTCCGGTGGCCGATGGTATCGGGAGCGGGAGCGTTGGCGGGCTGCGGCTTGAGGCGAGCAGCCGTCCCGGCAGCGCGGTGATAGGTTGCGCCGACGAGTCGAAGGTGGGAGTCTTCGACATGAAGGGACAACTCCATGGAGAGGGAGATACAAATGAGTCGCATCATCCGCCGCTTTGCGGTGCTTGCCTTAGTCACAACTGCTTCAATCGCAGCTGCCAGTTCGGCAACTGCCGCAGGGAGTCCCACCGTGTCGATCAGTTCGACTTCGGGCAGCAAGGTTGTGTCAGCCAAGGCGATCAGCGCGAACATCAATGTTCCATCCGGAACAGCGACTGTCACGGCAACGATCGTTGACCAAGGCACTGCAATACCAGCCACTACACCGCTCGTTACCTCAGGTGGAGCCGTGAAGCTGAAGTTGACGACCCTCGGGCTCGCCCTTGCGAAGCAGTGCTCATCGCTGAGCTACACGGTGTCAGCAGTCAATGGTCCTGGCGGAGCACCTTGGGTAGGAAAGGTGACTGCCACTAAGACTCTCTCCAAGGCAAGCGGATGCAAGAAGGTGGTTGCGACGCCGACGACGATCAACGCGACAACGGCTTCACGTTGCGAGTTCATCGCGGATTCCGCGCAGCGCTGCATGCTTCCTTACCCAAGCAACTGGTTCACGCGCAAGGACGCCACAAGCGACACGGGCCTGCGGGTCAACATTGTGCGTGACTCAATGATTGCCAACCACGCAGGGGTTCACATTGATCCCACCGAGTGGAACAAGGACAACGGCTTCAGCCCCGATCCGAAGATCATGGCGACACTGCCAGGGTTGATCAAGGACACGGACACCGCAGCTCAGATTCTTTCGGTCTCCGCAAACACAGGGTGGCCAACGGTTGCCACGATTGGGAACTACAACCTTGCATCCTCACCTGTGGTGCTGGTGGACAAGGCAACTGGCGTTCGCCAGCCAGTCTGGGCTGAGCTCGATGCGACAGTCGGCAAGTCAGGGAAGCCACTGCTCATTCATCCAGCCAAGAACCTGACTGAAGGTCACACCTATGTCGTGGCTCTTCGTGGGTTCAAGAACTCGTCGAATGTCCTTGTTCCTGCCACTAAGGCCTTTGCTCTCTACCGCGATATGACCTTGACGGCCTCGGCAAGTGTTGAGAGTCGTAGAGCTGCTTTTGAAGATGACTTTGCTGCTCTTGCGAAGACCGGCGTGTCCCGAAGCAAGCTTCAGCTTGCATGGGAGTTCACCGTGGGCAGCACTTCGAACTTCACCAGAAGGATGTTGGGCATTCGTGACAATGCTTTCGCTCAGCTTGGTGACACCAACCTCGCCAACCTGATCCCAGAGGGCACGTCTCCAGCCTTCACAATCACATCGGTTGAGAACTTCACGGCAGGGCAGAACTCAAAGACTGCCCGTCGTGTAGTTGGACGCATCACCACGCCTTGCTATCTGACAACTGCAGGCCACGTCCCATGTGCGCCAGGCAGCGTTTTCAACTACGCGCCGGGGGCCGGCCCAGATGCAATCCCAGTTCAGAACGGAACCTTCTCATCTGAGTTCCGCTGTGAGATTCCGCGGGTGGCCTTTGATGACACCACGGGCGCCGGAAACGCACTTCCGCCCGTCGTATACGGGCATGGTCTGCTCGGGGACAAGGGAGAAGTTGGCTCCAACGCGCAAGTTGACTTTGCTCAGGCCTACGGTTACGTCTACTGCGCAACCGATGAGATCGGCTTTGCGGAGGGCGATGTTCCAGTCGCCGAAGGTGCGCTTGCGGACCTCAGCGAGTTCAACAAAATGGCAGACCGGACGCAGCAGGGGATGCTCAATGAGCTTTACCTCGGCCGTGCCCTTGTGTCCTCCACTGGCCTTAGGACCAACGCTGCCTTCCAGGGATCAGATTCGGCCAGTGTCATTGCTGGCAGCCGTCTGTTCTATGACGGCAACAGCCAAGGCGGAATCCTCGGCGGTCTGTTGACCGCGATTGCCCCTGACTTTGACCACGCTGTTCTTGGCGTGGCGGGCATGACTTACTCAACGCTTCTGGACCGCTCCGTTGACTTCCTTGGTTACCTCGGATTGGCATATGCCCCGAGCTACCAGACGTCAATTGACAGGTCTGTCGGCCTTGCGCTGATCCAGCAGCTTTGGGACAGGGCGGAACCGGGTGGCTATGTCAATCACATGACCACCAACCCGCTTCCGAACACCCCGGCCCATCAGGTGCTGATTCAGATCGGACTCGGTGACTTCCAAGTCTCGAACATCACAGCCGATGCTGAGGCCCGAACGATCGGGGCGAAGCTCATGACCCCGATCGTTGATTCCGGTCGAGCGGGAACAGTCAATCCAGGATGGGGTTTGAGCTCGATCAGCAGCTATCCGTACAACGGTTCAGCACTCGTCTACTTTGACTCGGGTCCGGTCCGGGCAAACGGCCAAGGATGGTTGGGCAACAGCCCAACAGTCTTTGGCAACAAGACCCCGGTCGAGAGCGCTGGCTCAGTTGCCAACGACGGCGAGGATCCACATGAGCATCCACGTCGTTCCGCAACCGGACGCGCCATGAAGTCTGGGTTCCTCCGAGTTGGTGGCGTCATCAACCAGGCATGTGGAGTCAAGGCTTGCTACGCCAACGGCTGGGCAGGCAACTGATCTAGAAAACTTGGGTGAGTCAACTTGACTCGCCCAAGTGAAGCTGCCTTACTGCTGCTGCCTCAGGGCAGCAGCAGGTCGTTCTGGGCGCTTGGACGCTCCGCGGTGACCTCAAGGTGGGAGGTCGTGCGTCCGTCGGCAATGATCTCGCAAGTTCCCTCAACCAAGGTGGCTTTGAGAGTTCCCGTGCCACCGGCTGGAATTGGTCCCGCGACTGCCTCGGCGGAAACACAGCCGCCCGCCCCAGCGTAGGAGTGCAGGCTTACACGGATGAGTGGGACCCTCGTCTTGTTGGCGATCTTCAACTCGGCAGGTCCGGCCCCGATGGTGGTGGGGGACATGACTGCTGTCTTGGGATCGACGGAGAGTCCAATCACTCGGGTTACTGGTGGGCGGAATCCGTTGTTGGAGTCAGTCGCGCCACCGCAGCCTGCTGCGACAAAAGAGGCCAGCCCGAGCGAAGCCATGGCAAGCAGCGCCGGGGCGCTGCGGACTGACTGGCTTGACATGTTGGAGCTCCTCACCGGGATGGAGACTAGATCACGCAGCGCCACTTGGCGAATCAAGAACGGGGAACGGCAGTTCAATGACCTCGGCTTCCACTCCACCAGCGTCAAGAATCGCACCGGGGGCAGCTTCGATGCGGACGATTCCCAGGCCGATCACGGGATCTCCGGGAGGGGCGGCAACGGACCCTATGCGCCCAACCTCTTTGCCTGTTGAGACGTTGACGAGTGGTGTCCCCGACTCAACAACACCGCCCAGAAGAAGGCCTCTAAGGACTCTGTTGGGGCTACCTCGGTAGAAGAGACGGGCGACGGTTTCCTGCCCTGTGTAACAGCCCTTTGTGAAAGACACAAGGCGACCATTGAGGTCTGCCTCCTGTGGAATGACAGAGTCGTCGAGGTCGATTCCGTAAAGAGGAATGCCTGCCTGTACCCGGAGGTACTGTGCGGCCGCTTCGGAGCCTTCCTCCGCTCCAGCCGCGAGCAGCGCAGTGGTGACACCCTCCGCGTTTGCTGCCGGGCAAAGTACATCTACGCCTTCCTCGGTCAGCACCAGGCGGACGCGGCTTCCGCCGAGCATGGCTGCTCGACTCTGGTGGATCTCGCTGAGATCGCTGACTCCTGCAACTCGGTCTGCTCTAGGCCCGCTGAGCGAAAGCTGGGCTGTTTCGAGGGTCGCTTTCTCCAGATCTGCTGAATGGCCGACCATGGCGCGCCGGAGCGTGTCGAAGAGCGCTTGAAGGCTCCCTCTGTCCGTAGTCAGGTGGTACTGGTCCTCTTCCGTCCTGAGGACGCGAACGATGCCAAGGAGCTTCCCTTTTGGAGTCAGCAGGGCTGCTTCACAGCCAGAACCGACCTCAAGCGACTCAATGTCGTTTGAAAGCTGCCCTTGCAGAAGTCCGGCTGCATCTGCTCCCGAAAGTAGAAGGCGTCCGCGGTCCGATCTGTCAAGGAGTCCGCACTTGTTCTCCAGCAGGGCAATTTCTGACGGAGAAGGCTTCCACGGGGGAGCTGGAGGTCCAACCGTTTCAGTCTCTGTCGTTTCTTCCATTCGGGCGAGCATAGCCCCGCATCCACAAGAATGTTTAGGTGTGGCATAATTAGAGATATGCCCCGGCTAGAACTTGACCGCTCTCGTGCTGTAGAGGACTACGCACGGGCGATCCATGATCTGGAGGCGGTTGGAGCAGACGCAGCGGTAGGTACCAACGCGCTTGCGGCCAGGCTGAACGTCACTCCGGCTTCCGCTTCCGGAATGGTGCGGCGTCTGGAAACCCTTGGCCTGGTGGAACTGACCC
>JBAXHG010000006.1:0-23998 GCA_037139015.1 Actinomycetes bacterium | reverse complement strand
CTGGGGACATTGTGAGCAGGTACCAGCCGCCGCCAAGTGTCGCTCCGAAAATGACGCCGCAGCCGTGGGCAAGGTCTCCGCGGATGTCCTCGGCATGGGACTTGCCCAAGCGCGCCATTGTTGGTCGGACGATTAGGACGGCCTCGGCTCCGAGCGCGGCGGCGGACAGTTCAGCCTCGCTCACCAAGAGTGGTGGCTCTGGCGAAATCGTCAGACACCAACGCTTGGCTCGTTCGATAAGGAGGAGCATCAGGGCCTCGCGCAACTCGGCGGCCAGTCCGTCTTTGAGACCGGGTAGCGAGCCGGCAGGTCCCGGTTCTGGATCCCAAAGGATCAGACAGCGCAGTTTTATGGGTCCTTCGTCAACCGGCATGACCTCCGATGCTAGGAGGCCGGGCGGCACCCCTGCACCTAGCCAATTGGGCATGACAGGGCTATGCTGGGCATGTCCGGTCAGGGAGGCTGGACACAATACGAAGAGGAGAGATTCTTCATGCGTCGCATTTTTCTAGCAACTGCCGTTGCTTTTGCCGCCTTTGCACCCACCGCCAGCGCTACCGAGCCAACACCGTTTGGCAACAGCTGTAGCGCTGCAAATGGAGTTCGTTTTTGCCCAGCAGTTGAGCTGAACCAGCGGACAACATCTTTCGACGGCACTCCGATTGACGCTGATGTAACCCTTCCTGCCACCGGCAGTGGTCCATGGCCAACGATCGTGATGATTCATGGCTACGGCGGCAGCAAGACAAGCATGGAGTCAAACTCGGCCGCGACAGCCAACGGAATCAACAACGTCTCCTACTCTGCTCGCGGCTACGCCGTCATCAACATCTCCGAGCGTGGCTGGGGTCGCTCATGTGGTCACGACACGGCGACACGCACGACCGGTTGCGATCACGGTTACGTCCATCTGATGGACACCCGCTATGAAGCGCATGACGCCCAGGTCCTGCTCGGCAAGCTTGTTGACGGAGGTATTGCTAACCCAGCTGCACTCGGCGCCGTAGGTGGCTCCTATGGTGGCGGCGCAACGCTTGAACTGGCGTATCTCAAGAACCGAATCCGCAACATCAACGGAACTTACGCTCCGTGGACCAGCCCGAATGGCACGCCACTTAGCCTGAAGGCTGGCTACGCGATGGTCCCGTGGTCAAACCTTGCATCGGCTTTGGTTCCCAATGGTCGCTACCTCGACTTCGACTCGAGGACAGCAAGCCTGTCCACCTCACCTGCAGGCGTGGCGATTGGCTCATACATCAGCGGTCTCTACCTTTCGGGCGTCAGCTCAGCTTGGTATATCGGCGCTGGCGTTGACCCTGAAGCAGACCTCACAACCTGGCGCAGTCAGATCTTCGCCGGGGAGCCTTTCGGCACCAGCACTCTGGCCAATCTGAAAAAGATCAGCGACTACCACAGCGGTTACACCGTCAGTGGAACACCTGCCGCTCTTCTGATCCAGAACGGTTGGACTGACGACCTCTTCACACCAGCTGAGGCACTGCGCGTCTACGAGAGTCAGAAGGCAGCGGGCAACAAGAACGTCCGCTTGATCTTCAACGACGCAGGTCACGCTCGTTCGCAGAACAACGCGGAGACAACCGAGTACATGAACCAGCAAGGTCGACTGTTCTTCGACAATCAACTCAAGGGCATCGCTGGCGGTATGGCTCCTGGCGCAGCAGTTGCAATGGGCATGGGTTGCGACGGCGCAGCAAGCGGCGGTCCCTGGACTGCAACTAGCTGGGAGAAGATCCACCCTGGCGTTGTGAGCTACACCAACAAGACGTCACAGACGATCAGCCGCACCTTAAGCCTCGTCGGTGGCGACAAGAACACTGCTCTTGCCCTTGACCCACTGACCGGGTCAGCTGGCGCCTGCGGCAAGTTGACTGACATGAAGGAGGCAGGTGTAGCTACCTACACCTTCCAGAGCAAGGGATTCACCATGCTCGGCCTTCCAACAGTTCAGGCAACAATCAAGACGTCGGGCAAGTATGGAGTGATCAACGCTCGCCTCTGGGATGTAACCGGTGGTCAGCGTCGCATGATCACCCGCGGCGTCTACCGCCTGCTTGACAACCAGACCGGCACGATCACATTCCAGCTTCACGGCAACGGCTACAACTTCGCAGCTGGCCACACGGTGAAGCTTGAGCTCCTTCCACAGGACTCGCCCTACTACCAGAACACCAAGGGCGTGTTCTCAGTGAAGGTCTCGAAGGTAACCCTCGAGCTTCCAACGCTTGAGGCGAAGAGCTCATCCAAGGGAATCACCAGCCCAGTGATCAGCAAGTTCAAACGTTAAGCCCAAGCTGACACCAGAAGTCATGCGACGCCCCGGTTTCGACCGGGGCGTTTTGTTGCGGCCGGACTTCAGCGCGGGACGAAGTCAGTCGCGCAGAATCGCGACTACACGAGCTGGACCAGCACTGCCGCCCACAACCTTGAGTGGGAAGGCAGCTACTTCAAAGCCTGTTGATGGCAGTTGGGCAAGGCCGGTGAGCCGTTCGATCTGGCAGTAGGCGCGATCAACCTGGTGGGCAGCCCAAAAGACGCCTGTCGCGCCTTGCACCTTTGCTGCTTCAGCCTGCATGTGAAGCGGTGCGTCCCAACCCCAGGCGTCAATGCCCATCAGCCTTATGCCACGGTCGCAAAGCCAATGTGTTGCCTCAGCTGTAACCCCGCAGCCCTTGGCCATGTAACCGGGGTCGTCAAGAAATGCATCAGTTCCAGTGTGGATGAGCACCACATCACCAGGCTGAAGGTCATGGCCGATGCGCTCAAGTTCAGCCTCAAGGTCGGCGACCGTGACTGCGTCACCGTCCTCCCTGCCGGTCGCGTCGATCACGACGCCCGGTCCGTGGAACCAGTCAAGTGGAAGCTCGTCAATTGTCTGAGCGGGCTTGCCTTCAACCATGCTGTTGTAATGCCATGGCGCGTCGACATGCGTCGTGTTGTGAGTGCCCAAGGCGATCGTGTCAACTGCCCAGCCTTCACCATTGCGCAGCAGCTCCGGGCCAACTCCGAGCATCGTCTCAATGGACTGTGCGCCCGTCGCGTGGTCGGTGTGTTCAACCGAAACGGCAAGCAGCTCCGGAGTGCCCTCAGGTGTTGACTTCAGCGGGATTGAAAGGTCAAAGTACTTCACGCTCATCGGTTTCCAGCTGAAGATTCACTCGCCGGACCACGCGGTGGCGTGATGCCCAAGACGCGCATTGCCTTGAGGCCAAGTGAAAGCTTCTCGCGCCCCTCACTGGAGCCAACGTCAAGTCCAGACAGCTCCTTGACCCGCTCCAGGCGATAACGGACCGTGTGCCGATGTGTAATCAGGCGAGCAGCGGTCGCGCCAACGTTGCCGTCGCACTCAAGGAAGGTCGTGAGAGTGCCAACAAGGTTCGTCTCGTACTGGGTGTCGTATGCGGCGATCGGCTCGACCGTCTCGCCGTAAAACGACCTCAGCTCACCGGGATCTTCTGTCATCGCTCGAAGCACAAGTCTGTAGGCGCCCGTCTCCTCAAAGCCGAGTGACTGACGGTCCTCATCACCCTCAACCACATTGGCCGCGAGCAAGGCCTCCTTCGCTGCCCTTGCAAGACCTGCAGCTCCTTCAGCCCGGCCACTTCTGCCGATTGCAAAACCAAACCCGGGAAGCCCGGCGGTCAGGTCGCGCTGGAGCGCGTCTGCAACAGCTCTTCCAGACTCACCATCAGGGTCTGGGACAAGAATCAGGACTTCGCCATCAGTGCCAATGTGGGCGCTGTGGGCCGCAAGCGCTCCAGGCCTTGACCCACGAGCAGCGCGCTCGGCCACGGCGAGGAGCCGTGGACGCCAGTCGTCACCGGATGCGACTCTTGCGTGGGCGCGAACGACAAGGAGCGTGACGCCGTCCTCAACCCGAAGTCCGAGTTCTGCAGCCCGGGCGTTCCCATCCGCAGGATCAATGATCGAATCTGAAAGTGCGTCCTCCAGGAATGTGTTGAGGGCAGCCTCGCTTGCCCGTTCGGGAGCGCGGATGCGTTCAACCTCACCCGCGACAACGGTTGCCACCAGCCGATGAAGGGATACATCCCCATCGTGATGGCGTTGCCTGAAACGCAGTCGGCCAACATCAGCGTCACCGACTCGAAGCTCGATCGTCTCAACCCCGTCAACGTCCTGAAGGAGAGCTCGCTCATCCGCAGTGGATCTGGCGGCCACGGCGAGAACCGTGCCTCCGCGGTCAATGAGAACAAGGCTTGCATCAAGAACGCGTGATGCGGCACGCACGATCTCCGGCAGGCCCGCCCCATCCTCCACCGCTGTGGTCAGTGCGTCTAGGGCCGCTAGCCCCGAGTTTTGCTCGGTTCCGGAGGGCATCACCTTTAAGGCTACCTGCCCGAAGGTAAAGGCAGCCCAATCGCGCTGCTCAGATCAAGAGCAACCGATCTGGGAGCTCAAAGCGAGCTGAAGAAAACCTTGGCTGATCAGGTGATCTGTGGCCAGAGCCAGATGATTGCGATCCCGATGCCAACTCCCAGCGCAGCAAAAACTGCGAAGGCGTAGACGCTGAGGAACACGGCTGCAACACGGGGCCATGTGCCCTCACGCGCAGCGACCCCTGGCAGGGCAACAAACCTAAGAAACAAAGCGATTGAACCCACGATCGCGAGGGCTACGACAATCTGTGTGATTAGAAGATTGCTCATTGGACTTCCTCGATCGTGGCAGA
Organism: Actinomycetes bacterium; assembly: GCA_037139015.1. Lineage (GTDB taxonomy): Bacteria > Actinomycetota > Thermoleophilia > Solirubrobacterales > Solirubrobacteraceae > WLNJ01. The sequence continues at coordinate 19,290 of JBAXHG010000006.1, read as the reverse complement.
TCGGGGCGACGCAGTGCAAGCAATTGCACCCGGAACCCTGCCACCCAGGGCCTCGGCGGCCGCAGCTGCCCGCATTGGACCTTCGTTTCCGTGGAAGTAGCCGATCACCGTCGGACCCGAGCCCGTGACAAACGCCTGATCCGCACCAGCCTCACGAGCCTCACGCAAGGCCTCTGAAACTGACGGCTCAAGGACTGCGGCTGCTGGACCGAGGTCGTTCACTCCAAGCAGCTCCGGCGGGAATCCCCAACCTTCGTCCTTGGCAGCGGCCTGAAGCGACCCTGAGATCAGGTCAAGGTCAGCTTGGCTGCGTCGCAAGCCCATTTCACCAGCCTGCCTGAAAACGACCGGAGTGGACAATCCCGCGTTCGAAGGCAGGATCAGATAGCCGGCTGTCTGGGGAGTTGGAAGCTGAAGAACCTCAGTGCCTGTGCCGCGTACAAGCGTTGGCCCACCGTGGAGGAGGGGCGGCACATCCGCGCCAAGCGTTGGGGCGATTTCCGTGAGGAGAGCGTCGTCCTCGCGGCCCGCGAACGCTGCAACCAGACGAAGAGCTGCGGCCGCATCAGCTGACCCACCGCCCATTCCGGCTGCCACTGGGATCCTCTTCTTAATGGTCACGCGGACCGGGGCACCATCCCAGCCGCTCAAGGAACGCCATGAGGCAATCGCCTTGGACGCAAGGTTGTCTCCCTCAACTCCAGGACAGACAACCTCATCCGAGTCGCCGGTCGAAGCCTCGATCGTCACGGTGTCAGCGAGGTCAAGTGGCAGGACTGCGCTGACAAGCTCGTGGTATCCGTCCTCACGCAATGGGCCAAGGATCAGGCAGAGATTGAGTTTGCCAAAGGCCCTCGTCGCAAGTCGCCTGTCTGGATTGGTGCCATCAGCCATCTGTCGTGATTCTCCCCGCAAGCTCAACGAACTGCGTCGGTGAGAGCGTCTCCGCCCGTGCATCCGCGGGCAGCCCCATGTCAACAAGAGCCTCACGCAAGGCGTCACGGACAGCCGAGTCTCCACCCGAACCGAGCGAGACGGAGCGAGCCAGCGCCTTGCGGCGATGTGCAAACGCGGCACGGACAAGCTTGCGAACACTCGCGGGAACAGCAGGCCTCTCACGGTCAAGCCTGACGATCACCGAGTCCACGTTGGGAATTGGCCGAAAGACGGTCCGAGAAACCTGCCGCACGACCTTCACCCGACAGGACAGCTGGGCGACAACCGATGGCGCGCCATAAGCCTTCGAACCAGGGCTGGCCGCGAGGCGATCGCCGACCTCCTTCTGAACCATGCCAACCCATGTTCGGCACTCAGGCAGCGCGGGGATTGAGTCGAGGATCAGTGGTGCTGCAATTCCGTAGGGAAGGTTCGCGACAAGCTTGGTTGGGGCAGGATCCAGAGCGCCAAGGTCCATCTGCATCGCGTCAGCAAAGTGAACCGTCACATTGTTGAAGGGTGCCACCGCATCAAGCAATGCTTCTTTGAGGTTCGGGTCAATCTCAACCACATGAAGGTGCTTGACCTGTGGTGCCAGATGCTCGCTCAGAATCCCGAGCCCGCCGCCAACCTCGAGCACCACGTCATCAGCACCGACCTCTGCCTCACGTGCCACGACCTGAAGCATGTTCGCGTCGATCAGGAAGTTCTGACCGAGCTCGCGGTTGGGCCTGACTCCCCCAGCCCGCATTCGCTCAAGGGACGCTGCGACCCGGCGCTCGCCGTTCACCAGCCAAACACCTCAGCTGCTGTCGCCTCAACAGAAGCATCCAACTCGTCCGCACTGACCCTCCGCTCGGCGGCCACAACCGCTGCGGTATGGACAACATTCGCAGGCCGGTTGCGCTCCTTACGAACAACCTGCGGCGACAGATAGGGAGCGTCAGTTTCAACCAGAAGCCTGTTGGCGGGCACTGCAATCGAAGCGATCCTGAGGTCCTCTGCTGACGGGTAGGTGACGTTGCCGGCAAAGCTGATCCACCAGCCGCGCTCAACACACTCTGCAACCCTGTCGGCCATCGAGAAGCAGTGCAGAATCACCCGCAACCCTTGCGCATGCTCATCAAGAATTGCAAGCGTCTCCTCATCCGCTGCGCGAGTGTGGATCACCAGAGCCTTGTCCAGATCCCGCGCAATTGAACAGTGTGCGATGAACGCCCGCTGCTGGTCGTCAAGCGGTGCGTTGTCCCGGAACAGGTCAATACCCGTCTCGCCAATTGCGACGCACGCAGGGTCTGCGGCAAGCTCACGAAGCCACGCCTCATCTGCTGCGGAGAACCCGGTCGCACTGTTTGGATGCAAGCCAACCGCGGCATAGACAACGCCCGGGTGAGCCCTGGCCGCCTCAAGCGCCTTCTCACAGCTCTCGCGGTCAGTTCCGACGGTGAGCATCTTCACGACTCCCGCAGCCTGAGCCTCGGCGACAAGCTCAGCATCCGTGGCCTCACACGAGGCAAGGTGAGTGTGAGAGTCGATCACGACTTCGGAAAGAGTGGTTCCAGCGGACCGACTGCCTTGCCGCTTCCGGCAGGTCGCAGCGACGCAGCCTCCCACGACACGTCCTCCTCACCGAGCGCCCCGAGCAGGCGGGTTGTTGAGTCAGGCATGAACGAGTGCAGCGAAACGGTTATCACCCGGACTCCCTCGATCAGCGTCGCGAGGACTTGATCAAGGCGCTCCGACTGGGACTCGTCCTTGGCAAGCGTCCATGGCGCGGTCTCTTCGACATAGCGGTTGAGCCGCCTGATTCGCTTCCACACGGACTCCAACGCCTGGGTGGGTTCAACCTTGTCGAGCAGCGCGGCCACATCAGTCGAGATTCCACCAAGGTCCTCGACAAGAGCCGGGTCAAGTGCAACCTCAGGAACAACACCCTCACGCCACTTGCCGACCATCGCGATCGTGCGACTTGCAAGATTTCCATAGTCGTTTGCGAGCTCAGTTTCGTAGCGAGTCTCGAAGCCCTCAGTGCTGACGGTCCCATCCCCACCGAACTGGACTTCACGCATGAGGTAGAAGCGCAGTGCGTCAGCCCCAAACCGGTCCATGACCTCAAAGGGATCAAGCACGTTGCCCAAGGACTTGGACATTTTCTCGCCGTCCATCAACAGATATCCGTGTACAACAAGTGACTTCGGCAGCTCAAGTCCAGCTGCCATCAGGATCGCGGGCCAGTAGACCGCGTGGAACTTGAGGATGTCCTTCCCAACAAGCTGCACTGCGGCCGGCCAGTAGCGGTCAGTCAAATCCTCTCCCTCACGGGCGAAGCGAAGTGCGGTGATGTAGTTCAGCAGCGCGTCAAACCAGACGTAGAACACTTGAGTCTCATCCCACGGCACCGGAACGCCCCATGTCAGCCCGGAGCGAGAGCAGGAAATGTCACGCAAGCCTGAGCGGATGAACGAGAGTGCCTCATTGCGTCGCTCGGCGGGACGCACAAACTCAGGCTGTTCTTCAAAAAGACGTTCAAGGTCATCCTGAAAAGCGGAGAGCCGGAAGAACCAGTTCTCCTCCTTCTCCAGCGTCAGCTCGATCCCGTGAACCGGGCAGGTATTGCCCGGGCCTGTTTCCTGATCGGTCTTGAAGTCGGCGCAGCGCGGGCAGTAAAGGCCTTCATACGTGCCCTTGTAGATGTGTCCCGCGTCATAGATGGACTGCATGACATCCCGAACCGCAGCCACATGCCGCGGGTCGGAGGTCCTGATGAAGTAGTCGTTGCTCGCCTCAATCCGGGGCATGAGTGCGGAGAACTTGGCCGAGTTTCGATCCGCAAGCTCGCGCGGCTCGATGCCTTCAGCCTCCGCGGCAAGGGCAACGGGCTCTCCGTGTTCGTCAGTCCCAGTCAGGAAGAAAACGTCCTCTCCACGCTGACGCATGTGGCGGGCAAGAATGTCAGCGGCGATCGTTGTGTACGCGTGTCCCAGATGCGGCTGGGCGTTTACATAGTAGATCGGAGTGGTTGTGTAATACGTCACGGGCCCCCAAATCTAGTCGGCGGGGGAACCGCCGTCAGTCCGAGTCGTCGCGGGCGGAGTAAAGATCGTTCGCGCGCAGGCCCGTGAGGCCGGCTATTACCCGTGCGGCTGTGCGGGGACGGGCACCCTCCGCGACCAGCTCGCGGACCGCCTTCAAGGCTGCCGCCGAGTCGAACTCACGCTCAGCCTGAGGACCGATCACGACAGTTATCTCACCCTTCACATCGCGCCCGGAAAGTTCAGCTGCAACCTCTGCTGCCGTTCCACGGATCGCCTCCTCATGGATCTTCGTCAGCTCGCGGCAGACAACAACTTGGCGTTCGGGCTCCGCTTCGGCGAGCTGCGTGATCGTTGCCGTGATCCGCTTAGGCGAGTCAAATGCGACCAGCGTTTCGCGCGATTCGTCAAATACTCGCTTCAGGTCACCCGGTCTGCGCGGCAGGAAACCAATGAACCTGAATGAGTCCGCTGGAAGTCCCGACAGCACCAGGGCCGTCGTGACGGCTGTCGCACCGGGCAGAACCTCCACGCGGAGTCCTTCCTCAATGCAAGCGCGAACCAGCAAAAATCCGGGGTCGGACACGACGGGCGTCCCAGCATCAGAGACCAGCACGACAGTCCCTCCGTCTCTCACCTTGCTGATCAACCCTGCCGCTGCGCTCCGCTCATTCTTGTCGTGCAAGGCAATCGGCCGTGCGTCAATCCCGAGGTGTTCGAGCAGTATCCGCGTGCGCCTTGTGTCTTCACTTGCAACAACGTCCGCGCTGCGCAACGCCTCCACGGAGCGCTGGGTGATGTCACCAAGATGTCCAATTGGGGTTGGGCAGACGACAAGGCATCCCGCCGGGCTTCCAGCCTCAGTACTCACGCTGCCACGTCCTCTACAAAGCCTTGCCGAGCCAGCAGTGATGCTCCCAAGAGTCCAGCGTCAGCCCCGAACTTCGCAAGCTCAACCCGCATTGAAGAGGCGGGTGGCATTCCACGCTCACGCAAGACAGCGCGGGCTGGCTCCAAGAGCAGCTCCCCTGCGGCTGCCATTCCACCGCCTACAACGACAAGTTCCGGGTCGAGCAGGTTGGCTATTGAAACCAGACCAATGCCCAGCCAATGACCAACCGTGCCAAGCGCATCCAAGGCTGCCAAGTCACCATCGTGTGCAAGTTCAACTACCCGAGCGCCGCGAAGTGGCCCTTGCGAAGCTGCATGTCCAAGCCCACTCTCCGGGCGTGCGACTGCCACTCGCTCCGCTTCTCGCTCAAGAGCGGGACCACTGACCCTTGTTTCGAGGCATCCTCGCCCGGGACAGCCAGCGCCACAGGTCAGTCCCGTGGGGTCAACCGGGATGTGACCGAGCTCCCCGGCTGAGCCGTGACTGCCACGACGGATCTGCCCATCAATAATCAGTCCAGCGCCAATTCCCGTCCCCAGCGTCATCACAAGCGCGTTGTCCACGCCCAACGCGGTTCCAGCCTGATGCTCTGCAATCGCAGCGCAAGTGGCGTCGTTGTCGGCATAGACGGGAAGTCCAATTCGCTCCGCCAGAAGATCCTCAATTGCCAAATCAGCAAGTGGCAGGTGGACCGACCTCACAACCCGCCGAGACTCACGGTCGAAGGTCGCTGGGACACCAATGCCAACCGCTATCGGCTCATCAGCAATCCCATGCCGGCATTCCTCAACCACGGCCACGATGACATCCAACAGCTCTGGGCGTGACAAGCCGGTGACATCACGTCGAACGCGGGAACGGATTCCCAAGTCCGCGTCAAGCACGCCTGCAAGCACCTTGGTCCCCCCAAGATCAACGCCAATTGTGCTGCCAGTGACCACAAGACCACTATAAGTGCGACCCCGGTGATCGGTGCTCGGAGCAGTTGATTCGGGATGCTTCCGCCGGACGCGCCAAGATGGACCCAAGTGACTGAACCTGACTACACCCTCTACAGGACCCGACCGAAGGGCATCCGTGAACGGATGGCTGGTGGAGACGCGCCCGTTGCGCCCCCTTCAAGGACGCCAGAACCAAAGCGGCGGGGCGGCAAGAAGCCGATCAAACCCAAGCGTGTTCTGAAAACAGTTCTCATCTGTCTTGCCGGATGGGTCGCGCTTTCGTTTGTCCTCTTCTGCGTCAGCGCCCAGATCAGATCTGGTGAAGGAATCAGCGCGAGTGCTGATGCGGCCCTGTCGCACGGCGGCCTTCCACCATTCCTCCCAACCACAATCCTCGTCCTCGGTTCCGACAAGCGACCAAAGGGCTCCAAGGAGCCAGGCGCTGCCGCCTCCGGTGAACGCTCCGACACCATCATGCTCATCCGGCTTGGAGGCGGCCAATCATCGAAGCTGTCAATTCCAAGGGACACCGTCGTGCCAATCCCCGGACATGGAGAGGACAAGATCAATGCCGCATACGCATATGGCGGGGCTGCGCTTTCCATCAAGACGATCTCTGACTGGACTGGCATAACCATTGACCACCTTGTGGAAATTGACCTTGCGAATTTCCCCAAGTTCATTGACGCCCTCGGAGGCATTGATGTCAAGACACCGTGCGTCATTTCGGACATCAACGGGGGAACGCGCAACGGCGGAGTGTCAATCCGCTTGAAGGCGGGAGAGAACCATCTGAATGGCAAACAGGCCCTCGCTTTTGCAAGGACGCGCCACAACCGTTGCGTTGCCGGCTACGACGACATTGACCGAGCGAAAGCCCAGCAACTGATGCTCGGAGGGATGCGTGGCCGTCTGTTCAGCATCGGAGCGTTCGTCCGCCTCCCATGGGCCTCGTGGAAAGCGCCGCAGGCAATCCGCACGGACATGGGCGCCCCAGGCTTGCTGGGCGTGATGACTGCAATCACCTTCTCTGGCTCACCACCACCAAAGGTCATGAAGCCGACTGGTGCCGTGACGCTGCCAGGGGGCGGAGCAGGACTGACCGTGGACGATTCAGCAAGGCAAAGAGCCGTTGATCAGTTCCTCAACGGCTGAGTGAAACAGTCGCTCTAGCGACTGTCCGAACCTTCAGGTCAGTCGGACTTCTTCTTCGGAGCAGGCTTGTCAGCCGACTTGCTCTCCGACTTCTTCTTGGAACCCGATTCAGTGGACGAAGACGAGTCACTCGACTTTGTGGAGTCTGAAGTGGATGAGCTTGAGCTGGTCGAATCCTTCTTGGCCGCCTTCTCCCGCTGACGCTTCTTCGTTCCATAGTCGGTGTTGTAGAAGCCCTTGCCCTTGAAATGAATTGAGGGAGCGAAAAGAATCCGCTCAGCGGGCGCCCCGCACTCCTCACACTTTGTCAGCGCGTCCTCGGCCATTCGCTGGATTACCTCAAACTGGTGGCCCTTCTCGCACTTGTATTCATATACAGGCATTGGGCGCGAGTATAGGCGGGCTGGGCCGGCAAGTGGCTTCAAGGCGATAAGGTCGCGAGCGTCCGGCAAACGAAGCCTTCAGGAGAAACCGATGTCAGCAACCCCTCAGGAAACACTCGGCAAGTCGCTCACACTCCCTTGTGGGGCAACTGTTGGGAACCGCTTTGGGAAGGCTCCTACAAGCGAACATCTCGCTGAGCGCAGCGGTGATCCGGGGCGTGAGCTTCAGGCGCTCTACCGCATCTGGTCCGAGGGAGGCTGTGGGTTGATCATCACCGGCAATGTGATGGTTGAGCGCCGTAAGTTCGAGGCTCCGCGCAACCCTGTCTTCGACGCAAAGACTGACCCTGAGGCAGTCAAGGCCTACTCCGCAGCGGCCAAGGCAGCTGGCAACCTTGCGATCGTCCAGATCAGCCACCCGGGCCGCCAGCAGCAACGTGGTCGTGGAAGACCTGTTGCCCCCTCAGCTGTGAAGTTGGGAGCGCCAGCCTTGCTCTTCGGCATGCCACGGGAACTGAGCGACGGTGAAATCCAGAACCTCATCCTCCGCTTTGCCCAAGCGGCGAGGATCGCCGTTGATGGTGGCTTTGACGGGGTTGAACTTCATGCCGCCCACGGATACCTGATCAGCCAATTCCTTTCGCCCATCGCCAACCAGCGGACTGACAAGTGGGGTGGAAACTTTGAGAACAGGGCCCGGTTCCTGCTTGAGGTCCTCAAGGCAGTCCGTGAGGAAATCGGACCGGAGAAGATAATTGCCGCCAAGCTGAACTCCGCTGACTTCCAGAGGGGCGGGTTTGACAATGAGGACTCAATCGCAACTGCCAAGTTGCTTGAGGCCGCCGGCTTGGACCTTCTTGAAGTATCGGGCGGGACATATGAGGACCCGGCCATGTTGACCGAGCTTCCAAAGCGTCAGAGCACTATCGCCCGCGAGGCGTACTTCCTCGAGTTCGCAGAGAAGCTCCGCGGCCAGACAAAGCTTCCGCTGATGGTCAGTGGTGGCTTCAGGTCCTCCGAGGCCATGACCGCAGCTGTCGCCTCGGGCGCAACGGACATGGTTGGCCTTGCTCGGCCGCTGACCCTGATGCCGGACCTTCCAAAGCGGGTTTTGGCAGGTGAGTCACTCCGCGCTCGGGACGCGGAGCCTCGCTCAAGGGTGAAGTTCGCCGATGCGTTCATGGGTTCCTCTTGGCACAACCAGCACTACGCACGCATGGCAAACGGCAAGCAGGCAGCGGACGGCCGGGGAGCGCTTTCCACGCTTGCCATCGGGACTGCGCGCCTGCAGCGCGATGGTGCACTGTACGGCCGATCCTGACCAAGCAGGCAGGCTCAGGTCAGAACGAGCGAGCGACCCGCAAGCGGTCAGCTGTGCTCTTGCCCGGGCGGATCACGATCACCGTGTTGCAACCGAATCTGTGGATCTCCTGGGTGACGGGCATCAACTCGGCGATAACCCTGTCTGTCGGAAATCCGCAACTGACGACCACAAACCTGGCACCAGTCGCCTGCACAAATTGACCGTTGGACATTCCCAGCAGCGCTTTCTGACAGCAGGGTGCTCCCAGTAGAATCGCGCTCACAGCCTCCCGTCTGTCGACCGTGTTCGGACTCCAGCTTCCGTGACCCATCCACACCTGTCTTCCAGTGTGCAGCGGGATCATGGTCGAGACCTTTCCAATGTCTCCGAGAGCCCCTCCCTTGATCTGACTCGCAGCCAGCCAATCAAGTACATGCTGATCATCATTCGAGATGTACGGGTGCGCCACAACCGAGTTGAGTCCAGTCCCCCAGACAGCATCAATCTGAGTCCTTACCTCTCCGTAAGTGCCGATTCCCGCAATAACGATGATCCCAAGGACAGCTACGGCCGCGCGACCCGACCTTTGACTGGAGCGCATCAGATTCCCGACGCCGCAGACTGCAAGTACTGCCAGTGGAATCGCGACACCTCGCAGGGCGTGGCTTGGTGAATTCGCCAGGCCGGTCACGGAGAGCAAAAACGCTTGGCCGATTCCAACGACGGGCCAAACCCGAACAACCAGATCCTGAGTGGTCTTGACTGGTACGAATGCGATCAGCAAAGCTGGAATTGCCAGAGGAGCAACAATCAGCGGAATCAGTTCAAGCTGCGTGCTTCCTGAGACGAGATCCAGGTTGCGTTCACTTGCAATCCAAGATTGATCGTGGTGCCCGAGCACCCAGTAATAGATCAGTGGTGGAAGTCCGGCGAGCACCGCGGTTGCCGCAAGCTTCCACTCCCCACTCCGCTCTGGCGCGATCTTTGACAAGCGTGTGAAGGCCAGTAAGGCCTCACAGGCAACGATGGAGATCATCAAGGTTGAGCCCTGCCAGGGCTGAAGCCATGCCGTCATAAACACGCCAAAACAGAGCGCAGCAGAGAATGTCGCCCCCTTCGCCCGAGACTTACCAAACCAGACAAACGAGAAGCACGCGAGAGCAACGGCGAATGTCGAATACGGGTAGCCCCAGAGCGGCAGAAGCGTCCGCAGATCGCCGGCAACCAGCCTGACCATGGCTTGATCAAGACCGGGAACCAATTCAAAAAGCGAGAGTGGAGCCGTACAAAAGAGTGCGATTGCGAGCGCCACAACCCGCCCCCATCCACGCTTCATCACACTTGAGATCAGCATGAAGGCGCCAGCGCAGAGCGCGATTCCGGCGACAGGAATCAAGATCGCATAGCTCATCGGGATCGAGACACCCAGCTTGTGAAGGAAGGCTGAGAACAAGATGCCTGGGTGTACGAACACCCGGGTCGGTGGCTCAAGTCTGAAGAGGTTCCCTGCCCCGAAATGACTTGAAGATTCACCAATCCATGTCAGGTACTGCATTGAGTCATCAAGCAAACCACCGACGGATCCAGACCAGACAAGATTCTCTGTTGCGACCCGCCACCAGGTGCCGATCAGGGCCACCATGCCAGCCCCAAGCGCAAAGGCCATAACCGCAAACTCAACTGGCGATGGCCTTGAGTCGCTACCTCCGCGGGTCTCCGTGCCCCGCCGTGAAGTCGGGCTGCCAGCATCCGACTGCGACAACTCTTGTGTGTGAATCCCGGTCATCTCCCCACTCCATTGTGACAGGGCGCTTGGCAAGCTGCCTCTGACGACACAACACTGATGGCCCGCGGAGACGCTGCCCCGGTCTGGTCGCCCGAAAGCCTGCCCGTCAGCGCTAATCCAATCGCGCCGTTACTGTTCTGAACATGACCACCGACTCGGTAACCATGGACAAGATCGTCGCACTCGCCAAGCGGAGAGGGTTTGTCTTCCCTGCCTCCGAGATTTACGGCGGGATCGGCTCGACATACGACTACGGCCATTACGGGGTCCTGTTGAAGACAAACGTGCGTGATGCCTGGTGGCAGTCGATGCTCCGGGAGCGCGACGATGTTGTCGCGCTCGACTCGGCGATCATTCAGAACCCTCGTGTCTGGGAGGCCTCCGGCCACCTTGCCGGCTTCACCGACCCAATGGTCGACTGCCGAACTTGCAAGATGCGCTTCCGCGCCGACCACATTGACCAGCTCCCTTGTGGCAAGAAGCCTTCCAAGACGGCCGGTGAGGGCAGCGAGTGTGACCTGACCGAGGCTCGGGATTTCAACCTGATGTTCCAGACGACCATGGGCGCTGTGAAGGAAGAAGGCGCCACCGTTTACCTGCGGCCAGAAACTGCCCAGGGAATATTTGTCAACTTCAAGAACGTTCTGCAGTTCGCCCGCAAGCGTCCACCGTTCGGCATCGCCCAGACCGGCAAAAGTTTCCGTAATGAGATCACCCCCGGCAACTTCATCTTCCGCACCCGAGAGTTCGAGCAGATGGAAATGGAGTTCTTTGTCCCACCAGACGAGGCCGACAAGTGGTTTGAGCACTGGTGCGAGCAGCGCATGAACTGGTATTTGGAACTTGGCATCCGGCCGGCACACCTTCGTCTTCGGGCACATGAGGAAACTGAGCTTTCGCATTACTCGTCAGCCACAAGCGACATTGAGTACCACTTCCCAATCGGATGGTCCGAGCTTGAGGGAGTCGCAAACCGTGGAGATTTTGACCTTCTGGCCCACGCTGCTGCTTCCGGAGAGAAGCTCGAGTGGAGCGACCCGCAGAAGGGTGAGAAGTACGTGCCCCATGTGATCGAACCGGCCGCCGGGGCAGACCGAGCAATGCTTGCTTTCCTCTGCGACGCGTATGACGAGGAAGAGGTTGAGGGTGAGATCCGCACGGTGCTGCGCTTGCATCCGAGACTGGCTCCGGTGAAGGTTGCCGTGCTTCCCCTGATGCGCAAGGACGGCCATCCGGAGAAAGCGAAGGAGATCCACGCAGCGCTTCGCTTGCGGATGAATACTGAGTACGACGAGGGTGGGTCAATCGGCAAGCGCTACCGCCGCCAGGATGAAATTGGGACTCCCTTCGCCGTCACAGTTGACCACCAAACAATCGAGGATGGAACCGTCACAGTGCGTGAGCGGGACTCCCTTGAGCAGGTCCGTTTGCCCATTGAGAGCCTTGCCGACGAGCTTGAGAATCGACTCCGGGCACCTTGGGTTTCACCCAAGCCCGACGTCACGCCTGCCTGACAGCCATTATTCGCGTCATGAATGACGCTGAGGCGACAGACCACACGGCCTTGAAATCGCCTCGAAGCCTGCGAGCCGGCCTTGGCTTCGCATTGGCGATCTTCGCAGGACTGTCTCTGACCGTTGTCGGAGTGGTGCTCTGGAATGTGATTGCCAACGGCGCCCACTGGAGCGGCGCGCTGGGCTACGTGTTCGACTCGATGCAGTACCTCGCTTGGATCCGCGAGGGCTCAGACCATGTCCTCTCGGGGAATCTCTTCTGGACTGAGCCACCGATTCGCGACTATCTGAATCCGGGCCTGATCATCTCCTCTGGACTGCACCTTCTGGGGCTTTCAATCCCGCTCTCATATGCCTTCTGGGTCCCAGTGGGAATCATTCTCGTCTGCTGGGCCGTCGTGAAGTATGTCGGGGACTTCATCCCGAGCGGGTGGGGCAAGGTTGCAGCTGTAGCCCTGGCCTTGCTGTACAAAATTCCCATTCACGATCTGCTGCAGGGCCGAGTCCCAAGCCGAAACCTCAATGCAGTCACATACGCTGGTTTCGACGCATGGCCGGTGTATTGGTCGTGGGGCTTCTCCTTGACTGGGGTTGCCGTCGCATTGCTTTGCGGTGGACTGCTTGTTTACGACAGGGTCCGGAACTCGGGGAAACGATTCTCCGTCGCCTTGGCTGCCATGGCCTTGCTCTGTTCATGGCTTCAGCCATGGCAAGGAGCGACGCTACTTGCCGTGGTGATCGGCGGAGAGATCCTTGGGCGCTGGATCCTTGGTCGCGACTCAGACGCTGGCCTCCGCGGCCGTCTTACGCTGCTTGGAAGCACTGCGGTGTTTGGCATCCTTCCCCTTGTCTACTACGCAATCCTCGGGAAGTACGACGAGGCATGGCGAATCAACGGGATTCAGGCCAACAACTACGTTTCGGGAGCAAGTTGGTGGACCGCATTTGCGATTCTCGGCCCGCTCCTCTTGGGCGCGGCTACCGCCCTGAGATTCAAGCCGAAAGGGTTTAGAGACATTGCAATTCGGATCTGGCCCGTAATCGCAATCGTCCAGCTCATCGTGATCCAGTCGACGCAGATTGGAAACACGGCAACCCATGCGCTCAAGGGAATCACGGTGCCGCTGGCAACTCTGACCGTCATTGGGGTCGGCCCGTGGCTGATGAGCATTGGCAGGAAGACGAGCCCCATCCTCTCAAGTGGGATCGCCATAGTGCTCATCGGACTGCTCTTCGTTCCTGGTGCAATTGACCAAGTGAAGGCGCAGGTCAACGAGATGCAGCTGGAAGGTCGCGGCGGTTATTTCATCGCCGCTGACAACGAGCGGGCGCTCGACTTCATAGCGGCCTCGCCACGAAAAGGCGGCGTCTACGCCAGCTCGCTCCAGGGCTCCATGGTTCCCTGGCGGAGCGATCGAAATACTTGGGTTGGGCATGAGACTTGGACTCCGCGCTTCCAAGGTCGCTCCTACTTCAATGAGCAGGTTCTTGTCGGAGCGCTCCCGGCTGAGGCAAATGGGCTGAGTCCGGCCGCTGTAGTGCGCTGGACTGGAGCCTCGTTCGTGCTTCAGGACTGTTACCACACGTATCTGGATCGCTTCAGGCCGCACGAATCGCTCAGGGCGCAGCTAGCTCCTATCACCAAGTCAGTCCATCAGTTCGGCTGCGCAACTGTGTACGAGATCGTCGAGGGGCCACGCGGTCCAGCCCCAGCCGGGATCGATCGCTACCACTTGGACTGGACCAAAGCTGACGGCTAGGCCGTCAGCTCCAATCGCTCAGGAGGCTTGCGCCTTCGCAGCCGTGCCTGTGCCGTTCCCGCTGCTGCCATAACTGGCTGACTCTGCGGCTGGTTCGTACTCAAACTCTTCCTCTGCTCCGAACATGGCGTCAAGCACTCGGTCGCGGAGTCCCTCGCTCAAGGTCACTGCAAGGACGGCGAGGATCACTCCAAGCATTACCCAGCGAAGGAATCCACCTGAGTTCTTATCGGTTTCGTTGGTCATCGCTTCCCCTTTGTCGTTGTCTTGGCACGAGCGGGGGTCTTGCTGACCCCTGCCTTTCGAGCATACCCGGCCGCGTTCATTCTGCCCGGTCGAGTGTTTGGAGATCGGCGAGCGGAAAGTGCGAGGGCGAGAACCTCTTCCACATGCTCAACAAAGATGAACTCAACCTTGGATTTGAGCTGCGCTGGAAAGTCGTCAAGGTCGCGCTCATTGAGCTTCGGCGCGATAACCCTTGTGATCCCGGCCCGCTGGGCGGCAAGGGCCTTCTCCTTGAGACCTCCGATTGGCAGAACCAGGCCGGTGAGGGTGATCTCCCCCGTCATGGCCGTGTCGTCCCGCACCTTGCGACTCGTCACCAGTGAGGCGATCGCCGAGGCAATCGTGATTCCTGCGCTTGGCCCGTCCTTGGGGATGGCCCCGGCGGGAACGTGGAGGTGGATGTCATGAGTTGAGAACCAGTCCTCAGGCGCTCGCTCATCCAGTGCCGTGATGTTCGTCTTCACCCAGGAGATCGCCGCTTGGACGGACTCCTGCATCACTTCACCAAGCTGGCCCGTGACTTTCAGCTGACCTTTGCCTGGCATCGCGATCGCTTCGATCGTGAGCACATCGCCACCAACCGGAGTCCAGGCAAGCCCAGTAGCCACTCCAGGGCCCGCTCCACGGCGGACCTTGTCTCCTTGGAAGTGAGCGGCCCCCAGCAGTTCCGTGACCTTCTCAGGCGTGACTGCGAACCTTTTGCGCACCTTGCGCTCAGCAACAAGGCGGGCAACCTTGCGACATACAGCGCCAATCTCACGCTCAAGGTTGCGCACGCCCGCTTCACGCGTGTGTCCTGAGATCACCTCACGCAAGGCTGCCTTTGAAAATGCGATCTGGGCCTTCTTCAGTCCGTTGCGTTCGACCTGACGCGGGACGAGGTACTGGGAAGCGATCTCCAACTTCTCCTCCTCCGTGTACCCGGCGAGCTGTATGACTTCCATGCGGTCGCGAAGCGGGCCAGGAACGGTGTGGAGCGTGTTGGCCGTGCAGACAAAGATGACCTCAGAAAGGTCAAACGCCAAGTCAAGGTAGTGGTCACGGAAGGTTGAGTTCTGCTCCGGGTCAAGTACCTCAAGCATCGCTGAGGCCGGGTCGCCGCGGAAGTCATTGCCCATCTTGTCCATCTCGTCAATCAGCAGCAGCGGATTCATTGAACCGGCGTCACGGATTGCCCGAATGACAGTGCCAGGCATCGCCCCAACGTAGGTTCGGCGATGCCCACGGATCTCCGACTCGTCGCTGACGCCACCAAGGCTGATGCGCTGGAACTCGCGCCCAAGCGCACCTGCGATTGACCGGCCGAGTGAAGTTTTGCCCACGCCTGGGGGACCAACGAAGCAGAGGATTGTCCCCTTGGCGGCAGGGTTCAACCTTCGGACTGCCAAGTATTCAAGAATCCGTTCCTTGACCTGATCTATTCCCGCATGGTCGATGTCCAATACTTTTCGCGCGTGGACAAGGTCAAGGTTGTCCTTGGTCCTCTTGCCCCATGGCAGGCTCTCAATCCACTCAAGGTAGGTCCGGATCACATTCTGTTCCGGTGAACCTGGGCCGACGCGCTCAAGGCGTCCTATTTCCCTGTTCGTTGCCTCACGAACCTCGTCTGGAAGTGGGAGCGCATCAAGGCGTTCGCGAAGCTCGTCTGCCTCTGCCGCTGCATCGTCCACATCCCCGAGTTCTGCGCGGATTGCCTTCAGCTGCTCACGCAGATAAAACTCGCGCTGACTCCGGTCTATTTCACCACGAACCTGCGACTGGATCTTCGATCCGAGGGCAGCCACCTCAAGCTCCTGAGCAAGCAGCTCCGAGAGCCGTCTCAAGCGCACAACAACATTGCGCTCTTCAAGCAATTCCTGCTTCTCCACCGTTTTGATCCTCAGTGCGCTGCCGATCAGGTTGGCAAGCGCACTTGGGTCGTCAACGTTCGCGACCGCGATCTGAAGTTCCTCTGGAAGGTCGGGGACCTCCTCAACTATCTGAGAGAAGGTGCCTTGGACAGCGCGGACAAGTGCTGCCAGTTCAGCCGTCTCTTTGCCACCAACGTCGGGGGCCTCCTTGACCTTGGCGATCAAATAGGGCTCGCTTGCCGTGAACTTGCCAAGTTGAACCCGCTGACCTCCTTGCACGAGAAGCCGAAGCGACCCGTCTGGGATCTTCATCATCCGGGCGATGTGGCCGACCACGCCAACCTTGTGAATCTGATCTGCGCCTGGCGTCTCGACCTCTGGGTCCTTGGCGGCGACCATGACAATCAAACGGTTTCCGGCGAGCACATCCTCAACAAGCTTTATTGAGCGCTCCTGGCCGACAGCTAGTGGCGTCAAGGTATCCGGGAAAGGAACGGTGTCGCGGAGTGGAAGGACAGGCAGTGCCTCTGGCAAGTCCTCCATGTGGTCCGTGATGATGAAGCTCACGTTCCCTCCTCCCTGATCTCAATCGGCACGGTCCTCTTCGTTGAGGCTCCCGGTGCGAGTGGGAGTTCGATCCGAAGCATCCCGTCTTGGTAAATGGCCCTTGCCTCCTCGGCGACAACCTCTGCTCCCAGGTGCACTGCGCGCTGAAAGTTGCCCGTTGGTATCTCAAGCTGCTGGTAGAGCCGGCCCGAGGCATCACTTGAAGGGCGGTGCCCTGTGAGGACAAGCTCGCGGCCCTGGATTTCAATCTCAACCGCATCCGGGTCAATCCCTGCGATCTCTGCGACGACGACTGCACGCGCCGGTGGGCCCTCCTCGTAGAACACATCAACCGGAGGGCTGAAAGCAGCCCTCGGGCGTGAGAGACCGGACCGTTCAAGCATGTCGCCAAACAGTTCATCCATTTCCTTGCGCATCCGTTCGAAGTTGGAGAACGGATCTCGTCTGGTGCTCATTCCATTCACCTTATCCCGAGCTAGGGGACGCGAGGAGAAGGGGTCACAAATCCCAGCTGAGGCCTTCACGGGCAACATCTACCGCCCCGCCAAACACTTCCGCTGCTGCGAGCCGCGACCCCTCAAGGTCAAGGCAGTCGCTGGCGTGAGTCAGGACCAGCCGTCCCGCTCCGGCGTCTCTTGCCATCAAGCCGGCCTGCACCGGGGTCAGATGACCTGACTCGACACCGTCGGGACCTTCGTGATTAACGGGAAGGGTTGCCTCGACCATCAGGATTTCCGCGCCCTTGGCGAGGTCAACAAGTGAGTCAGACATGCCGCAGTCGGCTCCATAAACAAACCGTCCAGAGCCTTCAGAACTGATTGCCATGGCATAGGCGGGAATGAAGTGTGGAACTTCAGTCATCGTGAAGTTGATGTCCCCGACTTGGACTCCACTCTCAGGGTCGTAGTGATCAACATCAAAAGCGTTATCCATAAGCGCTGGGCTGTCGAAGGCTCCACAGATGGTCTGCAGAACGCCCGCGCCTCCTGGCGGCAGGTGAAGCCGGATCCGGTCACCCGGTTTCTGGGGCCCGTAGAGCAGCGCGTAGGCGAATGGGATGAGGTCAAGGATGTGATCACCATGCGGATGGCTGATTACGACCGCGTCAAGCTCCCTGTGGTCAATGCGACCTCGCAGCTTGCCGAACACACCGTTCCCGCAATCAACAAGAACTCTGGTTGTGTCCGTTTCCACGAGGTAGCCGCTGCAAGCGCCATCAGCATCCTGCCAGGCGGGGGAACGTCCGATGACCGTGACTTTCATTCTTATACGCTCTGTTTTCTTCAGCTTGGGCGTGGCACTCAGGCCTTCATTGAACCTGAGATGGGGTTCTAGTGTGAGACTGTAACCCTGATGAGCCAGCTCGTGCCAATTGCCACAGGATCCGGATCAACTTTCAACTGGGCCCTTCTTATCCTCGGACTTCTTCTGATGGCCGGCGCGCTGCTCGCCGAGCTGACCCGCAGAGGATTCCTCAGCATGGTCGCGCTCTATGTGATCACCGGGTTGGTTGTGGGCAACAGCGGCTTTGGTTGGCTCCACTTCAGCCCGCAGTCTCCGTTTGTCGGGGACCTGACGGTGATCGCGCTCGTGGTCATCCTCTTCAGGGACGGGCTTGAGGTTGACGGCGGCCTTCTGAAGTCAAGCTGGGCGCTGCCAGCGAGAAAGCTTGTTTTGGCAATGCCGATCACGGCGATCCTGATTGCGCTGATGGCCCATTGGGTAATTGGAATCGGCTGGACATGGTCATTCCTCCTCGGCGCGCTGCTCTCACCGACTGACCCAGTGCTCTCATCCTCCGTGGTCACGAACCCGAGGGTTCCCGCTGTGATCCGGAACTCACTCAACCTTGAGTCGGGTCTAAATGACGGCCTTGCTCTTCCAGCCGTGCTGGCCCTTGTGGCCGTGCTCGAACATTCAAGCCACTTCGTTCTCTGGACATTCCTGCTGCGCGATGTCGGCGGTGGAATTCTCGTGGGCCTCGTTCTTGCATTCATCGCTTCTCGTGCCATGCCCTCCGGCGTAGGGCACCTCGAGCGCCATCTGGTCTCGCTGTATGCCCTTGGCGCGGCGCTCCTCACCTACGGCTTCGCAGTGCTTGCAATCCATGCCAACGGTCTGATCGCCGTCTTCGTTGGTGCCATAGCACTTGGCCTGATGCGCAAAGACATCTCGGAGGCCTTCTGTGAGCGAGCCGATGACATCGTGGAGATCGTGAAGCTTGGCGTCTTTGTTGTGTTCGGGGCCGTGATCTCACTCGACTCAATCTTCAGCTGGGGCTGGGCCCCATGGCTGATCGTTGTGACGACCTTCCTGATCGCCAGGCCAATCGGCGTTGGCGTCTCCTTGGCCGGCACGGGGCTCCCGAAGAGCACCAAGGCGTTCATGGCCTGGTTTGGACCCAAGGGAGTCGCGACCATGAGCTTCTCCCTGCTCGTGCTAGGTCGTGTTTCTGGCAGTCAGGAAATATTTGACATCGCCGCGCTCTGCGTGATCGTTTCGATCATCGTCCACGGGCTGACTGATGTGCCTGGAGCGAACTGGATTGGCAAGCGCAACCTTGCCCCCGACAATGCGGAGACTCAGACTGCTGCGTGAATTTCCGCCTGCTCTTGAGCAGTCGGAAAGGCCCAAACAGTCTGAATGCGACGCTCCTCGCGGAAGTGAAAGCGCATCTGACTTGGCGCTTTCAGCCCATCAACTGAAAGCGGGCGGAATGTGGCGCATGGAGAGGGATCCGGGAGGGCACAAAGGCCATTGGCTCCAAAGTGACAGCTTGCGCAGGTCGGCTTCGGTGCTGTCCTCCTTTGGCCATCCGATGAGTCCCCTTTTGTTCCCCGGGCCGCGCTTCGATCCGGTTCCCGCATACCACCGCACCTCGCCCCC
>JBAXHG010000005.1:0-27200 GCA_037139015.1 Actinomycetes bacterium | reverse complement strand
GCCACTGTTCCTCTTCCCCGAGGCTACCGTTAGCCTCGACAGCGGTGGAGGGATTAACACTTATTGACGCACGTGCGGCAATCCGGGAAGAGACCGGAGGGGTTGAGCGCTGGGCTCGTGAACTGGCGGTCAGGTTGCCCGGCCTAAGGCCTTCGGGATATGCCGTCGCCGAGCCGCACCCGGTGTTTGCACATCGGCTGGGACAGCCATGGGAGCAATGCGTTCTTCCACTCCGGGCGAGTCGCATAGGTGCTTCGGCGATCCTCTGCCCGGCAAATCTGGCTCCGGTCGCATCAAAGCGAACGGTGGTGGTGATCCACGATGCGGCCCCATTGAGATATCCCGGAGATTTCTCATCTGCCTACACCGCGTGGCAGAGGTTCCTGCTTCCAAGGCTTGTCAGGAACGCTCTCGCCGTGATAACCCCGAGTGAGTTCAGCCGCCTCGAGTTGATTGACCTCCTGAACGCGGATCCAGAGCGTGTACACGTAGTAGAACCGGGCGTACCCGATGAGCTGTTCATTGGAGAAGGCTCATCGGATCAAGATGTCCAACCAGACTTGGCATTGCAGCATGGGATCACCGGTCCTTACGTTCTGACCGTGGCAAGCAAGGTAAAGAGGAAGAACTTGCAAGCGCTCAAACCTGTGGCTGCTGGGCTGGCTCAAGTTGGGATTTCGATGGTGGCTGTTGGGGGTGGACGGCCTCAGCTTTCGGCTGGCGCGGACCCCAGCGGGGTTAAGCAACTTGGTCCGGTTCCGGCTCGAGATCTGAAGGCCCTCTATTCGGGAGCAAGTGCCTTTGTTCTCCCATCTGTCTATGAAGGATTCGGGCTCCCGATATGTGAAGCCATGGCCTGCGGCGTCCCCGTTGTATGTTCGGACCGCTCCGCGCTTCCAGAGGCAGCCGGGGGTGCCGCGATATTGGTTGACCCAGATGACATCAACTCGTTGGTGGCCAATGTCTTGAGTGCCGCCACTGATGAGCCTTTCAGACAGGAGCTCATCTCGAAGGGCCTTGAGCGAGTCCAAGGGCTCACATGGGAGAAGACTGCTCGCGGAGTTGACGCTGTGGTCAGTTCAGCCGTCAGGTCCTGAAACAGGCGGGTAGATGAGTTCTATCCCGCGCAGGCAGTAGCGATGATCTTTGCTTTGCATCCTTCGGCAGCAAGTGCTCGTGAGGCAAAGGCGGCGAGTACAGGCTTACTGCTGATGCTGACTCCGTTTGTCCGACGCATACCCGCGTAGTTCCAGACCGTGTCAGAGCCTGTGTCCGGGCTGGCCCACGTGTACCAGAAGGCGTTCTTGATCTTAAGAGCCGACCTGTTCGCCATGAACTGGGCCATCGCGAGCCCAGCGTTCTTTGCCTGAGTGGGAGCCGTCGTCACAAGCCAGCCCATGTGCTGGGTGAGTGAGATGGACCCGCTTCCTGAGGACCATGAGTATTCCGCAACGGTGTAGGGAAGGCGCGAGTCACCGTAGGAGCTCATTGTGGATCGGATCTGCTTGATGGCTGTGACCAGGCTTGAGGGAGTCTGCGTGAACACATTTGCCCCGACTTCCTCGAAGTTCCCGCGTCCACCGCTTTGGTAGATCAGCTTCAGTGAGACCCACGCACGGTTGGTGAGGCTTGCTGCCATGACGCTTGCGCTGGGGTCTGCTGTGCGAATTGAGCTGTGGGCTGCACGAAGCAGTTGGACATAGGTGGGTGCAAACCCAAGGCCCTTGAGTCGCTTGACCTTGCCGCCGACCGTGACGCTCTGTGTCTCCCCAGCGTGTTGTGGCCAGTAGCGGTCAAGGTCTGGTTCGTTCCAGATCTGCCAAGTCGAGATTGGATCAGGCACGAGGCCGGGGTTTGTCTGCCAGAAGCTTCCCTGCTTGCCATAACGGGACGCCAGGGCAGCCGCGAACTGTCCAAACCTGGATGGACTGGCCGGAAGTGGAATCAACCGGGCGTACCTTTTGTCGGCCGCCCATGAAGGCGCTCCCATCAGAGTCGGAAGGACTTTGATTCCGGATGTTGCCGCTCCGGACATAAATCTGTCGAGGCTTGTCCAGTTGTAGGGGGCTCCACCGTCGGGATCCGGGGTGAGGTTAGGCCTCTGGATGGCTGGGACAGCGTCCCAGCTTGAGTAGGGCTGAACCGAGAACCAGTAGAGGGGAACTCGCACAGACTCCACCCCCTGGGTGGCAGCTGTCGCAAGCTCTGCATTCGCATCAATACCTTGCTTGTTCAAAGCCCATGGATCCATGTCGACCCCGAAGAAGCCCTGTGGAACCGAGCGTCCTGCGGCCGTTGCATTGGATGCGCCCGTCCAGAGTCCAACTGCGAGGATGGCGGCTGCTGCTGCGAGGGTATGTCCCGTCTTGCGGAAGCTCATCGTTACTTCAAATTACACCCGCACAGGTCTAAAGTTGCGGCCAATAACCAACCTTCGGGGACCTTTTACTTGGTCTTGCAGGACGAAGCGAGGACCTTCGTTTTACAGGCCTCGATCTTCATCGCGCGGCCGCGGAATGTGTCCAGTGTGGCCGTATTGGTGACAGTCCCGAGGCGAACCTGGTTGAGACCGGTCCAGTCCCATACATCTGTTGCACTGGCGTTAGGACTCGCCCACCTGTACCAGAACGCGCCCGTCACCTTTGAGGAGGAAGTGAGCTTGACCAGCTGATCAAGCTGGAGCCCAAGGTTCTTGGCCTGATTTGCGGGTGTGGTGATAATTGTCTTCATCTTGTGGTCGGCTGGGAGCTTGCCGAATCCTGAAGCCCAAGCGAACTCTGTGATCACCAGAGGGATTGAGCTGTCCCCGGCCTTTTTGAGTGCGTCCCTATAGAACTTGACGAGCTTGGCGGTGTTAGCAACTAACACGAACATGTTCACGCCGATCGTGTCGAATGAACCCTTGCCGCCCACTGAGTAGATCGCGGTCAGATCGAGCCAGCCCATGTTGGTCAGGCTCGCCAGGACGATTTTTGCACTCGGATCAATCTGCTTGACCTTGGGCTTGACTACCTTCAGCATCTTTACGAACGAGGGGGCCCAGTGAGGGCGCTTGAGTTTCTTCTTCAGAAGTGCAGTGTCGACGGCCGTCCAGAGCTTCGGGTTCGCGTCAAGAGTGGCCTTGAGCGGTGCCGTAATAGTGGGCAGGTTGACTGCCAGCGGCTTCCTGTCGAGTCCTGTGATCGTGACTGAAGGGCAGGGAGAGGGTGTCGCTGTCATCTTGGTGCTGGAGACGCATTCGGAATCATGTTGAGGCCAGTAGTAGTCGAAGTTCGGTTCGTTCCAGATTTGCCACTGAGCCACAGGAACCTTTGTGATTGATGGGTGGGCCGCCCAATAAGTGCCCTGGCTCCCATAGCGGCCGGCGAGGGTTGCGACAAAAGCACCGAACTGATCCAAGTTTTCCGGGACTCCCATGTGAAGGGTCCGGTTCTGGGCCCAACTCTTATAGACCGGGAAGTTGGGGTCTGCCGCCCAGTCCGGGGCCCCCATCACGCTCGGGAAGAGGCGGATGCCGCGGCTGGCTGCCGCACCAACCCATGCGTCAAGGTTTGTCCAGTCGTATGGAGCTCCGGTGGGGTCGGTGGGGTCTGCTGTGAAATTGCCGGTCTGTCCGCTTGGAACATTTGAAGCTGAGGAGAAGGGCTGGATCCTGAACCAGTAGAGAGGGAACCGAATTGACTCAACGCCAGCCGCAGCCGCAGCGTCGAGCTGTGCGTTCATGTCGACGCCAGCAAGGTCAGCTTCGCCGGGATCGAGGTCAACGCCAAGGAAGCCTTGTGGCACAGCGCGCTTCGCTGCGGATGCCTCATTGGCAGCCACGCCCCCGGCGAGAAGAAGGAATGTACTCGCTGACAGGATGACCACAAGTTTCCGCATCCGGTCAGTATTGCATTGCCCGAGCGAGGAAGGTGCAGTTCTTTGCCCAGTTTTTGCAAACGGGGCCGCCAACTCAGCGGGTAGCTTTAGGAATCAGCTGACCGAAATCCTTGGAGATACTGATGGGCCACAGCAGTCCGCTGCGAAATTATCGAAGTGTTGCGCTGGTCCACGATTTCATCGTTGATCTGCGGGGCGGCGAGCGCGTCTTTCTTGAGCTCTGTGACATCTTCCCCGAGGCCACGATCTACAGCCCGATATACAACGCTGAAGGCTCGGATTTTCGCTTTGAAGAGAGGGGGGTGGTCACCTCCGGTCTCCAGAGGCTTAGGCCGACCGCAGAGTCGTTTCGGAGACTTCTCCCGTTCTATCCACGTGCGGTGGAGTCACTTGATCTCTCGGAACACGACCTGATTCTGACTTCCTCGTCGGCTTGGTCACATGGAGTTGTGGCAAGACCCGGCCAGCGGCACATTTGTTATTGCCACAACCCGTTCAGGTATGCGTGGGATCAGCGTAATGAGGCCGTGGAAGACCGCCCGTACCCGGTAGCGAAGCTGCTCGAAGAGGTCCTGGGTCGCTGGAGGGCTTGGGACAAAGCAGTCTCATCAGAGGTTGACTTGTACATAGCCAACGGGGAGATCACAAGGGAACGGATTGCGAGGTCATTTGGTCGCGCGTCCTCGGTGCTTCACCCTCCCGTTGATGTGGGCCGGTTCTCGATTGGGACGCCAGGTGAACGGCTGGTTGTGCTCTCAGAGCTCATGCCCCACAAACGCATTGATGTGACGGTTTCAGCGTGTTCGAGGCTTGGACTCCCAGTCACTGTGATTGGTGACGGGCCAGACCTCGGACGTTTGCAGTCAATTGCCGGGCCCACGGTCGAGTTCACCGGCCGCATAAGCGACGAGGAAGTTGCCCTGCGTCTTTCGGGAGCTGCAGCGCTGGTCCAGTGCGCAACCGAGGAGTTCGGAATAGCGTCGGTGGAGGCCCAAGCGGCTGGGCGTCCAGTACTGGCACTCGCCGCCGGTGGTGCGCTTGAGACAGTCGTTGAAGGACAGAGCGGAGAGTTCTTCGGTTCAGCAGATGAGGAGACGCTGACTGCGGCGCTCCAGAAGTTCGATCCCCAGTCCTATGACCCTGTCGCCTGTCGTCGCAGCGCAGAACGTTTTTCAACGCAATCATTTGCAGATGGTCTCGCTGCGGAGCTCACACGTCTGGATGAGGCTCCGGTAGCGCCACGGCTTCGGCATGCCGAGCGACGGCGCGGGCTGTGGCGCAGTCCGATCGCGTGATCCTGATCGCAGTGTGCGCGCGTTGGTCCACCTCTGCGTAGGATCCGAATCCAAGTTATGTCACCACAAGAAGAAACACCTGAACTTCAACAGCTGCGGGCTGCCGCACTTGAGGCGACCCGCAGCTACGCGGAAGCTCGCTTCGCAGAACGGCAATTTGTTGCAGGCCAGACGACTGTCAGCGTCGGAGAGAAGGTAATTGGCCCCCCCGAGTTGGAGAACGCAGTCAGTGCTGTTCTCGATGCATGGCTGACAGAGGGGCAATGGGCCGAGCGCTTTCGCGCCGGCCTCCCGAAGGCAACCGGTCGTCCAGCCAATGCGATCGTCGGCTCAGGGTCCCAGGCCAATCTTCTGGCGATCAGTGCTCTGAGGAGTCATCTGATCGAATCACCGCTCAAGCCAGGTGATGAGGTCATAACACCAGCGGTGGGCTTTCCGACCACGGTCAACCCCATCTACCAGCAGGGGCTCATTCCGGTCTATGTCGACGTTGAGGCCGACACCCTCAACCCGACCGTGGAGATGATCGAGGCGGCGATTGGACCAAAGACCAAGGCGATTGTCGCCGCACACTGCCTTGGTAACCCCTTTGATGCGCTGGCGGTTGAGTCTCTGTGCGAAGAACGGGGACTGCATCTGATCGAGGACTGCTGTGACGCGCTCGGGAGCGAGTTGGGAGGACGCAGGGTGGGAACTTTCGGCAAGGCGTCGACCTACTCTTTCTACCCGGCCCATCACATGACAACGGGTGAGGGCGGAGCTGTCGGAACGGAGGACTCAGGCTGGACCAGAGCAGTTGCTTCGCTCCGGGAGTGGGGACGCGACTGCTACTGCCCCCCCGGGGTTAACAACGCATGTGGGCATCGGTTCAACGGGCAGTACGGTGAGATGCCAGTTGACTACGACCACAAGTACGTGTTCAGCCACCTTGGGTTCAACTTCAAGGTCACAGACATGCAGGCTGCACTCGGCCTCGCCCAGCTGGACCGTGTCGAGGGCTTTCACGCAGCGCGAAGGGAGAACTTCGCTTATCTGGACGGTCTCATGCGCGATCTGGAAGACACACTTGTTCTTCCCCGCACCATTGATGGGGCCAACCCCTCATGGTTTGGATATCCGTTCACGCTCCGCGATGGCAACTCGGCCACGCGGCGGGACCTGCAGATATTTCTTGAGGAGCGCAAGATCGACTCTCGACTCCTTCTGGCTGGCAATATGACCAGGCAGCCCGCTTACCTTCCACTCGAGCATCGTGTCAGCGGGACGCTTGAAGGGTCGGACTTGGTGACTGATGGATCAGTCTGGGTCGGCTGTCATCCGGGACTCACCCGGGACATGATCGACTGGCTTGCCGAGTCGATCCACTCCTTCTTTGCCTCGCGCTGAAGCTACTCGCTTAACGTTCTTTCTGGCAGCCAACAGCTCTCTGGTTACAGGGAACAGCACCCTGAGCATTGATAGGCGTGAACCCTCACGGTCAGCCCAGACGATTCCTGTCTCAACCACTCCGTAGCCGAGCCGCCGAGCAAGGGCGAGGGCCTCTGCGTCAAAGGTCCAGCCCTCTAGGCTGAGGTTTGAGAAGACATCTTCAGCTGCGCTGGCTCGCCACAGCTTGAAGCCGCAAAAGCGGTCCCGAGTTGGTTCGCGCAGAATTACGCGACAGAGAGTTTGAAAGGACGAGCCGGCGACCCGACGAAGCACTGGCTGCTTCTGTCCAATGTCAGCACCAGGTCCCAGCCTTGATCCCACGACAACGTCGGCACCTGCAGTGATCAGGTCTCTCATGCTGTCGAGACTTGAGAGAGAAGGGGCGCAGTCGGCATCGCAGTGCAGCCGCAGAACGCCTGCTGAGTCCAGCATGCCCCGGCGAACCGACCAGCCCTTGCCGCGGTTGGTTTCGTTGCTGAGCACCCTGACTTCGGGAAGGTTGAGTTCTTGAACCTTCCTGACTGTTGCGTCTGTGGATGCATTGTCGACAACGATGATCTCGAAGGTCAGGCCTTCCACCCTCAACTGCTCATGGACGCTGGTGATCGTGTGAGCAATCCCGACCTCTTCGCAATAAGCGGGGATGATCACTGAGATGTCAAGTGTGGGTGCGCTCACTCAGACGGATCTTAGGCATCCGGAGGGGGTGAGGGGTGCAGCCGCAGCGCCCGCTGCTCAAGATGGCTAGGCTTCCGAATCTATGAGCCCTGATACCAACAAGACTATCGATTGCCGCATCTGCGGAAACACGGCCGATCTGGCCTATCCCGGAACGATTAACGTTGCTGATGCTTCGGCAATGGCCCCCTCCAATCATGAGTCGGGCGTCTACGCCGACCTCTATCGCTGCCGCGACTGCGGGACCGTCATTCAGCCGTCCCTTCCGGCAGGGGGAGACCTCCACGACCTGTATCGGGACATGAGCGACACGGCGTACCTTGACGAGGAAGCTGGGCGCAGGGCGACCGCTGATCGACTGCTCGACATGATCGGCCAGTACAACCCTTCCGGGCGCCTGCTTGATGTCGGTTGTGGCCACGGATTGCTGCTTGACCAGGCCAAGAAGCGGGGCTATGACTCCATGGGGCTTGAGCTGAGCTCTGCCAATGCTGCTCATGCCCGCGACTCTCTCGGGCTTGATGTCCGTGAGGTGGGTCTTGAGGACTTTCATGACGACCAAGGATTCGACGTTGTTGTGCTCGCAGACGTGATTGAGCACCTGACTGACCCAGTCAGCGCGATTGACCACTGCAAGCGGCTCCTTGCTCCGAACGGGGTTTTGTGCATCATCACTCCCGATCCATCAGCCAAGCTCGCGCGTCTTGCCGGCTCGCGATGGTGGGGCCTTGTTCCGGCACATACGTTCCTTCTTCCGCGACTCACCTTGGCTGAGCTTCTCAGCGCGACTGGCCTTGTAATCAGCGAAAACAGGGATCTTGTCCGGACCTTCGCATTCTCATACTGGATAACGGGTCTTGCTGACAGAGGGGGACCATTTGCGGTCCTTCGTCCCATTGCCAAGTCTCCCCTTGGGCGAAAAATGGTTTCGCTTCCACTTGGCGATGAGGTCGTAATCCTCGCCCATCGGGTTGAGCCCACAAAGTCGCCAAACCCGCTGATGAGCGACCGAGGAACCGGCACGAAGGTTCATGTGGTCCTTCCGGCCTACAACGCAGCTAAAACTCTTCCGCTCGTTGCAGAGGAAATTCCTGCTGACAAGGCTGACCGAGGGCTTGTGGTCGATGACCACGGTTCTGACAACACTTTTGATGTGGCCCTTGCGGAAGGCTTTGATGTTCTGCGTCATCCGAAGAACCGGGGCTATGGCGCAAACCAGAAGACTTGCTACAGCCGTGCAGCTGTTGACGGGGCTGACATCGTTGTCATGGTTCATGCGGACAACCAGTACGACCCTTCTCTTCTCGCTGAGATGGTCAAGCCGATTGAAGAGGGAAGGGCTGACTGCGTCATTGGCTCCAGGATGCTTGATGACCGAGCGATAGCCGGAGGTATGCCTCGCTGGAAGTGGATCGGCAACAAGTTCCTCACCTGGTGCGAAAACACTGCCTTCCGTCGCGATTACTCCGAGTACCACACCGGTTACCGGGCGTTTTCTGTTGACTGCCTCAACAAGATTGCATTCCTTAGGAACGACGATGATTTCGTTTTCGATCAGGAGATTTTTGCCCAGCTCACCGCCAGCGGTGCACGAGTGGTCGAGATTGCGATTCCGACCAGGTACTTTCTGGAGGCCTCGAGTGTCTCGTTTAGGACCAGCGTCAGGTACGGCTTGATGACACTCAAGGTGCTCTACCGTTTCCGTCGTGATGAGCGCAAGCGAGACTGGCCACTTCTCCGGCCTCCGGCCGCCAAGCTCCGGAACGAACGCGTCACCGACTCGGCTGCAGGGTCCTGAGCTCTCAAGGTTAGGCCTCTGGGATGAGCGCCTTGCAGGCTGATTCGGTCAGACCTAGGTCCTCTCCAAAGAGGGCATTTGGACTCGATTGGTTCGAGTGGCTGTGCCTCGGCGGCGTCTTTGCGGCCTCCTTCGCCATCGTCGTTCCTCTGCTGCTCAAGGGCCGAACCTGGAGCGGTGGTGAGAGTGCGGTTGCGCTGGATCAGCTCCAATATCTGACATGGATCCGTGAGGCTGGAAATCACGGCCTGATCGGGAACCGTTGGGACTTCTCGCCGGATTCAAGAGTCTTCCTGCACCCTGGCTTCCTGATTTCGGGCTTGTTGTTTCGACTCGGCGTCCCAATTCAGGCGGCATACGCTGCACTCTGGAAGCCGGTCGCCGCCATCCTAACCTTCAGTGCAGCTCTGCTCTGGGTTCGCAGGCTTGTCGAGGGCGTCTGGGCTCGCAGGGCAGCTCTCTTCATCGCGCTTTTTGCCGTTATGCCTTGGAGCGCGCTAGTGAAGTGGTTCAGCATCGGGGGTCGGATCGACAATTACATCTGGGGTCTCAAACTCGACTTCATGTCGGGTGAGATCTGGTCTGTCCAGCCGTTGCAAGGCTATGCGATGACAGCGATTGCCATCGCGCTGATGGTGTTTGTGTTGCTCGGGGTAGGAAGACGGTCGGGCGGCGACAAACGTCCGGTGTTACTTGCAGGGCTAGCCGTTGCTTCAGGACTGACTATGTGGCTTCAGCCTTGGCAGGGTGCGGAAGTGCTCGTGATTGTCGGTTGCGTTGAACTCTTCCGGCGTTGGCGCTACGGGCAAAAGGTCGATCTGGCGCTCGGGTGGCTGTTCGTAGCCGGCGCCCTGCCGGCTATCTACTACGCCGTCATCTCCAAGTCGGACGCGGCGTGGCGTCTCGCCGGTAAAGCCAACCAGGCTGACGCCAGCCCGCTCTGGGGCTGGCCATGGTGGGTGTTGCTCCTCACTCTGCTTCCGCTCGGCCTTCCAGCACTGTTTGCCTTGCGGGCCACAAATCTTGATTGGGGGCAGGCCGCAGTCCGCTTTTGGCCGTTGGCAACACTCCTAGTTTTCATTCAGCCGTTTGGGACCTTCCCGTATCACTCTGCGCAGGGGCTGATGTTTCCTATTGGAGTTCTTGCAGCTCAAGGCATGACCAGATATCGGCCTGGGTTTATCCCTAAGCCGAACTTCTGGTGGGTAATTCCGGTGCTCATCTTCCTGTCCGTGCCCGGGACCATCCACAAGATGTGGAGTGCATTCAACCAGGTCAACCAGGTTGCCTATCCGTACTACATCTCACCGGGTGAGGAACGAGCTTTGAACTTCCTGGAGTCCGACCCTCAACCTGGAGGGGTACTGACGGACGAGTACGGGGGGCTTCTGGTTCCGCCCTACAGCGGCCGGGAAGCCTTTATGGGCCCATTCTCGTGGACGCCCGACTACTTCAAGCGTGCCCTGCCGCTTGGCGCACTTGTTGGGAATTTCATGACGCCGGCATCAGCCCAGAAATTCGTTGATGAGTCCGGGGCGAGGTTTCTTTTTCAGGCCTGCCACGGCAAAGCGCAGCCTCCAACCTCGCTCGCCCGGGAGATCGGTCCCCTGATCGCAAGTACTCATGATTTTGGCTGCGCCAGGGTCTATGTATTCAAGCCATCCAGGAGGTCCGATTCGTTGTCGAAGAGCTTGGGCGGCCCTGATGGGGGCTGATGCAGAGAGGGCAGAGGCAGACTCTGAGCCAGTAGCTGCGGCCCACAGATATCTCGGGCTGGACTGGTTCGAGTGGATTTCCCTTGCTGCACTCGCTGGCCTTTCAATGGTTGTACTTGGCCCGCTCCTTCTCAAAGGACGGATGCTCAGCGGTGCCGATGGCCTATTCCCACCGGATCAGCTTCAGTACCTGACCTGGATTAGGGAGGCCGGGGACCACTGGCTGATTGGAAATCGCTTTGACATGAGGACGGACCACAGGGTGTTTCTGCATCCGGGCTTCCTTCTCTCAGGACTTGTCCACCGCTGGCTCGGCGCGTCACTTGCGGTGTCGTTCATTGCCGTTTGGAAGCCGCTGGCCGTCGCAGTCGCATTCCTCGGATGCCTTAAGTACACGAGGCGTCTCCTGCCACAACGCTGGCCTGCGCGAACGGCCCTAGTTATTGCTCTGTTTGTCGTCATGCCTTGGAGCGGTCTGGCGAAGGTCACGGGCTGGGGTGGGCCTCAAGGTCAATATCAGCTTGATTTCATATCCGGGGAGCTCTGGACAGTCCAGACACTGCTTGGCTACATGATGACTGCGGTGGCCGTTTTTGCTCTTCCGCTGGTGTTGCTTGGGCTTGAGCGGGCGAGGACCGGGAGACACCCATGGCTGCTCGGGGTATGCGCCCTTGGAGGTGCGTGGGTGATGTGGCTTCAACCGTGGCAGGGGGCGGAGCTCCTGATCATTGTTGTGGCCGTTGAACTTTGGAGGAGGGGCAGGGACAAGGAAGCAATCGCATGGCGTCTGATTCCCGTGCTGGTCGCTACAGGACTGCCTGCCGTCTATTACGCCATTCTCGGTGTAACGGATTCATCTTGGAAGCTGGCTGGCAAAGCCAATGCGGCTGGGGCTCAGGCCTTGTGGGATTGGCCGCTATGGATGGTTGCCATATCACTGGGGCCACTCGTGGTTCCGGCGTTGCTGGGGCTTTGGAGGAAGGCTGATGACTGGCAGCAGGTTGCCGTACGAGTCTGGCCTTTTGCCGTCCTGGCCGTGTTTTTTGCTCCCGTTGGAACATTCCCGTACCACTCGGTTCAGGGATTGACGCTGCCGCTTGGAATTCTCGCGGTTCAAGGGTTGACGGTCAATCGTCCCCGTTGGGTTCCTAAGCCGCACTGGCTTTGGGTGGTTCCTGTTCTTGCAGTCCTGACCGTCCCTGGGACCGCCCACAAGGTCCGGCTGGTTCGCAACAACATCCATAATGTTGCCTATCCCTACTACATCTTTGATGGTGAATCTTCAGCTCTTAAGTGGCTTGAGAGGGACACCCGTCCCGGGGCAGTACTCACATCGTCTTATGGAGGTTTGCTTGTTCCCCCATATGCGGGACGGGAGGTTTACCTCGGGCCATTTTCATGGACTCCTTCCTGGGAGTTTCGGGCTCACATAACGGGGGCGTTCTTCGCTGACGACCTGAGTCCTTTGCATGCCCAGAAGTTCGTTAGGTCAACAGGCGCACGCTATATCTTTCAGGAATGCCAGGGTCGAGTTCAGCCGCCGGTTCCGCTCAAACGGGAGCTTGGCCCCTTGGTTGAATCAACCCATGACTTTGGCTGCGCGCGGGTGTACGTCCTTAAGCCCACGGGGAGGTCCAACCGGGTTTCCGAGCGTGTTGGCAGTCCGGTAGTACATTGAGCAAACTCAAGACCGATGCGGGCGGTTCAGCTTCGGAAAAACGAGTTGCGTTCGACTGGTTCGACGCCGTCTTTCTGCTTGTAACAGCTGCGGTGTCAATGATGGTCATGCTTCCGCTACTGCTCACGGGGCGGCACTTGAGCGGTGGAGACGGGCTTTTCACGGTTGACCAGATGCAATATCTCGCCTGGGTCCGCGACGCCGGAGACCACTGGCTTATCGGCAATAAGTTTGATTTTCGGCCTGATCACAGGGTGTTCTTGCACCCCGGATACCTGATCTCCGGTCTCCTCCACCGATACCTTGGGGTTCCGCTCCCGGAGGCCTACACGGCGGTCTGGAAGCCCATTGCCGTGTTTGTGACGTTCTTCGGGATTAGGAATTACACGAAGCGTCTCGTGGTAGGTCTCTGGGCCCGTCGGACAGCCATGCTTCTCGCGCTACTGACCCTCATGGGGTGGAGTACTCTGGCCAACTGGGCTGGGGCTGGTGACTCGGTCAAGTACAGCCTCGACTTCATCTCATCGGAGATGTGGTCCGGCCAACTCCTGATGGGCTATGAGTTCGGTGCGATCGCCGTCTTTTTGCTTCCACTTGTGCTCCTCGTGGTTGAACGGGCGCGCGCAGAACGAAAGCCGGGTCTCATCTTGTTGGCCGCACTGGGTGCACTGGTTGTTACCTGGCTGCAGCCATGGCAGGGTGGCGAGCTGCTTGGCATTGTGATTCTTGTTGAGCTGTTCCGGTGGTTGCGACGGGACGTACGGCCTGACTGGAGGCTTCTGTGGGTAGTCGCCGCCGGACTGGCGCCAGCTATCTACTACTCAGCAGTGGCAGCGTCGGATGCGTCGTGGAAGCTTGCTGGGGAGATGAACAAACGCGGGGCCCAACCTCTTTGGGACTGGCCCCTCTGGGCTGTTGCCCTGACAGTGGCTCCACTTGCCATCCCCGCGTTGATCTCCCTCCACCGGAGGGTGGATGGTTGGCAGGAGATTGCTGTCAGGGTCTGGCCTCTGGCTGTGGTGGTCGTCTATCTCCAACCCTTTGGAACATTTCCCTATCACTCGTTTCAAGGGTTGGCATTGCCGCTTGCGATCTTGGCCGTTCAGGCCTTCACTCAGGAGCGGCCTCGCTGGCTTCCCCGTCCGCGTTGGTGGTGGGTCGCAGCTGCGGTTGTGGTTCTGACCGTTCCCGGGACGGTCCATCGAATGCGTTTGGCAGCTGACAATGTGGATAAGGGCTACTTCCCGTACTACATTGCCCCGGGGGAAGCTGAAGCATTGTCTTTTCTCAATAAAGCCCCACGGGGAAAGGTGCTTGCGGACCCTTACGGAGGGCTTTTCGTTCCTGCCTATTCAGGGCAGGAAGCATATGTCGGTCCAAGATCCTGGTCGCCTGACTGGGATAACCGTTCCAACCTTGCGGCCGGACTCTTTCTTGGGCTCTTCAATCCCGCTCAGGCGCAAGCGGCTGTCAGGTCAACGGGAGCCAAGTACATCTTTGCCAAATGCGCGAAACTTGAGGGAAGGCTGGGGTCTCTGGCTCCCGCCCTTGGACCACTCTTGGAGTCTGAACATCGGTTCGGCTGCGCAACGGTATACGTACTTAATGATCCACCAGCGCCACCAAATGGCGGGTAAGTAGGGCAGATGGCCCGTTTGTCGCCAACAGGTAAATCCGAAATGAGCGGATCGGGTGGACGGTCATGGAACTTGGGTCTTGACTGGTTTGACCTTGTCCTAATCCTGCTTACGGCTGGCCTCTCTTGGGCTGTGCTCGGGCCGTTGATCGTTGGGGGCCAGTGGATCAGCGGAGGGGACGGACTGTTTCCCGTGGACCAGCTTCAGTACCTTGCCTGGATCCGTCAGGCAGCCGACCATGGGCTGATTGGAAATCGCTATGACCTGGTTCCTGACACCCGCGTCTTTCTGCACCCGGGGTTTCTGATTTCAGGGTTGGCGGTCCGTTGGTTTGGTCTTCCACTCCACTACTCAAACGCTTTCATTTGGAAGCCTGCTGCGATCCTGATTGTTTTCTTCGGCTCAAGGCAATACGCACGAAGGTTGCTTCCTGCTGGCTGGCCGGCCCGGACTGCCACCGTTCTCGCGATATTTTCCCTCGCGCCCATGAGCGTCCTCTTGGGATGGATGGGGGCTGGGGCCAAGGCCCGCTACAACCTTGACTTCATAACATCTGAAATGTGGCCTGGGCAGCAGCTGCTCGGCTATGAGCTGGCGGCCTGTGCGATCTTCTCAGTGCCACTGATCCTGCTGGGAATAGAGAGGTCACGATCAAATCGAAGCTATGGCATTTTGGCGGCCTGTTCGGCTGCAGCGCTGCTTGTAAGTTGGCTTCAGCCATGGCAGGGGGCGGAGCTTCTGCTGATCATTGTGGTCGTAGAGCTATGGCGTTGGCTAAGGGAGCGGGAGAGGCCCTGGCTTCCCCTCGGAGTTGTTGTTCTTGCCGGCAGTTTGCCCGCGGTCTACTACGCGGTTCTTGAGCGCACTGATCCGTCGTGGAAGCTCTACGGAGCGACCAACAGGACCCATTCGGACCCGCTCTGGGACTGGTCATTCTGGCTCGTTGTTGTCTGTCTTCTGCCCTTGGGACTACCGGCGCTTCTTTCGCTTCGCAAGCGTGCTGTCGACTGGCAGGAGACGGCCGTCCGCGTCTGGCCCCTAGCGGTTCTCGTGGTCTATCTGCAGCCCTTCGGAACATTTCCGTTCCATTCGGTTCAGGGTCTCTCTGTTCCCCTCGCGGTCATGGCGGTGAAGTACTTCTCAGACTCGAAACGAGGCCCGTTGTGGCTTAGCCGACACAGCTGGTTGTGGGTGGTTCCGGCGGTGCTGGTGATGACAGTCCCGGGGACGGTTCACCGATTGGGACTGGCCAAGACCAATGTTGAAAACAAGGTGTTTCCGTACGTTCTCACTTCTGGCGAGCGCGCCGCGCTCGGTTGGCTGAATGAGAATCCGGCGCCCGGGGCGGTGCTTGCCGACCGCTACGGGGGACTTCTCGTTCCGCCCTATGCAGGAAGGGAGTCCTATGTTGGTCCGCGCGTACTGACCCCTGATTTTGAGCGCCGATCAACTTCGATGAATCTGCTTCTGCTTCGGTTCATGAACCCCAACCAGGCCCAGGCTTTTGTTCGGTCTACCGGGACCAGGTTTGTTTTTGAAGCCTGCGGGGCCTGGAAGGGTGGAGCGCCAGATTTGGACAGGCTCCTCGGGGCACTTGTCGCACGCAGGTTGGACTTTGGCTGCGCTCGCGTCTATGTCCTGAAAGCCGACGCTCGGTCCGATCGTGTGTCCCGCTCAGTTGGCGGGCCCGGCGGCTACTGACCTGGGGCGCTGAAGTGTTTCAACATCGCTTTTGCAACAGCTGCGCGGGAGTATGGAGCCGACGTCGCGAGCCCACCGGCTCCAAGCGCTTCAAGGTCGCGTGGGCTTAACGCCAGGAGCTTAACCAGCCCGTCCGAGACTGACTTGATATCGCCGGCTCGGGCCAGAGTTCCGTTGGCAGGGTTGATCAGGTCGTCGATTCCAGGTATGGACGTTGAGAGCACGGGAATCCCTGCTGCCATCGCCTCGATCAAGACTGTGGGCCGTCCGTCCCTGTCGCCATCGGCGGCTATCTGAGGTGTAAGAGCAAAGAGCGAGGCGGCCCAGAGGAGGTCGGCCATGCGCTCATGGGGTTGGCTTCCCAAAAACTCAACGCGCGCTCCGAGGTCCCGGGACTGTCGCTCAAGCTTCGCCCTTAATGGTCCTTCTCCCGCGATGATCAGTGAGCGGCCTTGGAGCGAGGTGGAATTCTGGACGTTGGCAAAAGCCTCTATCAGTGTCGAGAAGCCTTTCTTTTCGATGAGACGCCCAATTGCCACGACATTCCCATCAGGTGAGTAAGAGCCCGGTTGCCTGAACCTCTCCGTGTCGACGGCCACTGGAATCTCCACAACCTTTGCGGCTTCGTGTGGATTGTTTGCAGCAGCTTTGAGTCGGTCTGCGACATGAGCTGAGGCTCCTCGGGCAAACACGGCAGAAGTGATGTTGACCCGGAGCTGCGACTGGTCGGCATAGGCGTCAGCCCCGTGTGCAGTAAACGAAAAAGGACGATCGGCTGCGTTGGCCAGAAGGCGTCCGATGTCGGCAGCCTCTGTGGCGAAATGGGAGTGGACATGGTCGGCCCACCTCGCGTCAGACGTGAAGGCCGCGATCCGCAAGGCCCCGCGGAAGCGCCGGGTGCCGCTTGGGGGTGGCCAATTTGGATCTCCGGCCAGCTGACTCAGGACTTTGGCCGGCGCTGACCCCAGCTCTCCAATGAGGGCGGCAACCTTTTCGCTCCCCGTTAGATCTGAAGCAGTTTTGGACTGGGCGGGCTGCAGTCCGTCAACACCGTGTTCCAACGCCACCACACGCACTTCACAGCCAAGTTCAATCAGGCCGAGGATCTCCTGGGCTACAAATGTCTGAGAAAGCTCGGGATAGCGCTCGAGAACGTAGAGGAGCTTCATGGTCAGGATGTCGGTGTTGGAGCGCTATGAACGGGGGCTGGGGAGCTCCTGCGACGCTTCAAGTAACTGACAGCCTCAGTCAGGAGCTCCCGTTCAAGGGCAGCGGTCGCAGCAATATAAGCGGCGACGAAAACCACGAGCTGAAGAATGAAGCGCCCTGCGCTGGGTGTATGCCCGGATGCTTCTTGCCAGATAACGATGGGAATGGATGCCAGTATTGGTGGGACTGCCGAGCGCAATACAAAGCGACCAATCCGTGCGGTTGGGAGGAGGTCCTTCATGTAACGCCAGCGGAGGAAACCTGCGACCAGGTTGACCGCGAAGAGCCCCCACGCGAACGCCGTTGCCCCATTGGTGAACAGCAGCGGGATCGGAACCGCGAGGAAAGCAATGAGTCCGGCCACGGCATAGATGGTCTGGGGGCGTGTTCGGCCGACGGCTCTGTAAAAGGCGGTCCAGTTGAATCCCAGCTGGTAGACGGCAGTTGACAGTCCGATTATTTGGATCAGAGAGGTTGCAGGCTTCCACTTGTTGCCCAGAACAAATTGCACCAGGTCATCAGCGAACAGCGCAAGGCCGGCTCCGAAGGGAAGTGCCCACATCGCCGTAAGTCTGTTGCTCTTCTCAAACACCTCCGCCATCCGTGCCGGCCTGTCAGTAATTGCGCAGATGGCCGGGTAAATGGTCTGGGTAATCATCTGGTCAGCCCGGTCTGCATATCTGGTGATGGTCACGGCAAGAGTCAGATAGCCGGCTCCAGCGAGTCCGAGTTTCGTCTCAAATGCAAGTGTCTGGCCTTGGCGAATCATCAGACCGCAGACGGCTGCAAGGAAGATCGGCGCGCTGAAGTGAAGGTACTTCTTCGCTGTGCCACTGTCGTACCGCCAGCGAAAGGCGTAGGGGCTGATGACAAGGGCCATGATTGCGGCGCTTAGATTCCCGGCGAGGGCGCCCAGAGCAAGTCCCCAGGCTCCCATTCCCTCGACGATGAGCGTGACGCTCACAACCAACGTGACGACTGGCACGACGGCTTGGAGGCTGCGTTGCCGGACAAAGTCCATCCGGCGCAGAAATACCCATGCTGGTGATTGCAAGGCAAAGAGCACGGGGAGCAGCGACAGGGCCAGCATCAGACCGACGATGCTCATATCCCCGTAGATCAAGCCAATCAGCGGCGATAACGCCGCCACTATTAGCGCAAAGCCGATCGAGAGACCTAGGTCAAGTGTGAAGGCGTGCTGAAACGCAGATTCTTGGTCCTCGCCCTGCTGCTGCACATAGGCTTCGTCGATTCCCACCTGTTTGAGCGCAAGGAGTGTCATAACCGTCACCGAGACGATGCCGTAGAGACCGACTTGGTCTGCGGTCATAAGGCGAGCCACAACAACCGCTTGAACCAAGCCAATGGCTTCAACGGCGAGGAGGAACGAGCCGTTCACGATGGCACCTCGTGCCGCTCTCGAACGGAGTTCACTGCGGGGGAATGCGAAGCGGTCATCCTGCATGAGTCGGAGCGTACCGCCGTTGGTAACGGGCACCACGACTATTCTCCAAAAACAGTGGGAAGAAAAGACCTGACAGCTACTGAGCCTCATCTGACAAGCCCTGACGTTCCGGGTCGTGAGCTTGCGATTTCGGTTGTCGTTGCAACGCACAATCGGCGAGACCAACTTGTGACTCTCCTCGACGCACTGGACGGCCAGACACTGCCCAGAGATCAGTTTGAGGTTGTGATCGTCGACGACGGTTCATCTGACGACACATGGTCATTTGCGAAGGGCCGAGCAGACGTCTTTGTCAGAAATGAGAAAGCCCTTGGGCCGGCCGGTGCCCGGCAGGCAGGATGGCCACAGGCCCGAGGGAAGCTGGTTGCTTTCACGGACGATGATTGTCGTCCAGAGGCCGATTGGCTTGAGGCCGGACTTCGCCAGCATCTCCGGTACCCGGCAGCGATTGTTCAGGGCAAGACACGCCCAGATGTTCTCTCCGACATTGATTTGCGGACCCCGCTTGCGCGGTCCATCCGGGTTGATCATCTGGGGCCTTTCTTTGAGACGTGCAATGTCTTCTATCCCAAGCAGCTGCTTGAGGCAGTAGGTGGCTTCGACCCCACGATTGCAACGGCTGGGGAGGATGCGGATTTGGCAATCAGGGCGCTTGAGACTGGCTGCGGAGCGGTGTTCGCTGAGGACGCTGTTGTTAACCATTCGATCGAGGTGCACTCGTTCTCACGCGCCATGAAGGGGACTCGGCGCTGGGCCTCTTTGGTCCCATTGATCGGACGTCATGCCGAGCTGCGCAAGGCATTCCCATGGCGCGGATATGTGTGGCGCGAGGCGCATTCGCGGCTGCTTCTTGCGGCGGTTGGTGTTCTGCTGGCGAGAATCACGGGACGGCGTATTTGGCTGCTTTGGGCATTGCCCTACCTGAGTCTGCGAAACGGTTGGTACCCAGATGGGGTTGCGCGCACGTTCCTGAGCCTCCCGAAGACTTTGCCGATTGATGCTGCTGAGGTGGCAGTCCTTGCCAAGGCGAGCATTCGCGAGCGCCGCTTTCTGATCTAGATGCCGACACCCCGGCTGTCCGTGGTCATTCCCACGCGGAACCGCGCTGATGACCTGCGAGCCTGCCTTGCGGCTTTGGTCCCACAGCTACCCGAGTCAGCTCAGTTGACGGTGGCCAACGACGGCTCCACTGACCACACGCAAGAGGTTCTGGACTCATTTCCGCGGGCTAAGGTTCTGTCTCTATCGGGGGCTGGAGCCAGCGCGGCTCGAAATGCTGCGCTGACCGTGTCAACTGGGGAAATCGTTCTGTTTCTCGATGACGATGTGGTTGCAACTCCAGGGTTGGTCGAGCGCCATCTTGACTTTCACTTGCAGAATCCGTTGGTCGAGTCGGCTCTCGTTGGACTCGTGACATGGGATCCGCGGCGGAAGATAACTGGACACATGGTCTGGCTTGAGGATGGCGGACCACTGTTCTCGTTCAACACAATCGCCGATCGGAGGAGTGTTGACCCCAGACACTTTTGCACCGCGAATGTCAGTCTCAAAAGGAAGCTTTTGGAGCGGGTTTCCGGGCCGTTCAACGTTCAGTTGCCCAGGTTCACGGACGTTGAGCTCGCTCTCCGGCTTGCAAAAGTGGGGATGAATCTCAGCTATGACGAAAATGCTGTGGGTTGGCACCTGCGGGCTGATACTCCAGCCAGCACCGATGCGAGAATGTTTGTTGTGGGCCAGGCCAGCGTTCTACTGGAGGAGATACACCCGGGCATGGCGCCCGAGGCTGCGTCGCTGGGAAGGGTTAGACACGCAAAGGTCTTGTTTGCCAAGGCCCTGACACCAATCTGCGAGTCGCTGCCGTCGAGAGTAGCTGGGCGTGTTTGGTCCGCCCGCGCAGCATGGGCCTATGCCGCCGGCAGGGCAGATGCGATCAGCGCAAAGGCTAGCCGTGGGTAGCTCGATGCGGGGATTGAAACCGTCAAGAGCGGAAGTGATCCTCGGGGGCATCTTTGCGGTTGTCTCGGTTTCGGTCCTGGGCGGGCTCTTGTCCAGAGGGCGTGTGCTTGCTGGGGCCGAAAGTCAGGTTGGAGCGGACCAGATGCAGTACCTGTCGTGGATTGTTTCCGCTGGGCAGAACGGCTCAATCCTGAGCTGGTGGTCCATTCCTTCGCAACTGTCGAGCAACTTCTTCCACCCAGGGTTTCTGATTTCGGGGTTGCTTAACCGGGCTGGCCTTGATGTTGTCGTCAGCTACCAACTGTGGAAGCTGATCGCCATTCCGGCCGTGGTCATTTCCTTCGCTGCCTACGTTCGATGTCTTGTCCCGGCGGGCGGACCGAGGACCGCCGCACTTGCCCTCGCGCTTTTCGGTCTTTCTCCAGTCGGGGCGGTAGTCGGCTGGAACGCTCTCAGGAACGGCTTTCCGGGGCAGGTTGAGTTCGCGGCGGGCGAGCTCTTCGCGCCATCCTGGCTCTGGGGATACATGATGACTGCAATTGCGGTGGCATTGCTCATCGTCGGTCTCCTCCTTGCTGATTCAGCGAGGAAGCCGGGCGCGAGCCGCACTACCAAGGCTGCTCTGGCCGGAACAGCTTTCCTCTGCTCTTGGCTGCAGCCTTGGCAGGGGGCAGAACTGCTCGGTGCGGTCCTGCTGACGGACCTTCTGATCTCAGGCCCAGGTCCAGGCCCGCGTGGGCTGCTGGCCGTTGGGAAGGAGCGAGCCGTTCTCATCGTGGCCGCACTGCTGCCATTGGTCTATTACCTCTGGCTTGGCAGTTCTGAGAGCGTTTGGAAGATTGCCGCTTCAGCCAACAATGCGGTTCCACTCTGGAGCGCGGGCGTCTGGCTGGCGGTTCTTCTCCCATGGTTCCCGGCTCTCCGGTCCTTCTTCAACCGTCCAGCGGGCTGGCAGGAGACCGCCCTGCGGGTGGTTCCGGTCGTGATGTTGGCCGAGTACGGCTTGATCTCAATCACCAGGGCTGGGACATTTCCGTTCCACGCCGTTCAGGGCATGACCCTGTTTCTCGCGGTCCTGTCAGTAAAGGGAGCACTCCTTATCCGCGACAGAGCCTGGTGGGGAAGGAACATTCCGATTGCCGTCGTTGCAGTGCTTCTGATGTGTGTACCAGGGACTCTTCACAGGTTGAACCTGATGCGGCTCGAAATTCATAAATCCGCCCAGCCATACTTTCTTGAGGCCGGCGAGGTAGAGGCGCTTGCACAGCTCAAAGAAGAACCGGGGGCCGGTGGAGTTTTGGCTCCGATCAAGGCAGCGCTTAGCGTACCGGCGCATTCAGAGAGGGCTGTGTGGGTTGGGGAGCTTTCGTGGACGCCGGACTTCAGGGAACGCGTGAAAAGGGCTGAGAGGCTGTTTAAGGGGCAGCTGACGACCAATCAAGCCCGGACGCTGGTCGCAGAAAGCAATGCGAGGTTCCTCTACTCGGATTGTGGACACACCTTTGATCTGAGGGCGCAGCTCAGTTCGCGGATTCTCAAGGTGACACAGCACGGCTGTGCCCGGGTTTACGAGCTCAGGCGGGCTGTCAAATGAAGCGCGTCAGGTCCGCCGCACCGGCGACTGCACTGTGGATACTGGGGCTGGGCGTTGGGGCTCTGACTCTGAAGGATTGGATTCAGCTCAACGATGAAGGTCTGATGCTTCAGGCCGCTTCACGGATCTCATCGGGGCAGCTTCCGTACCGCGACTTCTGGTGGTTCTATCCGCCGGGGCAGCCCTATCTCCTTGCACTCCTGTGGAAGCTCTCCGGGCCATCACTGGTGCCGTGGAGGGTCTTGCGGGCTGTGGTTGACGCAACGGTGGCTCTACTCGCCTGGCGCCTTGCCGGGCGAAGGGCGGGAAGAGCTCCAGCCCTTCTGGCATGGGCGGTTGCGATCTTTGCCGTGAGCTCAGCCACCGGGCCACATCCCTATCCCATTGCTCTGATGTTTGCGCTGGGCTGCCTGCTTGTGTTGGAGAAGCGCCCATGGCTCGCAGGGGTTCTGGTCGGATTGGTTTCAGTCTGGAGAATCGAGTTCGCGGCCTATCTCGGCTTGGGCGTGATGCTTGGATTGCTTGTCCGCGGTGGTGGCAGACGGACCATCAGCCAATTCGCCGGGATGGGAGTTCTGACTGCGGGTGTCTTCTACATTCCTCTTGTTCTGGCAGCCGGACTCGGGGACTCCTGGAACCTTCTGATCCGATATCCGGTTCTCGAATTCGGGAAGTATCAGACCCTTCCGTTTCCGCTGGTTTGGGATGGCGGAGGCAATGCAAAGGGGGTTGATCTCTTCGCTCAAGTTCTCTCGTATCACCTGCCTCTAGCTTTGGTCCTGACGCTTTTCTCGAGTTTGGCCGCGCTTGCCCTTTCCAGGCGGCCCGGGCGCTGGCTTGAGGTTGCAACCGGTGTCTTCGGGATCGGGATGGTGCACTACTTGGTCGTACGCGCTGACGCTTTTCACACCGGACCACTCGCAGTCATGGATGCCGTTCTTGGCGCATGGGCTGTGGGTGCGGTTCTCCAAGTCCGCCGCGAGCGCGCCGCGAGCGTTTCTCCAGTCCATGGGCTGCGTCCAAAACTCGCAGCGGCAGCGGCACTCGTTGCTTTGGCCGGCCTCGGCTGGGGCTTGACGGACACTGTTTGGAAGCGGGAGCGAGAGGTGCGGGCGGCCCAGCAGGCAAGAGTCATTCAGATTGAGGCAGCTCACGGAGTGAAGGAGCTTTCGTCAACCCGCTGTTCACTAAGGGGGGAACCGGTTCAAATCTGTTCGCTGGCTGATCTGGAAGCTGCCGTCAGGTTCGTGAAGGACTCCAAGGCGGGCCCGATCTACGTCACGACAAAGCGATCCGATCTTGTGACCTCGGGGGCGCCGCTGTTCTACGTGCTCAGCGGCCGGGATAACGTCACCCGATATGACATAGCGGCGCCTGGTGTCGTTACGAGCGCACCAGTCCAAAGGGAGATTATTGGGCGCCTTGAGGCGAAGAGGGCACTTGTTGTCCGCTACACCGCGGGGATTACTGCGTCCCCTGAACCCAATCAGGCTGGCAAGTCATCTGGGGTAATTCTGCTCGATTCCTACCTGGGGCTGAAGTACAAGATTGTTGGGCGCTTTGGGGCCTGGGAAGTGCTGGAGCCGCGGAGCTAGAGCTGGGCTTTGGCAATGCGAGGCGCGGCCGAGGCTCGATATGCAGCAATAAGTGCTCCTGTGGCGGCGACCACCTGAACATACAAAACGGTCCTCGCATACCCGTTCACGGTTCCTCCGTTGGGCAGCATGAGAAGGGCAGCTGGCTCAGCGGCAGCAACCAGCGCAAGGAACCAGAGGAACTTGACCTCCCGGAGGGCGAGCAGCAGCTGTACGGCCAGATAACAGACGGACAGAAACGCCATCGCTATTCCAAGCTCGAACAGAGCCTCAGAGCCCTGTGAATACTTCCCTCCGAAGGCCAGCTTGAGGAGCAGCTCGGGGGCGACAAGGTAGACGATCAGACATGGGGCGGCGACGGCGGCGGTCATCGCAAGAGCCTTTCTCAGGACTGGACGGGCATCCTGACCTTCAGCATGCCGGCGGGCAGCCTCGGGCAGAAGGTAAAAGCCGATCCCGATCGCCACCCAGACAACGACCTTTGCCGCCACTGCGGCCGCCGCATAAGCCCCAGCGTCAGTCCCATGGAGGCGGTGCTGGGCCACGATGACATCCACGTTCTGCAAAACCGCGATTAAGGCCAAGCCAATGATCGCAGCCCAGGCGTTGCGTGTCAGCCGGCGCAGTCCGTGAGCAGAGTGCTTCTTGCTGTGACCTCCCAATCGGCGGGAGAGAACAAGTCCGAGAATGACGCTGGTCGCGACCATCGCCAGAGGGGTGCCCAAGTAAGCGCCTGTCACGTCTAGTCCAGTGAGAGCGAGACCAACTCCGAGCACCAGTCTTGCGATCTGCTCCCCAATCATGCTCCAGCCCACAGCTGGGTAGGCCCTTGTTGCCTGAAGTGCTCCGCGTTGAATCGAAAGCAGAATCCAGAT
Source organism: Actinomycetes bacterium (assembly GCA_037139015.1). GTDB lineage: Bacteria > Actinomycetota > Thermoleophilia > Solirubrobacterales > Solirubrobacteraceae > WLNJ01. The sequence continues at coordinate 2,697 of JBAXHG010000005.1, read as the reverse complement.
GCAGGCAGCTGGCGGCACAAATGCGGCTGCCCACTCCTGTTTGACACCAATGACGGTTGCTATTGGAACCCTGACGATGATCGAGACAACAGTCACAGCGATTGTCACAAAGATCAGAGTGATGGTCCAGCGGCGGAGTGTTGTGGCGAACTCCCGGCCTTCACCAAGATGCCCCAGTGCCCCTTCACGGGCTGTCGCTACTTGAAGGGCTGCTCCAGGGACGCTGAGAATTATGAAAGTGGACAGGATCGCAGCGAGCTGACCGTAGCCCTCAACATGCAGAAGCCTTCCGAATGCGACCGTTGTGATCAGCGCAACAAGGTTCGTTGCGATCATTGCCCCGGCGAGGATTGCCGCGTATCCCGTGTCCGAGCCGCGGAGCTTCGCGATCATCGGTTTAAGTGGGCCCCTGCCTCTTCCGGCAGACGGCATCGGGGTTTCAGGCGCGGTCATTCAGAATCTGACGGTACCGAACGCTGGGACGTTCGGTAGTGGCAGAACGCGAAAACGTCAGGGACCTGGACTTGGCGGATGAAAGATGTCTCGAAGCTCCAATGCCTTCATCTTTGCCTCGAAAGCCACTGGATTGCCTTCTTGAGCTGCGTAGGTCCAGAGGAGCTGCCATCCCAGCCACCATCCCGGGTTATCCTTGACGAGCTTCTGCAGGGTCTTGACGGCGAGGGCGTGACGGTCAGCTTTCCAATAGACGGTGGCAAGATCGAATCTCGGATCAGGGCTTGGGTTCAGCCAGGATGCGTCTTTGAGAAGCCGGACGGTTTCGCGGTACCGGGCTGGTGTCCAACCTAGTACTTCAGCTGCATCGCTCTTGACGCGCGCTTGACTCTGGAGCGCCTTTGCCTCCCACATGTGAATAAGCCAGATGATTGAGACTGCCGCCAATGCGCAGGCAAGTGTCTTTAGGAGGGCCTGCTTCCATCTGCGAGCGGTCGGGCCGGCGTCTCCAACATCAGGCTCCGTGTTGACGGCAAGGATCGCACCCAGAAGGAGAATGACGGGAAGCATCAGGCCGGGGATCTGGAAGTCCCAATCAACCGCGCTATGGGCCAGGAAGAGCACTCCTGCTGCAATGGCTCCAGCCAATGAGCCGGGCAGGAACCTGATCAGAGACCTTGACTTCAGCCAAGTTCCACTGAAGATCAGCAGCAGGGAGACAAGACCTAGGAGACCCATGTCAAGTGCGATCTCAATCTCCAGCGAATGGGCATTGAGCGCTGGCTGCTGCCCGTGTCGCTGGCTGAGCCAGAGGGATGCGAATGCGCCACTACCGTTGCCGGCAATCGGCGTGGCCGCAAACCCGTCCACGGCTACCGACCAGTATCTGGACCTGTTTGTACTGATTGACTGGAGTCGCTGGGAGTCGGCCCCACTTGTGGCGACTGGAGGAGTGGCGTCGCTTGTCCCAATCAATACTGTTCCGACTGGCGCGAGGGTCAGGGCAACCGCGAGAACCACCATCAAACGCTTCCAACCGGCACTGATGGTCCCTTTGTCTGGATTTCGAGGGGCAGCAATGTGATTGAGAAACACGGAGGCCAGCGAGGTGAGGAGAACCACCCCGCCGAGTATGAGCCCGTCTGATGCTCTACTGGATTGGCTCCCTGTCAGCGTCCTGACAGACACCAAGGACTCTGCTGCAAAGGCAACGGGTAGCAATCCGACTGTGGCCACCAGGAGGCTGCGGATCTGGGTCCTGTTGAACTGAATGGCTGCCAGGGCAGCAAGTCCGGCCGCGGTAGCAACGAGAGCTCCGCGCGAGAATGTAAGCCAGAGGGCGAGACTGATGAAGGGCATTGATGCTGTTGCAGCAACGCGCAGTGGGCGAGGGAGCTCGCGGTCTGCTGAAAGCCTTGCTGCAAGGACAAGGCCTATTCCCGCGAGGGCGCCCATGGAGTTCCAGTAGCCCAAGGGCTGAGAGAGACGGCCGAAAGCAATGCGGTCTGCGTGGAGGTGGAAAATGCCTGGCAAAAGGCGGTCGCTGAGGCTGTAAAGACACGCCCCCGCTGCTGTGGCCCATGCTGTTGACTCTGCAAAACGATGCCGGTCAAACTTGCTCAGGCCTGATGCGAATGCAAACGCGGCTCCCGAGTACAGGAGCATCTGTGTGAAGTTGCCCGATGCCGGACCGCGGTCCGGAGCCCAGAGAATGCTTAGGCCTGTCAGCGCAGTCAGAGCGAGGAATCCAAGGAGAGCGACCCGGGAGGCGGCATTTCTCGGTATCACGGGGAAGCCAAGCAAGAGCCCGATGAGGTAGACCAGCCAGACGTAGATCCCGAGCCCGAGGGGCCAAGTGGCACTTGACGACGCTCCCAGAATTACGCCCAGGGGCGCTGTCGCGATGAGTAGACCGAGGTGGACTCTTGTGGCGAAGTTGCGCATCCAGCTGAACCGTACCGATGACAGACCCCGGTCCCGCTGTACTCTCGCGCCGTGGACCTTCCATTTCAGATCGTGACTGATGGCCCAGCCGAAACCGAGGCTCTCGGCGCCTCCTTGGCTGAACTCCTCAAGCCAGGCGACTGCGTGATGATCGAAGGAGATCTGGGCGCGGGCAAGACTGTCTTCGTTCGCGGGGCCTTGAGGGCGCTCGGTATTACGGGTCCGGTAACAAGCCCAACCTTCACGTTGGCCAAGCGCTATGACGGTGCCCGCATCCCTGCGTCACACATTGACCTCTAT
>JBAXHG010000004.1:0-30073 GCA_037139015.1 Actinomycetes bacterium | reverse complement strand
GGCCCACACGGGAGCTGCTCGTGCAGCGGTGGAGTCGCTCACGCGCGACCTCGCGTCCAGATGGAGCGCTGACGGAGTGGCCGTCATCGCACTCGGGCTTGGCAGGCTCGCTACGGAATCGCTGAAGAAGTACCCGGAGCCAATCTGGAAGACAGCGGCTCAGACGGTTCCCCTTCAGAGGCTTGGTGATACTGCCGACTATGGGTCGCTGGTGTCCCTTTTGCTCGGACGGCCCGGGCGAGAACTGAGCGGGTCAGTCATCGATTTGGACGGAGGCCTTGCCAATTGGCATGGTGCGTGGCCACCCCCTGAGTCAGGTCATACGGACGGATTGGTCCCGACAGAAGCCAAGTAGCGGTGGCGGGAGAAACCGGGCAATCGCCTGATTTTTTACATCCTGACGCTAGGCTCGGGTCGTGTCCAATCTGCACCCAGGGACCACAGGCAGCCTTCGTCTGCCTGCTGCCCTAACACTTGCTCTGGGACTGCTCTTGCTTCTGGGCGCCGGTTTCACAACAGCTGCTGATGGCCGGATGGATGCTCACTCCGCTGCATCACTTCCCACAAAGATCTATGTCCAAGGCGACTCACTGACGGTTGACAGCAGCACTGTGTTCAAGTCACTTGCGAAGCCGTCACTAGTCACGCTTGACGCAAAGAGCGGTAGACACGCCTATGAGGGCATTGCAAGGATGAGGAAGGTCAAGTCCTTCCCCGACGCTGTCGTGGTGGCGCTTGGGACCAACGATGACTACAACGCCTATGGGGTTGCACTCTTCAAGTCGCACGTTCAGAGCGCGATGGGTCTCTTTGGGACCAAGCGTTGTGTTGTCTGGGTCAACCTGTTTCAGGCTCGTACTGCCAAACAGATCAAAGCCAAAGTCCCGATGATCTTCACTGGGATGAACGCCCTACTGGCGAGCATCGAGAGCAGAACCCCAACATTCCATGTTGTCGACTGGGCAAAGATGTCCGGATACCACCCTGAGTGGTATCGCTACGACTCTGTTCATCCGACGGACGCCGGCTACCTGGCGAGGGCCAAGGCCATCATCGCCGCTCTCAAGACGTGTGGGACTCGCTCGGGGGGAGGCGTAACGCCCATTGGTTCACCTGATGGCGGGGGCGGAAGCCCAGGTCCTTCCTGACCAGTTCTAGCCGCCCGTTGTGATCGGCGGCAATGGTGAGGCCTCGCGGAGGCTGAAACGCTTCTCGAGCATTTTGAGGATCACATCTGCCAGGACGACTCCACCATCAGTGTTCAGGTGCTGTCCATCTGGCTCGCGCACAACCACCTGCTTGCCCTGATAGGTGATTGAAGTTTGGAATTTGCCAGCCGGAGCAAAGATCGGATCCGGATCGAGATAGATCACCTGGCCAGCTCGCTTGGCCGCCTCTGATCGGTAGATGCGATTAAGGACTTTCATCTGGGCGTCAAGGGCAGGATCCTGAGCAACAGGCGCTCCCACCCAGATCAGCGTCTGGCCGCGCGTCTGCGTCATCGTGTCCATCATCAGAGCGACCCTGCGGCGGTACTCCCGTTCCCAGGCTGGAGAGCCGAAGGGCTTGGAGAAATCTCCGTTGGCTCCGCCGGTCATGTAATCGGCATTGTCATTGCCACCAAATATCAGGACTGAAACGTTGGGCTTGACCGTCGCTTGCACTTCTTTCGCGCGCTCAAACCAGTTGAGGACATCAGGTCGCTCAAGCCCTGTGTTCAGGTGACCGTCCGGTTCAGCCATTTGGATCACCCGGGTGCTTGGCGCAGCCGCGGAGAGAGCTGCTGCGGTCTCAAGGCTCAGGGAATCGCCCCCGGCGTAGAGCTGCAACTTATTGGCTGGCGAAAATGCCTGTTTCACCGGGGGAGTGGGGGCATGGCGCTTGACCGGGGTGAGCCCAACGGTGGCGACGACATCATCCTTGCTCCCGTTGCCGACGAGCCCTGCAATCAGATGGCGTGGCTCTGAGAGGCCCAAGGCGCCTGTGATGTCCACCAATCCTTGAGTCAATGACATTGCGATATCCCGGGCTGGGGAGTCGGGTTGAATTGAAGCGTTCTTGTGCATTCCGTTGGCGTTGAGGAGACCCCCGACCAGGAGTGCAACAAGTGCGGTGGCCATCGCAAGCCCGACGGGCTCAAGCAGCCGGCCGTCCCGCTCTACTGGCGGTCGAGGCCCTGTGCTGTCAGCCGTCCGCGAGCGTTGGGTTTGGGGATCGCGTCTGGTCATCAGAACTGGAAGTAGATGAATGGAGCGACGCCTGCGGGGCTGAGCGCTCCGATGACCAGCAGCGTGACTCCGAGTGCCAGTCCTTGGGCTGCCCAGTGGACTCTCGAGAAGGCGGCCATCGCGCGCTTGCCAAAGTCACTTGGGAGCTGCTGGATTGCGATCATGCCGGCGATCACAGCCACGGCACCCAGTGATGCTCGCCCTGGTGTTCCCCAACCGCTGAAGACCTGGCCAATGACGTCAAACACATTGCCGAACGAGGTTGCCCGAAAGAACACCCAGGCGGTTGCTACAAAGACCAGCGTGGAGGACTTAACCAGCCAAGACGGCATCCATCCGTCCCGCCCCTGCCGTTCGCGGCGGGAGGCAAGTCGATGCTCGGTCACAAGACCGACTCCATGCAAAGTTCCCCAAGCCAGGAATGTCCACGCTGCTCCGTGCCAGAGCCCGCCGAGGACCATTGTCATCAGGAGGTTCACGCTCGTCCTTGATGGCCCCTTCCGGTTACCCCCGAGCGGGATGTACAGGTAGTCGCGCAGCCAGCGGGACAGGGTCATATGCCAGCGGCGCCAGAAGTCCCGAAGGCCCAAGGCTGAGTAGGGGCGATTGAAGTTTTGAGGGAATTCGAAACCCATCAGGAGCGCTAATCCGATTGCCATGTCCGTATAGCCGCTGAAGTCTGCGTAGATCTGAATCGTGTAGGCAAAGATCCCGACGATTACCTGCAATGCAGAGTGGGTTCCTGGCGAGGCAAAGATGGGATCTGCGATTGACGCCATATATGCCGAGATCACAACCTTCTTGAACAGTCCCCCTGCGATCAGGAAGAAGGCGCGGGTGCCGTCTATTCGCCTCGGGTCGCGCGGCTCGTCGAACTGCGGGACTAGCTCCGCCGGGCGCACGATCGGGCCGGCAACTATGTGCGGGAAGAAGGAGAGGAAGACGGCGAACCGCATGAGACTCGTTGGCTTGAATGTTCCGCGGTAGGCGTCAATCACATAGCTGAGTGCCATGAAGGTGAAGAACGAAATTCCAACAGGGAGCACCGTCGTCACCGTTGGAGCCAGCCAGCTGACGCCCAAATCTCCCAGCAGGTTAGCTGCGCTTGTGACAAAGAAGTTGAAGTACTTAAACCATGCGAGCACACCAAGGTTTGCTGCGACTGCTGCGATGAGGATCAGCTTCCGCCTGTGGGCGTCCTGGGTTCGGCTGATCTGAACGGCAAACATCTGGTTTGCCAGCGTTGACGCCGCAAGCAGGAAGGCAAAGCGCCAGTCCCACCATGCGTAGAAGACATATCCGGACACGAGCATCAGGACGCGCCAGCGACTTGGGTGCCTCATCAGCACCCAGTTGAGCGGCCAGACGATCAGGAAGAAGACGGTGAAGATGAACGTCGGGAAGAGCATTCTCAGTGGGGAGTATTGCCATGTGTGCGGCAGTCAGTCATTCGAGACAGACGGAGAGGGAAGTTGGCAGCTATGCGGGGATTCTCTCCAGCGAGTTCCGGTGTCGGGTTTATGGTCACACTTGTCAGATGATGAGCACACGGCACCCAGGCGCAACCGAGGAAGACATTGAGCGGAGCGTTGAAGCTCCACTTGCCGTCTTGGTTGTCGTGCTTCTCCAAATCATGCTTGCCGCCGTGAGCCTTTCCAAGGGGTGGGTCCTGTGGAAGCTCCCCGGTTGGGTCTGGCTCGTGCCGATTGTGCCGGAGGTGATGCTCGTCGCCGCGCTTGTGGTTCACAACAGGACTGGCAAGGCGATCATCGGTGGCCGCCGCAGGACGGCTTCACTTGCGCTCGTCGGCATAGTGGCGGCCGCAAACTTCCTTGCTCTGGCGATGCTGATCGGCTCTCTCCTGTCCGCTCAGGCTCACAGCGGGGCTGAACTGCTCCTCAAAGGGCTGACGATCTGGGGCACCAACGTGATCACCTTTGGACTGTTCTATTGGGAAATGGACGCGGGCGGACCGGATGCCCGGATCAAGTCAGATTGGGACAATGCCGGCGCAGGTTTCGAACAGCGTGACTTTCAGTTTCCGCAGATGGAGAACCCTCAGCTGGCAGCAGCCGGGAAGGGGTGGAGGCCGCATCTGATCGACTACATCTTTCTCTCATATACGAACTCAATTGCGTTCAGCCCAACTGATGCAATGCCACTGAGACACCGTGCGAAGATCTTGATGATGGTCGAGGCGAGTGTGTCAGCCGTGACCGTGCTGCTTGTCGCAGCCAGAGCAGTGAACATCCTTCACTGAGTCAGGCAGATGCCACTTTTTGGCACCGAGGGACAACCAGCAGCGTCGCGCCGTTAGACTAAGAGAAGTTGGTTTATGCGGGCGAGGTGTTGTGGTTGCACAGGAGCCTTCCAAGCTCTTAGGGCGGGTTCGATTCCCGTCGCCCGCTTTTTGACTAACGGGGAGTGGCGCAGCTTGGTAGCGCACCCGGCTGGGGGCCGGGCGGTCGCAGGTTCAAATCCTGTCTCCCGGACTTCGTCGGCCGCCCCGCCCCGGTCAGGAGCCTCCCGGGCTCCTGAGGTAGTAGACGGCGTGTGTGGTCGTGCTGGCATGCCGGTTTGTTGCCAGTTCCTTGTACTCAGGTGAGTTCCACCAGCCTTGGAGGGCTTCTTCGGATTCGAACTCGAGAAGCACGGTTCGGCCTTCTGCGTGTGAACCTTCAAGAATGGTTGTGTTGTCGTCGAAGGTGATGAATCGTCCTCCGTGTTCCTTCAAGAGGGGGAAGAAGCCCTTCTCGTAGATCCGATAACGGTCAGGGTCATTGACGGTGAAGTGGGCTACGAAACGGACTGGCTGGCTGTCAGTCATTGACTGGGCCTCTTTCCTTGGGGTTGCTCAGGGGGAAAAGTCTTGACCGCATTAGCCTGACGGGTGCAGTGGTCGTCCAATGCCGTGGACTGCAATGAGTGCACTTGCGCGGGTTGCTTTGCCCCGGTTTGTCCTGGGATTTAAGGCCCGCGGTGCATAATCTGAGAGATGCGACACGGCTACCAGAGCTTTATGGGATCAGTCGGGAGGTTCTTGCTTCTCTCTGCACTAACCGCCACTCTCTTTACCGTCGCCCCCGAATTTGGAGGGGGAGATGCGAGGGCTGCTCATTGGGGGGATCCAAACCCGCTGGGAATAACGCCAACGCCACCGAAGACGAACCCGCTGCTTGGCGCGCGGTTCTTTGTTGATGAAGAGTGGGGGATGGCAAACCGGGCACAGCGTGCCTGCCGGACAAGCAGATGCTCTAAAGCCATGGGTCTCATTGCCTCTCAGCCTGAGACCAAGAGGTTTGGCACATGGAATGTTGATCCAGGGCTTCTCACCAGCCACTATCTGGACAGGGCGAGCAAGGCCGATCCGAGCACGGTGCCACTTCTGGCCACATATGGATTGACTCACCCTCATTGCGGGAACTACAGCGACAGCCTTGGAGCTGTCGCGCGGTTCAAGGCGTGGTACCGATCGTTTGCTGCGGGCATCGGTACGCACCGGGCTGTTGTCTTTGCGGACATGGATGGACTGATCACCATGGGCTGTCTCAGCCGCCAAGGACGGATTCGTCGGTATGCGGAGCTCAGCTATGCAATGCGGCTCTTGACCGCCCTGCCTCACACCGTGGTCTACCTGGACGGTGGAGCCGCGGACGCGGACACCGCAGCTCATACGGCAACTGGGCTGGTTGCCTCCGGCGGACTTCTCGGGCAAGGCTTCTTTGTCAATTCGACTCATTACGACTGGACCACCCGAGAGCTGGCTTACGCCCAGGCTGTGGCACGGCGGCTTCCAGCTGGACGGCACTTCGTTGTGTCTACATCGGTGAATGGCCGCGGCCCCCTGGTGCCGCGAAACCGAGTTCGTGACGGCAACGAGGTGCGTTGTAACCCGTCTGGTCGGGGGCTTGGTCCGCGGCCCACGACAACAACAGGGTTTCTTGGAGCTGACGCCTTCGCCTGGATCGGTAACCCTGGGAGATCCACGGGCGTATGTCACCCGGGCGATCCAGCGACGGGAGTGTTCTGGAACTCCCTCGCGGTCAGCCTTGCCGAGAAGGCAGACTTCCGGGTTCTGGGGCCAAGTCGGTACAAGCCAGCACGGACACACTAGGCGCGGGATGCGGGCGGCAAGGCGCAACGCGGTCAGCTCGCGGGGCGCCTAAGTACCATCGGGCTCAATGACTGGGACAAACAAACCAATGCGTGTCATTGACTACAACCTGCTCGATGTCCACCAAAGGGCGGAGTTGTTCGCCCGCGGCACTGAGGCGATCTTTGACGAGGGCCTCAAAGAGTCAATTGCTGTGATCATTGATGACGTTCGGACAAATGGCGATGCAGCCGTGTCCCGCGCGCTCAAGGAATTTGACGGATGTGATGTCTCTCCCGACAACCTCCGGATCAGCGATGCCGAGTTTGATGCTGCCCAAGCGACGGTTTCCAAGGCGGTTCGCCAAGCGATCACGGTCGGGATCGAAAACATCCGAGCCTTCAATGAGCACCTCACGCGCGAGCGCGAATGGAGAATTGAACTGCAGCCGGGGCTGGTGGTGGGGGAGAAGTCAACTCCCGTGGCAAGCGCTGGCCTGTTCGTTCCGAGCGGGAAGGGCTCCTTCCCGTCTGTTCTCGTGCAGCTGGGCACTCCCGCGGTAGTGGCAAGGGTTCCCGAGGTGGCGGTGATTGTTCCGCCAGTGCCAGGCGGCAACGGAGAAGTTGACCCCGCTGTCCTCTGCGTTGCGCGTGAACTTGAACTTGACAATGTGTTCCGCGTCAACGGGCCGGCTGGAGTCGCTGCCCTTGCTTTTGGAACGGAGACAATTCCTCAGGTGCGGAAGGTTGTGGGACCCGGCAGTCCGCCGGTCGCCGCAGCTCAGGTCGCATGTCAGGCGTTCGGGTGTCAGACCCAGATGATTCTCGGTCCATCCGAGTCCATGGTCATAGCCGATGACAGTGCGGATGTCCGGCTGCTCGCAGCTGATCTCCTCAACGAGGCGGAGCATGGGCCCGATTCAGCCTCGCTGCTTGTAACCGAATCGGCTGAGCTGATTGAGCAGGTTCAATTGGAGATCTCGAAACAACTTGCTGAGCTTCCGGAGCCACGCCGCTCATATGCTTCGGCTGCGCTTGGGCCAAACGGAGGAGCTGTGCTCGTCAAGGACATGGCGCAGGCAGTTGAGGTTGGAAACCTTTACGCGCCGGAGCACATGCAGATTGTCGCGAGGGATGAAGAAGCAGTGCTCGCTGGGATCGTCCACGCGGGTGAAGTGCTGCTCGGGCAGTCAACTCCGTTTTCTCTGGCCAACTATGTGCTGGGCGTCCCGGCATCACTGCCTACCGGTGGGTTCGCCCGTGTTAACGGCGGGATCACCGCAGAGACCTTCCTGAAGAAGATCTCAATTGGCAAGGCGAGCCCGGAGGCCTTGGCTGCTCTTGCGCCCGGCGTAATCGCCTTGGCGGAACACGAAGACTTCCCAGCCCATGCCGCAGCGGTCAGAGCGCGGCAAGAGCAGACCGTCACCAGCAACTCGGAAAATCAGACAACCCCAGGAAAGCAAGGCTGAAAATGAAAGTCGTCAAGGCTCTGTGTGGCCCATTCTTCGTGTTTGCGGGAGTGATGCACTTCATCAAGCCCCGCTTCTATCTGAACATGATGCCCGAGTGGCTTCCAGCGCATGAGGCAATGAACTATGCGAGCGGTGTTGCCGAAGTGGTTGGGGGCGCAGCTCTCATGTGCCCGAGTCCGGCCGTAAAGCGAGCTGGGGGTTGGTTCACCTTGGCTACTCTGCTCGCGGTATACCCAGCCAACGTGCATATGGCGCTCAATGCTGACGAGTTCCCGGATGTACCCGGCGGTCAAGCGGCCCTGCTTGCCCGGCTGCCGTTTCAGGCTGTGTTCGCAGCCTGGGTTTGGTCTGCGATGAAATCCCCGGGCAGATCGTCCAAGGATTGACCTGCCAGGTGTGCTTGATTGCCTGAGCTGAAGCTCAGGCTGTGTGAAGTGGGCCCAACTTGACCGGGAGTTCCTTCAGCTGGTTGACAAATCCTGAGATTACGTATTTGGCTTTGCCATCAAGCTCCATCTCTGGATAGCTGGCCAGCGTTTCCTCCAAGAGGATCTTGAGCTCAAGGCGGGCTAGAGCTGCACCAAGGCAGAAGTGACGGCCGCCTGCTCCGAATGCCTGATGCTCCGGGTTGCGCTCAACGTCAAAGCGGTCGGGGTCCTCATAGATGTCCTCGTCCCGGTTGGATGATGCGTACCACATGACAACTTTCTCGCCCTTCTCAATCTTGGTTCCGCGAATCTCCGTGTCCTTGGTAGCTGTGCGGCGGAAGTTTGCGAAGGCTGGGAACATGCGCAGCGACTCCTCGACGGCACTTGGAACCAAGGACGGGTCTGCAAGCAGCTTGGCTCGTTCATCAGGATTCTCGAGCAAGGCTTTGACCGAGCTGGAGAATGTTGCCTTGGTGCTGTCGTTGCCCGCTGCCATCAGGAGGAAGAACCCCATGATGATCTCGTGCTCTTCAAGCCTTTCGCCGTCGACCTCGGCGTGAACGAGAACGCTGGTCAGGTCATCGGTTGGGTTCTCACGCCTTTCCGTGATCAGGGCCTGGGCGCGCTCGAAGACGATTGGGATGTCCCGCTGCATCACAGTGTCGATCCCCTCAGGGTTGACGTCGGGGTCGTTCGCGGCGAGGATCGTGTTCATCAGTTCCGACCACATCATGTCGTCCTCTGGGGGAAGGCCCATGAAGCGGCAGATGACTCTGGCGACAACGGGCTGGGCGATGTCGTGGACAACATCGCATGAGTCCTGACCGTCAAGTCTGCTCAGCACATCCCGAACGATCTCTCTGATCTCTTCTTCTTGCATCGCGATGCGCTTCGGCGTAAAGCCCCTCTGGAAGAGAGCCTTGAGGCGGTCATGCTTGGGAGGGTCCATGGATATGAACATGCCCCGCATTAGTTCAAGTGGCAGAACGTTGGTGGCTGTGAGGACGCCCCCAAGCTCAGATGAGAAAGTCTGCCAATCACGGCTTACGGTCTTCATGTCTTCGTACTTGGTTATTGACCAGAACCCATCCTCGTCGGGGAGCTCAAACATGTCGGGGGTGTAATGCACGGGGCATTTGGCGCGAACCTCTTTGAAGGTTTCATGTGGAGGTCCGTCAGCCCAAAGCTCGGGAGTGAAGAGTGGGATTCCCTGCGTGAGTGGCTTTGGCTCTGACATTGATCTCTCCTCGAGGCGGATGGCCCTGCCGGCAGTCGTTTTCGGCTCACGGCAAAGCTGGGACAGACAAAGCGTAACCCTTGCCCGGTTTACTGTCGGCAGGTTAGGTTGCGGCCCCGCGCCTTGACTGAGCGGCAGCGGGTGGCGCAGCCGCTACGTGCGTCACACTGAGTGAACAAATGTCTGACGCACTGTCAGGCTGGGAGGTCAGCCCCTATGAGATACGTGTCAAGGACTTTTGCTATTTGCCTGTTGTCTGCGTTAGGCAGCCTCGGTTTTGTTGGCGGAGCATCCGCCACAACGAAGACCGCTCACATTCGTGGAACCGCCTATGAGTTCTACGGGAACGGAAGCCCCTCAGCGGGCGGAACCATGGCAGGGGCGATAGTCAGCGTCTACGAATATCCGACTATCCATGCGGTCGTTGCGGCTGATGGCACCTATGACCTTGCCGTCCCATACAAGGCCTCCAAGGTCACTCCATACATCAACGCGGTTGGCTACTACCCAATCTCACTCCAGACTTTCACGATGGCTGGCAAGGACCTCGCTCATGTGAATTTCCAAACTCCGACGGATGCGGTCTCCAACTACCTGATGATGATCCTGAATGCCACTCCGGTGGATCCATTGGCGACCGCCTGGAGGGTGAAGGACTGCGTCATCGTGTCCACGTTTAACGTGAAGGCCGTACACAACCTGAGCTACTACGACTTTTCTCACTTCGGCTCACATGGAATTGCGAACGCGACTGCAAAGGCATCGCCCACGCTCAGCGGCGCAGCGGCGCCGGTCTACTTCAATGATCAGACGGTCCCGGATCGGAAACAGAAGACTTCATCGGTTGATGGAGGAGTGATCTTCACCCATGTCCCATCGGGCACCTACACCCTCACGGCTTCCCACAAGACGGCGAAGTTCGCTTCCTTCAAGGCAACGTGCCGGGCTGGTCGCGTGATCAATGCAAGCCCTCCATGGGGCTTCTACCAAACCAAGTAGTGCTGAAGTTCTCACTTATCCAAGTTCACACTTACGGGAGATGATGATGAAGAAACGCCAGATCACAACTGCAGCATTGGCTGCCGTCTGCTGCGCTGCGATTGTTCCCGCAACGGCAGCTGCCGCTACGGCGACAGTCCACCTCAGGGGGACTGCGTATGAGTTCAACAGCGTCCACACGATGCTTTCGGGCGCGGTCGTCAAGGTGGAGGAGTACCCAACGCTGCAGGCGATCGTAGGGGCGGATGGCAAGTACGACATCTCCGTTCCATCTCGTGCCAAGAAGGTGACTCCTTACATCGCCATCACTGGGTATTACGGAGTCCATCTTCAGACCTTCACAATGGCGGGCAAGAGCCTTGCCAACGTCAACTTCCAGACGCCAACAGATGCGGTGGCCAAATTCATGATGATGATCCTCAACATCGCGCCGGTGGATCCACTTTCCGCTGCCTGGCGAGTGAAGGACTGCGCGATTGTGTCGACCTTCAGCACCAAGAACGTTCACGGACTGGATTACGCCCACTTCATCGCTTACGGGGCACACGGAGTTGCAGGCGCCACGGCGAAGGCCTCCCCGAAGCTCAGCGGAGTTTCTGCGCCGGTCTATTTCAATGAGAACGTGACTCCGGACCGGAAGCAGAAGTCGTCATCAGTCGATGGTGGCGTCATCTTCACCCGAGTTCCAGCGGGGACCTACACGATCACCGCCAGTCACAAGACGGCGAAGTTCGCATCGTTTAAGGCGACTTGCAAGCCGGGTTGGGTCGTCAACGCCAACCCACCTTGGGGTCTGTACCAGACCAAATAGAGGAGTTTGAATTGGAGGGCCCGGGCAACCGGGCCCTTTCTTTTGCCCCCTTGAACGTTGAGGAAGGTGCGATTCCGCCGCCGCGCGAGTACCCTTGTTGACTCGCAAGTCAATTTTCTAGTCAGGAGTCAGACGATGGCAAGCAGTGAAGCGCTGGTGTTCGACGCAATCCGCACCCCCAGAGGCAAGGGCAAGCACAATGGATCACTCCATGGCACCAAGCCTGTGGACCTTGTCGTTGGTCTTATGCATGAGATTCTTCTGCGTAATGACCAGCTCGACCCGAACGTCATCGACGACGTTGTCCTCGGCTGCGTCACCCCAGTTGGTGACCAGGGAGCAGACATCGCCAAGACCGCTGCCATCAAGGCTGGGCTTCCGGACACAGTTGCCGGCGTCCAGCTGAACCGCTTCTGTGCATCAGGTCTTGAGGCAGTCAACATTGCAGCCCAGAAGGTTGCCTCCGGCTGGGAGGACATGGTCTTCGCAGGTGGAGTTGAGTCAATGTCCCGCCTTCCGATGGGCACCGATGGTGGAGCCTGGGCAATGGACCCTGAAACGAACTACGACACATCGTTCGTTCCACAGGGCATCAGCGCGGACTTGATCGCGACAATCGAAGGATTCACTCGCGACGATGTCGACGCGTATGCAGTCCGGTCGCAGGATCGCGCCTCGGCAGCACAGGCTGAGGGCCGCTTCGCCAACTCTGTAGTGCCGGTGAAGGACATGAACGACCAGGTTGTCCTTGATAACGACGAGTTCATTCGGGCCGGGACCACAGTCGAGACTCTCGGAGGGTTGAAGCCATCATTCGCCGCGATGGGTGAGATGGGCGGCTTTGACGCCGTTGCACTCCAGAAGTTCCATTGGATTGAGAAGATCAACCACGTTCACACCCCGGGCAACTCATCCGGAATTGTGGATGGCGCGTCACTGGTTGCCATCGGCAACGCTGAAACCGGCGAGAAGATGGGCATGAAGCCACGTGCTCGCATCCTCGCAACGGCGCTTTCCGGTGACGATCCAACAATCATGCTCACCGGTCCGGCCCCTGCTGCCAAGAAGGCACTTGCAAAGGCTGGCATCACGAAGGATGACCTTGATCTCGTCGAGATCAACGAGGCGTTTGCAGCCGTGGTTCTGCGCTTCGTGCGCGATATGGACCTTGACATGGAGAAGGTCAATGTCAACGGTGGAGCAATTGCCATGGGGCATCCGCTGGGAGCAACCGGCGCAATGATCCTCGGAACAATTGTTGATGAACTCCACCGCACTGGTGGCAGGTACGGCCTCTGCACACTCTGTGTGGGCGGCGGCATGGGAATCGCGACCGTCGTGGAGGCGATCTAAACATGGCTGAAAGCAAGACAATCAAGTGGGATCAGGACGCTGACGGGGTCGTAATTCTCACCCTTGACGATCCGAACCAGTCCGCAAACACAATGAACCGTGATTACGGCGAGTCAATGGCTGCGACCGTTGATCGCCTTGAGGCTGAGAAAGACTCCATCACTGGCGTCATCCTCACCTCTGCAAAGAGCACTTTCTTTGCAGGTGGAGACCTGAACGACCTTCGTTCAGCACAGCCTGATCAGGCTGGCGAGCTCGAAGAGATGGTTCGTGAGCTCAAGAGTCAGCTCCGTCGGCTTGAGACGCTCGGCAAGCCTGTCGTGGCTGCGATCAATGGCGCTGCCCTCGGTGGCGGACTTGAGATCGCACTCGCAACCCATTATCGGATTGCGGTCAACTCGCCAAAGGTTCAGCTCGGGTTCCCAGAGGTCAAGCTTGGCCTCCTCCCAGGCTGCGGTGGAGTAATTCGTACCGTCCGCATGCGTGGCATCACCGATGCACTCATGTCGTGGCTGATGCAGGGACAGCAGCGTCGTGTTGACAAGGCTTTCGAGCTTGGTCTTCTTGACGAGGTTGTTGAGACCGAAGCTGACCTTGTCCCGGCCGCAAAGAAGTGGATCGCTGCGAATCCTGAGGCTGTCCAGCCTTGGGATGTCAAGGGATACAAGATCCCGGGCGGCACTCCAATGACACCGGCGTTGGCAATGAACCTGCCAGCGTTCCCTGCGAACCTGCGCAAGCAGATCAAGGGAGCCAACTACCCGGCGCCGAAGCACATCATGTCCGTCGCAGTTGAGGGCGCACAGGTTGACTTCGATACGGCTATGGAGATTGAAGGCCGTTACTTCGTAGACCTCCTCACCGGGAAGGTTGCCAAGAACATGATTCAGGCGTTCTTCTTCGATCTCCAAGCGGTGAATGGTGACCGAGGACGTCCAGCTGACGCAGAGGCATACGACCCCAAGAAGGTTGTGGTTCTCGGTGCAGGCATGATGGGTGCCGCAATCGCATACGTTTGCGCCAAGGCTGGCATTGAGGTTGTTCTCAAGGATGTCAACCAAGAAGCCGCTGATCGTGGCAAGGGCTACTCACAGAAGCTTGTGGACAAGCAGCTCGAGAAGGGTCGGACCACGCCAGAAAAGGCTGAGGCGCTGATGGCTTTGATCACAGCAACTGACGATCCCGCCCTCTCTGATGGTGCGGACCTCGTTATTGAGGCCGTATTTGAGGATCCCAAGGTCAAGGAGCAGGTGTACGCGGAAATCGAGCCACACCTTGCTGCTGACGCCCTGCTTGGATCCAACACGTCAACGCTTCCGATCACGCTTCTTGCTGAGGGCGTAAGCCGGCCAAATGACTTCATTGGCCTGCACTTCTTCAGCCCAGTGGACAAGATGCCGCTGCTCGAGATCATCAGGGGTGAGAAGACCACAGACGAGACGCTTTATCGCGCCCTCGACGTTGCCAAGAAGATCAAGAAGACCCCGATTGTCGTTAATGACAGCCGTGGATTCTTCACCAGTCGTGTGATCGGAACATTCATCAACGAGGGCATCGCAATGCTCTCCGAGGGAATTCCGGCCCCAACGATTGAACAGGCATCTTCCCAGGCTGGCTACCCAGCTCCTGTGCTTCAGCTTTCAGATGAGCTCAACCTCAACCTGATGCGTCGCATTCGACTTGCCTATGAGGCAGCTCAAGACGCTGACGGTGGTGCGTGGCATGAGCATCCGTCCACAGGAATCATCGACGCAATGCTCGACAAGTACGAGCGCGGCGGCCGTCTTGACGGCGCCGGCTTCTATGAGTACGAAGATGGCAAGCGTGTAGGCCTCTGGTCGGGACTGAAGGATGCTTTCGGGGGAGACAACCTCGGAACTGACTTCAAGGACCTTCAAGAGCGCATGATGTTCATTGAGTCGCTGGAGACCGTGAAGTGCTTGGACGAAGGAGTGATCGAGACGGCATCTGATGCCAACATCGGCTCAATCTTCGGCATTGGCTTCCCGGGATGGACCGGCGGCGTGCTTCAGTACATCAACGGCTACGAGGGCGGCATTGCCGGTTTCGTTGAGCGCTCACGTGAGCTTGCTGCCAAGTACGGCGAGCGGTTTGAGCCGCCAGCCTCACTTGTTGCGAAGGCTGAGTCGGGCGAGCAGTATCTGGATGTTGTTGCAGCAACTGCTTAAGTAGGTAATTGAGTCGTACAGTCCTGCGGGGAGCTCAAGTGCTCCCCGCAGTTCTGCGCAGGACTGTCTAAAAACAAACAAACAAGGGACTTGCAGTGGCTGAAAGAACAGATCTTCGAAACGTGGCAATCATTGCTCACGTTGATCACGGCAAGACAACTCTTGTTGACGCAATGCTTTGGCAGTCCGGTGCATTCCGGGCGGGCCAAGACGTACAGGACCGGGTCATGGACTCCGGCGATCTTGAGCGTGAGAAGGGAATCACGATTCTCGCCAAGAACACCACAGTGCAGCACGAGGGCGTGAAGCTGAACATCATCGATACGCCTGGACACGCTGACTTTGGTGGCGAGGTGGAACGTGGGCTCTTCATGGTTGACGGCGTGCTTCTGCTCGTTGACTCAAGCGAAGGTCCACTGCCGCAGACACGCTTCGTTCTGCGCAAAGCCCTTGATGCCAAGCTGCCTGTGATCCTCGTGATCAACAAGGTTGATCGTCCTGACTCCCGGGTTGCTGAGGTTGTGCACGAGGTGGAAGAGCTTTTCCTTGACCTTGATGCTGAGGAGGAACAGCTTGAGTTCCCCGTTGTCTATACCAATGCCAAGGCCGGCACCGCATCTCTTGATGCTGCACTTGAGTCGCAGGCTGACGATCTGAAGCCACTGATGGACCTGATCGTCGAGACGATTCCGGCTCCCGTCTATGAAGAGGGTGCACCCCTGAGGATGCAGGTCACAAACCTTGACGCCTCTGACTACCTTGGACGGCTGGCGATCTGCCGCGTTCATGATGGCTATGTGAAGAAGGGACAAGCAGTCGCCTGGTGTAGACGCGATGGTTCTGTTGAATCCGCGAAGATCACCGAGCTATTCGTCACAGAGGCGCTCACCCGCGTGGCGGCTGACGAGGCTGGACCCGGTGACATTGTCGCCGTGGCCGGGATCCCTGAAGTGACAATCGGCGAGACCCTCGCCGACCCGGAGAATCCACAGCCGCTTCCGCTGATCGCCGTTGACGAGCCCAGCCTTTCCGTAACAGTGGGAATCAACACATCCCCACTTGCTGGTCAGGATGGGTCCAAGCTGACCGCTCGACAGATTCTCAACCGTCTGGATGCAGAGATGGTGGGCAATGTTTCACTGAGGATTCTCGAGACCGAGCGCCCTGACTCATGGGAAGTGCAAGGTCGTGGAGAGCTTGCCTTGGCAATCCTTGTTGAGCAGCTTCGTCGTGAAGGGTTTGAACTGACAGTCGGGCAGCCAAAGGTTGTCACGCGTGAGATTGATGGCAAGGTTAATGAGCCGGTTGACTCGCTCACTATCGATGTCCCCGAGGAGTTTGTTGGAGCTGTTACCCAGCTTCTCGCGAACCGAAAGGGTCGCATGGCTGAGATGGGGAACCATGGCACCGGCTGGGTGCGGATGGAGTACCTCGTTCCTGCGCGTGGACTGATTGGCTTCAGAACGGAATTCCTTACCGAAACTCGAGGCACAGGGATCGCACACAGCGTGTTCGACCGCTGGGAGCCTTGGTTTGGCGAGCTCAGGACGCGCCAGTCCGGCTCGCTTGTCTCCGACAGGTCTGGTCCAGTAACGGGACATGCCTGCTCTGCAATGCAGGAGCGTGGGGTGCTTTTCGTCGACCCAGGCGAAGTCGTCTACGAGGGCATGATCGTTGGGGAGAACAGCAGATCTGAAGACATGGATGTGAATGCTGTTCGTGAGAAGAAGCTCACCAACATGCGTACGTCAAGCTCTGACGAGATCGTCAAGCTTGTCCCCAAGAAGGCGCTCTCGCTCGATCAGGCGTTTGAGTTTCTCCGCAGCGATGAGGCTGTAGAGGTCACTCCCAACCATGTTCGGCTGCGGAAGGTCACCTTGGATCAGGTCGGCCGCGTAAAGGAATCACGCAAAGCCAACAAGTCGTAGGGAGTCTTAACGGTCGGTCAGTCGGCGCTGAGTATCGGCGCCGGCGCCGAGGGCTTGCCGCCCCCGGTGATGCGACAGCGGGCGAGGGTCCTGAGGGTTCGGAAGCCATCTGCTGATGTGAGCTTCTTCCCTTCGCTTGTGGCTCTGGCTGCGTAGTAAACGGGGAGCTCGGTAATTCGCTCGCCGCGCTGAATCAGACGGGCGGTTATCTCCGGCTCAATTGCGAAGCCTGTCTCGCGAAGCTCAAGCGACTGGAAGATCTCGGTCCGGATCATCTTGTGGCAGGTCATGATGTCGCGCAGGTAGACATTGAAGAGCACATTGCAGGCCAGAGTCACGCCCCGGTTGCCCATGACATAGAGGAATGAGTGGCTTGAGGATCCGTCGAACGCACGCACTCCGTAGGCAACATTTCCCTTGCCTTGCAGGAGGGGCTCGATCAGGTCTGCGAGGTCTCCCGGGTCGTATTCAAGGTCTGCGTCCATGATCGCCGAGTACTCACCGCGGGCTTCCTTGAGCGCGGTTCTGACGGCAGCACCTTTGCCTTGGTTCTCATCGTGAAGGATGACCCGCACGCCTTCTGGCCATTCGCGGCCAGTCAGAATTTCCCGAGTGCCATCAGTTGAGCCGTCGTCGACAATGACGAGCTCACGCTCAACCGGGATGTTCGCAGCCAAGGTTTCGGAAATCGCACGTTCAACGGTGTTGAGCTCGTTGAAAACAGGCATGAGGATTGAGAGCTTGGGCATGTGAGCCGCAATGCTAGGTCAAATCGACCGCTGGCGTGAGAGTGGGGCGGTTGGGTTGCTTAGCTGGCCTCAGCCAACTATGACCCAAGACCGCTTTTTCGCGTTATGGGTCGCGCTGGCAGAGCCGGCCTTGTAGACGAAGCAGTACTTGTAGTGGAGTTCGCCCTCACCGGAGCTCGAAGCTATCGAATGGGCAGCAGCTTTCACGCAGTGCTTTGGGCGTTCCTTGCTCTTCTTGATGATCCACCACTTGCATGAGAACGGGGACTTTCGTCCGCTGCAGGAGATCTCCAAAGTCCGACCTGAGGCCTGACTTGCATACTTGGAGCGGATCACCTTGTAGACCATGCTTGCCGCAGACTCCGAGTCAACCTCGGCGGTGTGGCCGACGGGTGTGGCCGCTGTGGCCGGGACAAACGAGAACCAGGAGAAAGTCAATGCCGCAACGCCTACTGCGAGCAGAAGGCTTGAGAATTGCTCGGGCTTGCCCTGTAGGCGGGCAACCATCTTCATTCAGCCCGTGACCGTGAATCCGCCACTGCGGCTGTTGTAAGCGGCCGAGGCATATCCAGATCTGAAGACGCGCTTCCAGTTAGCGTGCAGATTTCCCTCTCCGCTCCTGAGGAGCAGGGAGGCCTGGGTGGCACGGCGCTTTTCAGATGACTTCTTGATGATCCACCAGGTGCAGCTGTAAGGCGACTTGCGACCGCTGCAGGTGGTCTCTATGCCGCGCCCAGAAGCCTGCTGTGCGTACTTTGATTTCACGAAGCTGTAGACCGCTCCGGAGGCGGACTCCGCCTCGTTGCCCGCCGCATGGGCTGTCAGCCCTGCGGCGGTCGCAGGCGCGATTGAAAGCGCAGCAACCGCAAGGGCTGTGGTGAGGAAGGTGGTGGGTTGAATCGTTTGCTTCATAGCGACCTGCTGAAAGGTTACGGGCGATACCTACAAGCCAGTCCAACCTGAAGGCAAAGGGTTGGTAAAGGGCGAGCTTGAGTCGGGGTTGGGAAACCCCGTGGTGTTGTCTGCAAAGATTGGGTGATGGGCAACGCCATCGAACCAGTCAAGAGATCCGACCTAACAGACATGGTCCGTCTGCTTCGTTACTACTGCGACTTCTACGAGGTGGCTCCGGCGGATGAGAATCTGGTGAGCCTCGTCGAGTCCTTGGTGGATGACCCCGCCAGCGGGGTTCAGCTGATCGCCCGTGACCAGGAAGGCCTTGCCGTGGGATTTGCGACGGTCTACTGGACATGGCAGACCCTCTCTGCGACGCGTACAGGCGTTATGAATGACCTCTTTGTCATTCCCGATGCCAGAGGCCGGGGGTGGGCTGAAGCTCTTATAGAGGCATGTGGTGAGCAGTGCCGCAAGAGGGGGATTGACACTCTGGTCTGGCAGACAGCGCTTGATAATGCCACGGCCCAGAAGGTCTACGACCGCATCGGGGGAAAAGCGGAGCGTTGGCTTGACTACAGCCTTGACGTCAGCAACCCTCTCGGGGTTCAGCTGCCAGGCGACTGAAGCTGAAGGGTCCAAGTTCCCGACCCGCTGAGGCGAGTTACCGTCACCTTTGCCGTTGGGGAGCTGCAGACATTCACAGAGGCCCGGCTTGAGAGTGACGAGCTGGCCGTCAGATAGGCGCCGCTGGAGCTCTGGACAGCAACCTTGATGCGGAGGCTGCTCTTTACGGAGCCTGTCGCGTCAAGTCGACCGTCCAATGGGAACGGGATTGAGGTCACGTACTTTTGAGATCCACTTGAACCCAGATGGCCCGTCAGGGTCTTCTTCTGCTGCTTGAGCCATGGGCGCAGGGTGTCCGCCGCAGCTGCGGTCAGGTTGGCCGCAACCGGCTCCCATTGTGGGCTCAGGATCTCCCACGGGTCAAGTACGGTGCCAATCACGCTGGTGGCATACACCCGGTAGGTCTCGGCCCAGATCTCACTTGGGTTGTCCTCGTAATGGGCCCCCTCATCACCGGGGAACATCTTCTTCTTCCGAGTCTGGTCGCAAACTGCGGCTGAGGTTGCCCAGTGTTTTGGACCGTTGTTGAGGGCATCCCATGGAGTGTTGAGCCGCCAAGAGGCGATGTGATGCCCATACTCGTGTGCGGCAATCTGCTGAATGTTTGCCCCATCAGGTGGGGTCTCGCCCGTCAGGTACATGGCCCCAAGCCCTGGGTCATAACAGGAGTCAGCCATGGGCCCGCAGAGGTATCCGGCTGTGATCTGGGAGATGGGTGCGATGTAGACCGTCAGTTGGGTTATCTCTGACCCGTGGGGAAGGCTCGCGAAGAAGGTTGCCCAGTCGCTGTTTACTGCTGCGCTGTATGTGAAAGCCGCCGAGGTGTAGACGCAGACTGACACGGGAGAACCGCTTGAACTCACGGCGTAGAGTCCGCCCTTCCATCTGACCCCGTTTTGCACAACTGTTCCTGTTGGGCAACGGCTTGAAAGTGCTGCGTGCGGGTGTGAGGATCGGATGGCGTGGCCGGGCAGCAAACGGTCTCGGGTGACTGTTCCACCACTCGAAACCAATGCTGCCTGACCAGGTTTCAGAGCTGGTGCCTTGGCATAACCCAATGCCGGAGTGGCGAGGAGAGTTGCCGTACACAGAAGAGCAGCCGCTGTGATCTCGAGGAGTGGGTTAAGCCTCTTTGAAACAGGCCGTTGAATTGGGCTTGAACGCATGGGTCTAGAGGAGGTTATGCCCAATTGCGGCAAGACCGAGTCACTCGTGGGTAATGCTTTAGTCAAGTTGCGTGTCGGTTTGCCGCAACCTGCTCAGCGCGATGGCCGGCCCAGAGCCCTATGGCGGTTGCAACATTAGGGTCTGCTTCCGCAGGAACATCGTTTTCGGGAACCCACACTGCAGCATTGATCTCTACCGAGCGGGGGACCAGCGCATCCTGATCGCAGGCACCAACGAAGACAGAAATCACATCGGTGCGCCGGTGCGAGCGTGCCGGATAGGTGCCCAGTGGAACTAGCTTGAGGTTGGTAACTGCCAGCTCCTCATGCGCTTCACGCGCGGCTGCCTCAGCAGGCTTCTCATCCGTATGGACTCCCCCTCCGGGGAGAGTCCAATGGCGGTTTCCATAGGTATGGCTGACAAGGAGGATCTCTCCGGCGGGAGAGCAGACAATCACCTTGACCCCCCGTCCATGGGAGCTTCGCAGTCTGCGGTCAAGCTGGATCATTCCGCTCGCCAGACGGTAGGAAATGCGTTTGACCCTGGTAAGAGGGGTAGGCCTAGTGGTGACCATGTACCGAGAGTACCGACGCTCGCCGCGCGTGGGCGAAGGTCAGGCGACGGGTGGTGCGTTGCCTAGATCGAGAACCAAGGGGACATGGTCAGATGGCTTCTCGCCCTTCCTGAACTCGCGCGCGATTTCACAGCTCTCAATTGACTCAGCAAGCCTTTTGGAAGCAAGGAAGTGGTCAATCCGCATTCCGAACCCGCGATGGAACGAGCCGCCGCGATAGTCCCACCAAGTGAACTGAACATCGTCGACGCCAAGGAACGAATCGTGCACGTCCACGAGGTTGCCCGCCGCGGCAAGCTGCCGAAGTGCAGCGCGCTCCGGCTCAGTGACGTGAGTTGAACCTTCCAAGGCATTTGTGTCCCAGACATCGGTGTCCCGCGGGGCGACATTCATGTCTCCGCCGATCAGCAGATCACCGTCAGTCGAAAGCTGTTTGGCCCGCGCGGCGGCAGCCCCAAGGAACTCAAGCTTCTGGTCGAAGTGGACGGAATCAACCTCGCGGCCATTTGGGACATAGACACTGACGATTGTCAGGTTGCCGGATTGAACTTCAATCCACCTTGCCTCATCCGGGTTCGGCTCTCCCGGGAGACCGACGGATGCGAGTGTTGCCTTGCTGGACTCAGGGACGAGAACCGCAACTCCGCACCAGCGTCCACCACTGTGGTCGATTGCCCTGTAGCCGGCCGCCTCGATTGCCTCGTGAGGGAACTGCTCAGGTGAGCACTTTGTCTCTTGGAGCAGGAGGAAGTCTGGCTTGACCTCTGACAGGAACTCCTCAACCCGTGCCAGACGGGCTCTCAGAGAGTTCACATTCCAAGTGACGCAGACCACGGCGATTCAGGCTACTGTTCGAAGCCGATGACCGCACTTGCAGCTCTCCTGACGACGATTGCCTTCGCCCCAGCTGGAGTGTTCGGTGGATCGTCGGGACTTGCTCCCAACGTGTCACTGACTGTCAAGGGCGGGAAGGTCGTAGCAGCCTCAGCATGGACCAATGTCTTCGAGTGCGATCTCGGGGGAAATATTGGGCCAGCCTCAGTCTCCGTTCGACCGAACGCAAGGATTAGCTCAAAGGGGCATGTGTCCTTCAGCTCCGGGAAGCGAACTCGCCGGCTCGGGGCAAACCTCACATTGAGGAAGGGCAAGTTTGTCGGCAGGATCCGCGTTAGCGGAGTAATCGGGGGAGCATGCTCATCACCGCTTATTCCCGTCACGCTCAGCCGTCGCTGAGTAGCTCCTGAGTGGGCGCAGGGCCCACAGTCTCGGTAAGTGCGGCTGAGAGGACTTGAACCTCCACGGGGTTGCCCCCACACGGACCTGAACCGTGCGCGTCTACCAATTCCGCCACAGCCGCTGGTGAGGCCTGACGATACATGGACCGGGCCAGCGGTGTCCCTCTCGTCGCAGCCGGCTCGGGCATTTCAGCCTGCCTGCTCGGCCTCGGTATTGCTAGTCTCGGCGAAGTACCTGCCGCTATCGTCTAGGGGACTAGGACGCCGCCCTCTCACGGCGGAAACCGGGGTTCGAATCCCCGTAGCGGTACTTCCCAGCTGCACGCCTTGAAGCGGTCAGAGTGGCTTCAAGGTGGCGCCGCGACCGACCACTGAAGTGGTTCGGTCCCATGAGGCTTGGAGCTCGGCTGAAGAGGCCAATCCCTTCCTGAGGGCCACGCCTACCGGAAGCACGGCAAAGTCTGGATGTCTTACCCAGACGGGGACATAGTCAACGCGTTCCACAGAAGACTGGGTGCCCTTGACCTTGACATGCAGGAGCGCCATATAACCATCCTGTGACTCTTTTGGACAGCAGCTAAGCGTCTGATTGGAGAGGAGGTTCCCTTCTCCGAATACGACCGGTTTCCCGTTTAGCCACCGGATTGGCTGTACGACATGAACATGCTGCCCGACCACTGCCGTGATCAGAGGGGAGGCAGTGAGTCTGTTTGCCAGGCTCAGCTGGTTTGCGCTTGGCTCATGTTGGTACTCCTCTCCGGCGTGAATGTTGACGATCACCACTTGGGCTCCGCTTGCCCTTGCCCGCGCGGCCTCGGCGAGAATCTTCGGCGCCGAGGCAATGTTGACGGTCCATGGGTTAGGAAGTGGTATTCCATTCGTCATCTCCGTGTAGGCCAGCCAGGCAATTCGAACCCCGTGGACATTGATGATCAGTGGCTTGGAAGCGGCTGCAGCTGACGCATATGAGCCAGTGTGCGCAACTCCAGCGCGGTCAAGGTTCTCAATGGTCTGGTCAACGCCCGTTTGACCCTGATCAAGCGTGTGGTTCGAGGCGCTGTCGCACGCATTCCATCCCGTCTTCACGATGGCATCTGCCAATGCCGGGGGACTGTTGAAAAGCGGATACCCACTCAGCGGGGCCGAGGTCATGGGAACTTCCACATGACACACAGCCAAGTCTGCCCGTTTGATTATTGGCTTGATGTAGGCAAGCATGGGATTGAAGTTGTAGGTAGTCCCGCCACCATTCTCAAGTGCCCGGTTGTAGACGGGGGAGTGGATAAGGAGGTCTCCATTTGCCTCAATCGTCAGGCGGATTGTTGCCGCTGGGGAGTGGGCCTTTGAGTGGCCTTCGTTGATCAGAGACGATGAAAGTTCGCCTGCAATCAGAACGACCCCAGCAATGACAATTGCCGGCAGAATCAGTCGAAGGGCCTTCATCGGTCTCATTGTTCCCTAATCTGCAGATGACCCCCTCTCGCATCATGGCACGCGCAATCCACATTTCCGACGTTCACGCTGGGCGTCAGGACGACCGCATTGTCGAAGAAATGCTTCTGGACATTGCCAAGCTGGAACCTGATGTTGTCCTCGCCGGAGGGGACTTCACGCAGCGATCGCGTCGAGCGGAATGGAGTCGGGCAGCAGGTTGGATGGGCAGGCTCGACTCAGCCGTGCTCGCGACCCCAGGGAACCACGACATTCCACTGTTTGATTTCCCAAGGAGGATTGTCTCTCCATTCGGCCGCTATTCGGAATGGGTAGGGGACGACCTTGAGCCAGAGCTTCTGCTCTCGGGCCTTAGATGTCTGGCCTTGAAGACGGCAGCGCCGGAGCGCCGGGCGGAAGGTGCAATCAGCCCCGATTCTCTTGCGCTGCTTGGACAACGGGCGTCACGGCAGACCGAATGTGATTTGACCATTCTGCTCACCCACCATCCAGTTGCCGCCCACCCGGAAGCAAACCCCGGGAAGTCAGCACGGGGCTCTAGCGAGGCCCTTGACCTCGCTGTCACTGCAGAAGTAGACCTCTTGTTGAGCGGTCACACACACCGACGCAGAAGCGGCCCATTCGTTCTGGACCACGGGGGACGGTCAATGGTCGTGGCTCACACAGGGACCGCATGTTCAACGCGGCTGCGTGGGAACGAGCCACAGGCATGGCAAACGATTGACTCGCAGGGTGAGCGCATGGTCATCACTCCCCACATTTGGGACGACGCGGAATTCCGGTTCAGGACCGGACCAGTTACTGCGTGGGAACGAACTGAGTCCGGGTGGAAAGAGAGCTCAGCTGGGGCGTGAAGCGCCCGGGGACCAGAGCTCGTCATTGCCGCCATTGGCACCACGGGCGAGGATGAAAAGCAGGTCGCTCAGACGATTGAGGTAGCGAAGTACCTCCTCTGAAATTCCCTCACAGGAGACGGCATAACGTTCCGCTCTTCTGCAGACAGTGCGGCAGACATGCAGATTGGCTGCGGCTGCTGTGCCTCCGGGAAGGACAAAAGATTTCAGCGGTTGAAGCGTGTCATTGACTTCATCGCATCGGGCTTCAAGCCATGCGGTCTGCTCAGGCACGACACGCAAGCGCTCTTTAGTGTCCGTTTCCGGAACGGAGATGTCAGCTCCCACATCGAAGAGGTCATTCTGGATCCGTTCAAGCCAGGGCCTGTAGCTGGCGGGGAGTTCTGGGCAGGTGGCCAGAACGACGCCGATCAGCGAATTGAGTTCATCCACAGTGCCGTAGGTCTCGATGCGCGGATGGGTCTTGCCGACCCGGCTCATGTCGCCAAGGTGGGTCTCACCATCGTCTCCCAGACGGGTGTAGATGCGTGTCAGGTTGACGGTCATATGCAAACCGTACCGAACGATGACTGAGGCCACCGTGTCTGAGAATCAGAAGAGTGAGGGTTTACACACATGGGGGTGTGGTGGTAGGCTCGCTCGCGAAGCACACGGTTGGTGTTTAAGGGAAGTCCGGTGAAAGTCCGGCGCGGTCCCGCCACTGTAACCGGGGATGCTCGTCACATGCACTAGTTCTGAGAGTGCAGCCACTGGGCCAACGGCCCGGGAAGGCGTGGGGAGTCGGCCCGGGAGCCAGGAGACCTGACTCCGACCGGAAATTCACATACACCCTCGAGGAAAGGGGTGGCTGATGCCATCTAGATTGAATGTCCGGAGACGGTCGTTTTTCACTATCGCAGCCGTTGCTGTCGCGGCTGCTGCGCTGTTTGCTCCAACCGCAAGCGCAGTCACAGGTCCCAGAGTCACAACCATGATCGCTGGTAAGGCCGGGACTCTTGCAGGGCCAGTAAGTGCACAGGCCCATGCGTTTGTAGTTCCAGTCGGGTCCGCAAAACGCCGCTGCCAAGTTGCCGCGGGGACACCCTTGGCGGCATTCAAGTCAACGGGACTCGTCTTCCACATGAAGGATTTCGGTCACTGCTCCATGAAGACGACCGACTCCGCTGGGCTGTTCGTTGACCGCATCAACAGCACATCAAACTCGGGCACCTCAGGCTGGAGTTTCAAGGTCAACAACAGGGCAGGTACTGCTGGCGCCGCCGATCCAAGCGGACCGTTCGGGGCCGGACCGATGGCGTCAGGGGACAAGGTCCTCTGGTTCTGGTGCGTCTTCGACGCCAACTGGGCGTGCCAGCGCACCCTCGAAGTTGTGGTCCAGCCCAC
This sequence comes from Actinomycetes bacterium, assembly GCA_037139015.1. GTDB lineage: Bacteria > Actinomycetota > Thermoleophilia > Solirubrobacterales > Solirubrobacteraceae > WLNJ01. The sequence continues at coordinate 4,398 of JBAXHG010000004.1, read as the reverse complement.
GGCAACACAAAGAGAGTCCGTCTCCATCAGCGTCCGGGCCTATGACGACTTTGGATCATGGATTCCAGCGAAGTTCACGAAGGTCACCCTCGGCTCACTCAGCGCAACAACCGGAATAGCAGGGACGGTAACCATCGCAGCGCCTGCCAAAGCTGGCCGCTATCCGGTCCGTGCAGCGGATGCCCTCAAGGGTGGCATTAGACCTCCCGCGTTCCCAGGATCGGTTCTGGTCGGTTGATGTTCCACTCCCGTGGGATGGGCATTGTCAGCTGGCGTGGTGTTGCGGTCAGCCTCGCCGGCCTTGCCCTTGCTGCGGGAGGAATGTTGGGCTGCGGTCTCGGGCCCGGTCCGAAGACCGGGTCGGTTTCACTCACTGTCACCCGAGACTTCGGAGCAGTTGAGCTTGGGGCACCCAAGTCAGAAGTCGCCACCTCGTCTGAAACGGCCATGCGGCAACTCCAGAGGCTGCGAACCGTGGAAACAAAGTACTCGGGCGGTTTCGTCCAGTCGATTGAGGGACTGAAAGGCGGAAGTTCCTCGGGCCGACCATTTGACTGGTTCTTCTTCGTCAACGGGATTGAGTCGCAGGTCGGAGCCGCCGATGTCACGCTGCATCCAGGAGACGCAGTCTGGTGGGATCTCCGGGACTGGGGATCTGCAACGCATGTTCCTGCGGTTGTAGGGGCGTGGCCACATCCGTTTACAGGATCCGTTGATGGCAAGAAGCCAGCAACCAGGATCATCTGCTCCCCAACCGCTGCGAAGGAATGTTCAGAAGCGGAGAAGGCTCTTGCCGCCGCTGGAATCGTTTCGGCAAGAGGGCTGCCTGGGATGGCCGGGCGTGGAACTGGACTCCGTGTCCTCGTGGGCGACTGGAAGTCGATCCGTACGGATCCTGCTGCTGCGGCGTTGGAAGAAGGGCCGGGCTCATCAGGTGTCTACTTGCAGCCTCTTACAAGCGGATTGGGAGTCAGGATTCTCACGCCGGCAGGGCGCATTGCATCCCTGCTTGGCGCGGGTACCGGGATCGTTGCCGCGACCGTAATTGGGGATGGCCTTCCGACATGGATCATCAGTGGGACTGACAGCGCGGGAGTGGCCGCTGCGGTCAGAGCCCTGACCACCAGATCCCTGGAGCATCACTTTGCAGTCGCTGTGACTCGGGACGGCACCCTTACTGCGGCCCCGGCGGTTCCAAGCAGATGACACAAGGGCCTCGTCCGACAGCCATCTCCGCTGCCAGAGCCGGACTGGCTGCGGTCTGGTGCGGAACGCTGATGGGCTTGGCACTCGTGATTGACCATCCAGTGGGTCTGCTGGCCATCCTGGTCACTGTCTGTTTCTGCGGCTGGCTTGTGGGCTGTTCAAGGGTGATGGCAAGGACTGCCAAGTACGCGGTTCCGCTTGCGGCTGTAGTTGCTTTCGTTAACGCTCTCGTCTCAAAGGACGGGGTGACAGTCCTCGCTCGACTTGGTCACGCCCCCGTTCTCGGCAGGATTGACATCACCCTTGAGGCCCTCGTCTACGGGGGAGTCCTCGGCTTGAGAGTTGTCACCGTCTCACTCGTCGCAGCTCTCTTTACGGCTGCCGTGGATCAAGACGAGCTCCTCAGGATCCTGAGGAGCCGGAGTGGAAGGTTCGGCCTTGCGGCAGCCGTTGCGGGGAGGCTCCTTCCCCTCCTTGCCGCGGACGGAGCGCGTATGGCCGAGGCCAGAAAGTCGCTCCCGGACGGGAGCGGCGTATCGCGAATGAACCTTGTGACAGCAATCGCCACTGGAGCACTCGACAGGGCAGGGGACGCGGCGGCAGCGCTTGAACTGAGAGGGCTGGGGGACGGCCCGTGCCTGGTCCCAAGACAGAAGCAACGCTGGTCTCGACATGATTTCGCTCTGATGGCCTCCAGCTTGATTGCAATCCTGATCGTGTCGGTTTCCCTGCTCGGAGGTTGGATTTCCTTCCACTCAAGCTCGCGCGTGAGCGGCGCCTGGGACCTCGGACTGCTTCTGACTGTGATCCTGATGACTGTGGTCCTGATCGCCCCGATGCTGCAGAGGAGGGGAACGGTGCGATGAGCGGCCGGGAAGCAGTTCTTGTGGAGGGATTCTCCTATCAGCATCCGGAGGGTGATTCGCCAGCGTTGGAGGATGTCAACCTGACGGTCCTTGAGGGCGAGTTTGTTCTGATTGCAGGCCTGTCCGGGGCAGGTAAGTCAACCCTCATTCGTGCGATGGCCGGACTCGCCCCGTCATTTGACGGCGGGACAGCAGCGGGCTCGATAACTGTCTGTGGACTTGACACGCGAGACCATGGGCCTGCGGACATCGCGCGTGTCTGCGGGACTGTGATCCAGGATGCCGAACGGCAGGTGGTGATGAGCACCGTGCGGGCCGAGCTTGCCCTACCACTGGAGAGTCGGGGCGGGACGCTCGCGTCGGTGGCTCGGGGCGTTGAGGAAGCCGCACTCTTGCTTGGGATAGAGGACCTCCTTGACCGCAAGCTCCAAGGGCTTTCCGGTGGAGAGCTTCAGCGCGTTGCGATTGCTGCGGCATTGGCCGTGCGACCCGAGGTGCTGCTCCTTGACGAGCCGACAGCCCAGCTCGACCCGGTTGCCGCTGACGACTTGGCCTGGACATTGCGACGGCTCAATGAGGAACAAGGGATAACGGTTCTCGTCGCTGAACAGCGAATTGAGAGACTGCTTGTAGCTGCGGATCGCGTGGCTGTCGTCTCTGAGGGACGGGTCGTGTCTGACAGCGCACCACATGAGTTTCTGAACTGGGCAGAGAAGAGGGCCCCGGAGCTCCTGCCTCCGACGGCAGTACTTTTCTCCACGGCGGGACTATCGCCACTTCCCAGCTCGGTTAAGGAAGCAAGGGAATCAGTGAAAGGCTTGCTCCCCGGCATTAAGGCAGCCGTCCAGTTGGCAGTCGACCAGGAGCCGATAGTTGAACAGGGATCCAAAGGTCGGCGCTATCGGAGGAGGCGTACTGAAGACTCGCCGGCCTTGGCGCTCCGTGGAGTCTGGGACGAGCGAATGGCCGGCAAGGCGATCTTGAGAGGGGTTGATCTGAAAGTTGAGTCCGGTGAGATTGTTGCCCTGATGGGACGCAATGGTGCCGGGAAGTCGACTCTGCTTCGTCACGCAGCGGGCCTTCTGGCTCCGTCAAGAGGGAAGCTACATGCGGCTGAGCCAATTGCCTATCTGTCACAGACTCCGGGTTCCTTTCTTCCCGGAGACCGTCTCGGTGCCGTGGTCCCGCTTCCAGTTCTTCAATCCAATGGGCTTGGAGACCTCGCCGATCGCAATCCGAGAGACCTGTCGGGTGGAGAAGTTCAGCGCGCCGCTCTCGCCCTTGTCACGGGCGTTCACGGGCCAGACGCTCCACGCCTCGTGCTTCTTGATGAGCCCACCAGGGGAATGGATGGAATCCACATGCGGGAGCTGATCAACACAATCAGGGGCTTAGCTGATGCTGGAAGCGCAGTTGTTGTAGCCACCCATGACCCCGAGCTTGCCGCAGAGGTTGCTCAACGGACCGTTCTGATGGGAGAGGGAGTGATCCTCTCTGACGGACCGACATCGGATGCGCTGATGGGGGGCTGGTACTTCACGACCGAGACAGCCCGGGTGCTTGGCGGTGGCGCGCTCATCCCAGCTGATGGGGCGAAGCTGCTGAAGGAAGCCGCTGAGGCGACCCGAGAAGGGGGAAGGCAATGAGCTGGGGGATTGCTTCCATGGTGCTCCTGGTTGCGGCACTGGGATTGCAGCTCATCGCATTTGAGCGTGGTCGGCTGCCTGCTCGGTCACTCGCGTTGGTTGCTGCCCTGGCTGCGCTGGCGGTGGCCGGGAGGTTGGCGTTTGCTCCGCTCCCCAATGTCAAGCCAACCACTGACATCGTCCTGATTGCCGGGTTCGCGCTGGGGGCCTCACCTGGATTCGCGGTTGGGGCGATCACTGCGCTTGTCTCGAACATGGTCTTTGGCCAAGGGCCGTGGACTCCATGGCAGATGCTTGCCTGGGGACTGGTCGGACTCTTTGGTGCTGGCCTGGCCCGCGTTACTTCAGGGCGGATCGGCCGCTGGCAATTGGCAGCCGCCGGCGTCATTGCTGGACTGGGATATGGCGTGATCATGGATGTGTCTCAATGGCTGCTCTACGGCGGGAGTCCGAAACAGTCAACGTTGATCGCCTACTCGATCACCTCTCTCCCGTGGAACATCGCTCACGCTGCAGGAAACGCGGTGTTCGCGATCGCCTTTGGGCCAGCGCTGATTGGAGCGGTCCAGCGGGCCACGAGGAAACTTGAGCCGGTCTGGCTGCCGCGTGGTGTTCCGCTGCAGGCTGTTGCAATACCTGCCTTCATTGTCGCGGTGATTGTCGGATCCGCTGCCGTTGCA
>JBAXHG010000003.1:0-32496 GCA_037139015.1 Actinomycetes bacterium | reverse complement strand
AGGTCGCATAACCTAGGAAGTCATGGACGGAAGGCCCCTGCTTCGATTCGCCGCCGTACTCTGCGTAGCCATCGGATTTGCTCCGGCGGCCGCAGCCGCAACCGTCCCGCCGGCTCCGGTCATCAGTTCGACACCAGCGCTCACCCCCGCCTTCAATCCGGCTGTCACCGATTACGGGGTCACATGTCCTGAGGGACAGGTCAACCTCACAGCGACTGCAGGAAAGTCAGTCACCGTCGCGCTTGACGGGCACCCCACAAAGACCGGGACACAGACCGTCACCGGGCACCTGACCGCTGGCATGAGCCTCAAGTGGACCGTCACCACGACCGTCAAGTCCAAGAAGAAGGCGGTCAGCTACGCCGCCCGCTGCATCCCAGCCGACATGGCAGTCCCCGTATTTACGCGACCTGGCAAACCCACAGCCGACCTGTACCTCTTCAACCCAAGCGGCGGGTCAGGCGCGCGCACCGGGATGACCTTCTACTCAATGCTGCTCGACACCAACGGAGTGCCACTCTGGTGGAGGACCAACCCGCTTCTCCAGCTCAACGGAACGGTGATGAACAGCACCAGCTTCGCCACCTACGTCCCAACGTCGCTCAATCCGCTCGGGGACTTCGGGTCTGGGCGCTGGGCAATCGTCAACTGGGCTGGCAAGGTGCTTAGCCGCATCGAAACAACTGGCGTCGGCTTTGACCCCCACGAGCTCTTCAAGGCAAAGTCCGGGGGCTACATGACCCTTTCATTCGAGCCCGTGCAACCAACCAACCTGAGCTCAACGGTAGATGGTGCGCCAACTGACGCGGTCGGCTACCGGGGCTACCTGCGTGAGGTGTCTACCACCGGCAAGGTCCTCTGGGCCTGGCACGCGTCAGATCACATCCCCCTCTCCGACCTTTCGGCATGGGCCAGGCGAATGATCGCCTTCAAGCTTCCCTCTCCGACACTTGTCAACGGATACGCCGCATTCGACATTGACCACATAAGTTCAATTGAAGAAACCGCGGCTGGCATCATGATCGCCTCTCGCCACCTTGATGCCATCTACATGATCAACAAGACCACGGGTGCGATCAAATGGAAACTGGGCGGAGCCACAACCGCGCAGAGCCTGATCGTCAGAGGTGACACAGTGGGACCAGACACGCTCGGCGCGCCACATGACGCCCGGATGCTTGCCGATGGAACGATCACCGTGATGGACGTGGGGCTCGGCCACAGCCGCAAGCCAAGGATGCTGCGGTTCAGCATCAACACGACGAACAAGACTGCCACTGTTCTTCAACAGATAACGGAGGAGTCAGCCAGCCAGTCCAACTGCTGCGGCACCGTCAAACGACTCAAGAGTGGCAATTGGGTTATCGGCTGGGCAGGAAGTGGACTTGCCTCAGAGACTGACGCACTGGGCGTACCGCAGCTGACCATGGCTCTCCCAGATCATCGCTTCTCCTACAGGGTCACTCCGTTTGAGACTGGGGCAATCCCCCACGCTTCGCTGCGCTCAGGGATGGACACCGCGTTCCCCCGGAAAGCCGGCAGCTGAGTCAGCCCCTCGCTGAGTCAGGCAGAAGCGACTTCGCCTCTCTGCCTTAGACGGGAACCTTGGCCTTGTTACTAGTAGCCGCCTTGTAGGTGTGTGCCAGTCTCAACACCGGCCGCTCAAGCCAGTACCAGCTCGCTGCAGCGATGGCCAGGGCAACAAACATCACGCCAGCGATTGCTAGCGGCAGCAGACCAAGACTCAGCGTGCCGCGACCGATCAGCTCATTGAGCCAGCGCAGGAGCGCGATGTGCCAAATGTAGAAGCCGTAAGACACGACTCCGACCCACGCAATCCGCTTGACTCGGTAGACCGCGCCCAGTGAGCCACCCCCACGCATCAAGACCACTCCAGGAACAATCAACAGCGCGGCAACTGGCACTTTGAGGACCGCGCCTGCCAGCGCAATCACAGGCCAAGTTGGGGAGAACGGGCCAGCTGGTGCAGTAACAAGGCAAAGTAACGCGTACCCAACAAGGGCGAGGCCGACACAGACGCCGGGCCTGCCAAACAAACGCCCAGCAGCATGCTGCCACGCGGTACGTGGCTTCCCGACGCTCAACAACGCAAGCAGGAATCCCGCGCCAAACATGTCAAGGGTGGCGGGCAACGCGACCAGAAGCGGCTGGTGGGCCTCATGGATTGTCGTGTGTTTGACCGCCCACGCCTTCCATCCGATGCTCGCGAGGATCAACCCGAGGGTGATGAGCACTTCAAGGCGAATTGGGTTGGCCCGTCCACGGGTAACCCTCGCGGTAAACAAGGCCCAGAAAGGCAGGAATAGATAGAAGCTGACCTCAACGCAGATAGTCCACGCTGGTTCAACCGGGTTGTTCCATGTCGAGCCTTTGCCCGAATAGATCTGCCCAAAAAGGAAGTAATCGCGAATGCCGTGGAGGGTGAACACCCCAGTTCCCCTGCCAAGCAGACCCAGGACGACAAGCGCGAACCAATAGGCCGGAAGTATCCTTGCCGCGCGCCGAAGGGCAAACCTCCCAAGGTCTGGTGCATCAGCTCCGGCCATCCGGGCCGCTAGGAAAGGCCGATAAAGCAAGAACCCGGAAAGCGAGAAGAAGACTGCAACCGCCTCGGGGCCAGAAGCCCCGATCACCGATGTAATAGCTCGCATGGGCGTTTCGCCAGCTCGGGCAGCCCACTCCTCCATGTGCGAATAGCGCAAGACAAGCCAACCGTGGAAACAAAACACGCAGAGCGCCGCCAAGCCCCTCGCCCCGTCCAAGAGGGGAAATGAGTCCGGCCGAGCGCCACCGATCACCTCCAGCTCAGGCTGGCCACCCCCCGGCACAATCGTCTGGGGAACGCCCATTCACCCCTCATCCTATGCCCAAGGGCCTTCCATGGCGCCATCTCGGGTCCCGGCCGGGCGCGGCCGCTCCCGCCACCTGCCTCTGCGCGCTGGACTTTACTCAGGCAAACGGTGCAATTGGCGCGTTTGACCAGATGCGGTTCTCCGGGCTGACTTCGAACCGAGCGGCCGTCCGTCAGACTTCAACCTATTACGGACCTCCCCTCCCCAGACATGCTCGTTCGTGACGCCAGAGAAGATGATGTTTCTTCCATTTGCGCGATCGCAGCGGAGACCTGGTGGGCGACCTACTCGGAGTTGATGGAAGAAGAATCCATCCGCACCTGCATCACCGAGTACTACGAACCAGGGCTCGTTCGTTCCCAGATCGCGGACGCTGCCGCAGGCCCAGACGCCCATTTCCTAATTCTCGAAGCTGACGGCCTTGCAATCGGCTACCTCCATTACGAAGTCATGGACGACCGCGGCCCCTACATGCGGCGTCTTTACATCCTGCCCGCTCATCAAGGCCACGGCTGGGGAGCGATGCTTGTCGAGGAGTTGCATAGCAGGCTTGGCCCGGGCAACTCCTACGAACTTGACGTCCATCCGAAGAACACTCAGGCGATCGCGTTCTACCAGTCGTATGGGGCTGAGTTCACAGGCGATCACATCCCACCCTGCTGGGACCTGATGCGCGTCCTTACCTGAGGAGTTAAACGCGAAGCGTCAGCGCGGGAACTGCTTGTCCATGCCGGCAACATACGGAGAACCGCGCAAATCCCGTTTCGGCCCCCTTCGCCCGCTTGACCGCAGCCCGTAAGAACTTCAGGGAATTCCCGTGGCCAACCGTCAGACTTGAACGCCGGGGTCAAACCTGCAACCCGTGACATAAGTGCCCGAATCCGAGGCAAGCCAGGCGAGCAGGTCGCCGACCGACTCGGCCTCACTGTCACGCGGGCAAACTGCGACAACACGAATGTCAAAACGCGCCCATTCCGTCCCCAGGGACTTGGCGAGGTTGGCAAGTCCATCAGCCGCAGCGCGGGCGCCAATGCCAAGGTCTGCTGGCGGCGCAAGGAGGATGATCGTGCCGCCCCCGTTGTCAACCATCGCAGCCGTCGCAACAGCGCGGCTGACGCGCCAACCCGTGTCAAGGGCAGTCCCCATGCCGTCATCGGCGGCGGCGCCGGCGACATAGACCGATTCCAGATCAACAACTGCCGCTTGCAGGCTGCCATGGCGCTCAACCAGTGCGCGCGCTTCTGCCTCAGCCCGCTCATCATCAAACGACGCCGGGTCCTCCCAACGCTCAAGGTTCGCGCCGAGCGCTGGGAACATTGCTGCCGGCCCAGCCAGAAGAACTGTCCTTCCATCCAGCAGATCAGTCCGGAGTTGTGGAGCCTCGCTTGCCATCCAGCGAGATTAGTGGTCGCTGCCGATGAGGGTAGCTTTGAGAGGCATGAACGAGATAGACATCAAGCCACTGCCCCTTCCCCTGCCCGGCGGCAGCAAAGACGCCCATGTCACAGTCCGCCCCCTCCTCACCGCCGAGCTTGCCGTGCCACCCGGATTCTTCGAGGCGCCAAAGAGCAGACTCAAGAAACTGGGCGTGTGGTTAAAGCTGATCCGCGGCGCCAATCCCAGCTGGGGCAACTGCCCAATACCCGCCTATCTGGTCACCCATCCAACCGCAGGCGACTTCCTGATTGACACGGGGCTGCACAGGTCCTGCGCTCAACCCGGTGGAGGAAACCTCGGCAAGGTCGGTCGTTTTTACAGGATCACGATGAACCCCGGCCAGTCTGCCGCCGAAAGGCTTGAAGCGCGCGGCATCAACCCGGATGCGCTCAAGCTCGTGCTGATGACCCACCTGCACAACGACCATGCCTCTGGCTGTCAGGACTTCCCCAATGCAACATTCGTCTGTGACCAGCTCGAGTGGGACGCGGCCCATGAAAAGCGGTCGTGGATGAACGGCTATGAGCCAACGCAGTTCGACATTGCAATTGACTGGCGTGCAGTTGATTACTTCAGCGAAGGAGTCGAGCACTTCGCGGGGTTCTCCAAAACCATTGACCTGTTCGGAGATGGTTCAGTCCGACTCATCTCCACCCCCGGCCACTCCAACGGGCATCAGTCAGTCCTGCTCCGGCTTGAACATGGAGAACTCCTTGTCGTCGCCGACGCTGCGTACACAGAGCCAACGCTTGACCGACTGGCCGAGCCACTTATCTACGCTGACAAATATCAATTCGAACGTTCGCTGCGCGAGATTCGCGCCTACAGAACGCAGACACCGAACGCACTCCTGATCCCCGGCCACGACAGTGAAGCCTGGCATCGCCTTGACTCTGTCTACGGCAACGGAACAGACGACTGAACCCGTCTGAGGGTGTGTCTGACCTCGGTCAGATCAGACGTTTGACCGGTCGCGCTTTGCAGCGCGCACAGCCCTGGCCACCTGCCGGCGGCTCTGACCTTCAAGTCCCGAATAAAGCCCCTTAATGCGTCCAAGAACGGCGTCAGCAAGCTGCTGCTGATCCTCGCGGGTGGAGTCAAGCTTCTCGCGCCACCGGATCGAATCCCCATATTGGACGGTGACCTTGGGCAGAACAAATCGCCTCCAGTGACGAACCTCAGAAGAACCGTGGATGGCGATTGGCACGATCGGAACCCCGGTCTCCAAAGCAAGTCGCCCAATCCCTGGCTTGGCCTCATCGCCAATCCCACCTGTGCGTGACCGGCCGCCCTCGCAGTACATCAGCACGCAGCCACCGTCAGCGAGAATCTTCTTCGCGGTAATGAAAACCTCTTCATCCCTTGCCCCACGGCGGACGGGGAAAACTCCACCGTTTAAATAAACCCAGTCCATTGGAGGAGCGAAGAGCTGGCTTTTCGCCATGAACCTGACATGCCTTCGGATCGCCATGCCAGCGAAGAAGTGGTCAAGGTTTGAAAAGTGGTTAGGAGCAAGAATCACCGGTCCGTCCGGAACATTCTCCGGACTGATTGACATGACTCGGTAGACGATCCAACCGAGCAGACTGGTCGCAGCACGAACAACTTCGTAGACAATGTTGGGCTTCTTGGTGCGCGCGCGCTCGTGATAGCGGTCAAAGTGCTCGGCGGGCCGCTCATCGCGGTAGACCTGCTCCTTGATATTCGCTTTCTTTTCTTCTGCCGTAGCCATTTAGGGAGCCTACCTTTGCGACAGGCTGTCGTGAACTGCGGAACTCACGCGCGGGTCGAACGAGCGCGCGCCAAGGCCGAATGCCAGCCTGCCATTGCTTCGGAGCGTTCGTCACTGCTGATCCTTGGTTCATGGGTGACTCTGACGCGCCTGCCCTTGCTGGCGTCACTTAACGACAGTGCTCCGACTCCAATGCCAGCGGCAATCCCGGCTCCCAGCGCGGTCGTCTCAGCAATTTCCGGCACGGACACTGGAACCCCAAGCATGTCCGCCTGAAACGCCATCAACCACTCGTTTGCGGTTGCCCCACCATCAGCGCGGAGTTCAAGCAGGTCGTGGCCGGCGGCGTCAACCATCGCCGATACGGCATCGGCCACCTGAAACGCAATGCCTTCCAAAGTGGCACGAACCAGGTGCGCCTTCGTCGTCCCTCGCGTGATCCCGGTAATGGTCCCGCGGGCGTCTGGATCCCACCAAGGAGCCCCAAGCCCCGTGAGCGCAGGAACAAAGTGAACTCCTTCAGTCGAGTCCACAGAGCGGGCCAAAGCCTCAGTTTCCCCAGCAGTTTCGATCAAACCAAGGCCGTCGCGAAGCCATTGGACGGCCGCGCCCGCAACGAAGACGCTGCCCTCAAGCGCGTAGTCAAGGCGATCGCCAATGCCCCATGCGACCGTACTCAGCAGCCCGTCCACGACGGGGGGCACCGTTCGGCCCGCATTCATCAACATGAACGATCCCGTCCCATACGTGGCCTTCGTTTCCCCTGGGTTGAAACAGGCCTGACCAAACAGCGCGGATTGCTGATCACCAAGCACGCCGGCCACGGGAGCCGAGTGACCGCCCAGAAGCTCAGGACGCGAGTCGGCAATCACGCCGACGCTCGGGACTATCCGGGGCAACATGCCCGCCGGAATCCCAAACCGATCCATCAGCTCCGGGTCCCATTCGCCAGAGCGGATGTCGAACAGCAGACTGCGGGAAGCGTTCGACGGGTCAGTCACATGCTCACCGGTCAAGTTCCAGATAAGCCAAGTGTCAATCGTTCCGGCAAGTGCCCGACCGGACTCTCCTGCTTCACGCACGCCCTCAACGTTGTTGAGAATCCATTCAATCTTCGTGGCCGTGAAATACGAGTCGAGGACAAGTCCGGTCCGTTCTCGGATCATGTCCTCAAAGCCTTCAGCCTTCAGCTCCGCACACCGCTCCGCAGTCCTGCGGTCCTGCCAGACGATGGCTGGCGCGAGTGGCGTGCCCGTCTCCCGGTCCCAAACAACAGTTGTCTCCCGCTGGTTGGTGATGCCGATTGCCGTCAGCCCGCCAATTGGAACCGCGGCGTCATCCAGCGCCTCACGCGCAACCGCAAGCGTCACATCGAGGATCTCAGTTGCGTCGTGTTCTACCCAACCGGGCTTGGGAAAGCCTTGGGAGAACTCGCGGTAGGCGCGACCGAGCAGATCTCCGTCCAATGAAAAGACGAGACAGGTCGAGCCGGTGGTGCCTTGGTCAATTGCTAGAAGCACTTGCAGTGAAGCCTACAGCCGCCGCCGAGGGCGATACCTTCGCGCCAGCGCTTCAGGGCGTGTTGGTTCATTTGCTATCGAGGAGGACGCCGTGTCAGACGTAGAGGCCCACATCACCGGAACAGTCTGGAAGATCGAGGTCAAGGTCGGTGACACAATCGCCGAGGGCGACACGGTTGTCATTCTGGAATCCATGAAAATGGAAATGCCAGTTGAGGCTGAGGACGGCGGAACCGTAGCTGAAGTTCGCTGCGAAGAAGGACAGTCCGTCTCTGAAGGCGACATTCTCGTCGTACTCGACTGACCGTGGCCGGAACCGTAATTCGCGACGAGCCCGCAGAGGGCGTCGTCCGCCTGAAGATCAGCAATCCCAATAAACGCGGAGCGCTTGACCACCCAATTTTGGACGAGCTCGCCAACAAGCTCCCCAGCACGGATGAGGCCCGTTGTCTGATCCTCACGGGCGAAGACAAGATCTTCTCCGCCGGATATGACATTGGTGACATTCCCGAAGCAGTATTCGCAGAGGAAGCCGAGAAGCTGATCGCCCACCCTTTCGCCGCAGCGCTCGAAGGACTTGACCGCTGCGAAGTTCCGATCGTTGCGGCAATCACAGGCCATGCCGTCGGCGGTGGGCTGGAGATCGCGCTCGCATGTGATCTGCGGATCGCGGAACCCACTGCAAGGTTTGGCATGCCACCAGCAAAGCTTGGCCTTGTCTATTCGCACACGGGATTGCGCAGATTCATTGACGCTGTCGGAGTGCCACGCACGCGTGAGCTTTTCCTCCTCGGCCGTCGCATTGACGCCCAGACTGCACACCATTGGGGTCTGGTCAATGAGATCTCCGCTGAGGGCGGCGTTGCCGAGCAGGCAGTCGCAATGGCAGTCGAGCTTGTCAACAACGCTCCGCTGTCAATCCGTGGAAACAAAAGGATCCTCCGTGAGCTGGCCTCCGCAGCCGGCGAACTGGAGCCTGGAGTGGAACAGGAACTGCTTGAACTGCGTCGTGCATGCTTTTCTTCAGCGGACTTCCGGGAGGGCGTTTCAGCCTTTACTGAACGTCGCGAAGCCCGATTCGAAGGCCGCTGAGCCCCGAAAAACTGGGCAATTCGGGCTTTATGGCCTGATTTCGGCCTGAGCAAGCGTGATTTCCCATGCAGAGCTTGAGCTGACGATGAGTGCGTCATCTTCCACTCAGGACGTACGACCTCGGTAGCATTCAGGGAGTTATCGCTGTAAACAAGACATTTCCGCGCCTCGGCCGACCCCTCGTCGCAACCGTGGCAACAGCCATTGCGACAGCCTTGCTGGCAGTCCCAGCTTCTGCGGCTGGACCGCGTTTGGCGCTTGAGCCATCCAGCCCTGGCTTCCAGCAGGGAAGCCAGACTTCGTTCCACATCCCAACTCGGGCGAGCAAGGCAACTGATGGCGGAACCTCACCAGGAGACACGCCAGCCACCCCGCCAACGGTTGGAGCTGACCTCCTTGTTGGCTCCGCTGTGACGAACCTGATGCTGCTCACCCAGTTTGCCGCGAAGGTCCCGATCCAGACTGAGAAGCTCCTGACCATGATCCCGCCGGCAACAGCGGCCAGTGCGACAGTCGCCACGCTTCGGGCAAACGTCATTCGTATGGCCACCGCCTACATGGCCGCCCCAACCATTGAGGACAAGGGCAAGAACAACTACAGCAAGCTGCTCTGTTCGTTCAGCCCACAAGGCTGCAAGGAGCGCTGGGCTTGGTGCGCGATCTTCGCAAGCACCATGTGGCGGATGGCAGGAGTGCGAGCAATGCCAATGACTCCGCCGGTCGGCGGGATCGTTGCTTGGGGCAAGACTCACGCCCGCTGGCACGATGTTGGCACCGCGAAGGACAAGAACTTCCTCCCACTGGCTGGCGACATTGTCGCCTACGGTTGCAACCGCAAGCGGGACTTCTGTGATCACACGGGAATAGTCGTTCGTGCCGATGCGAAGAACATCCGCACGATTGAGGGCAACACCTCAACGCCTCTCGCCGGACGCGACGGCGTGGCCTCGAAGCTGCGCACGCGCGCCACGTGGATCAGCGGCTACATCTCACTCGGCTGATCTCCGGGACTTAAAGAGCTCAATCCCGGCAGGTGGACGGCACCATCGCGTCCGCTCTCGTGCGTACATTTTCTCTCGCCGCCATAAGTCAAAGCTGTACTGAGAGAGGACAAACCGAATGCCGCCGCTGATCACACGCGAGGAAGCCACGCGCCTTGGCGAACTCGAAGAGCTTGCTGACATTGAGGCCCTGATCGAACGGGCTTGGAAAGCTCGTGTCGAAAAGTTCGGTGACTCCACTGACATGTGCTCGCTCGTCAACGCCAAGTCAGGCGGTTGCGCTGAGGACTGCGGCTTCTGCGCCCAGTCACGGTATGCGGATGCTGACACTCCACTCCACGCGATGATGGAGCCAGAGCAGATTCTTGAACATGCCCGCGCGGCAGAAGATGCAGGAGCACACCGGTTCTGCATGGTGACGCAAGGCCAGGGTCTTTCCAAGCGCGACTTCGAGAAGGTTGTTGAAGGAGCGAAGCTTGTTGCCGAGCACACAAACCTGAAGCGCTGCGTATCAATTGGCCACATGTCGCCAACCCGGGCCAAGGCTTTGAAGGAAGCTGGCATCCAACGAGTGCACCACAACGTTGAGACGGCTGAGAGCTATTACCCAGAGGTTTCCTCAACCGTCCGGTACGAAGGGCGCCTGCGGACGATTGACGCAGTCAAGGAAGCCGGTCTTGAAACTTGCGTGGGTGGCATCCTGAACCTCGGTGAGACGCGTGATCAGCGTGTCGAAATGGCCTTCCAGCTGTCAGAGATCAACCCGACAAGCGTTCCAATCAACTTGCTTAACCCGCGTCCTGGCACCAAGTTCGGTGACCGTGACTACATGGCTCCACTGGAGGCTGTCAAGTGGATCGCAATCTTCCGCCTGATCCTGCCAGAGGCCCTGTTCCGCCTTTGCGGTGGTCGTGTCGAAAACATTGCTGAACTTCAACCGCTCGCAGTCAAGGCGGGAATCAACGGTGTGATGATGGGCAACTTCCTCACAACTCTTGGCAACACGCCAGAGCAGGACCGTGAGATGTTCGAAGACCTTGGACTCAATGTCGGACGCCAAGAGGACAACGGCGCCAACCCCCGCCCCGACAACCGTTCGGGATGGCTTGATGGAGACACACCTGACTTCATTGGTGAGCACATCGCCACATCAACCCCAAAGAGCGACGGGACCGAGGCCTTTGAGGTCCGAATGTGGGACCCGGCCAGCCAGCTCAAGTTTGAACGAAAGCGGAAGGTTCCACCGCGTCCCGACGGAGCCCCAAATGTCGGCCTTGACCGCGACACGCGTGAGCGCGAAGCCGCCCGCAAGGTGGCCTGAGCAAAAGCCATGGGAGTTATCTCGGACCGCCTGCTTGAGCTGCGTGACCGGGGGCTTCACCGACGGACGAGGCTTGTCAGTGGACCACAGGGACCGCACGTAATTGTTGACGGCCGTCCCGCGCTGCTCCTCTGCTCCAACAACTATCTGGGTCTCGCAGACCACCCAAGGGTGCGCGAGGCAGCCTCTGACGCAGCCATGCGCTGGGGTGTTGGAGCCGGAAGCTCAAGGCTTGTAAGCGGAACGATGACCGTCCACCGCCGTCTGGAAGAACGCCTCGCAGCTTTCGAAGGCACCCAATCTGCACTGCTTTTCGGCTCCGGTTACCTAGCCAACACGGGAGTCATTGCAGCTCTGACTGAGCCCGGAAGTCTCATCTGCTCTGACGAGCTCAACCACGCATCGCTGATTGACGGATGCCGGCTCTCGAGCGCGGAAACCTTCGTCTATCGCCACGGCGACTTGGAGCACCTTGCTTGGGGACTGGGCAAAGCCAACGGCCGCCCTGCCTTGATCGTCACCGATTCGGTCTTTTCAATGGATGGTGATGTTGCCCCGCTTGAGGGAATTGTGGAACTCGCCCATTCACATGGGGCAAGAACGGTTATTGACGAGGCCCACGCGACTGGCGTGATGGGACCAGGCGGCCGCGGAGCAGTCGCCGATGCTGGCCTGACAGACCATGTTGATGTGGTGATTGGCACGCTCGGCAAGGCCCTCGGCTCATATGGGGCTTACGCGGCCTGCAGCAACGAGATGAGTGACTGGCTGACCAACCGGGCCAGGACCCTGATCTTCTCCACAGCTCCACCCCCACCCGCTATTGCAGGCGCGATGGAAGCATTGACAATCCTTGAGGAGGAGCCCCGTCGCGTTGACCGGCTTCGTCGCAATGGTCAGGTCATGCGTCAGGCCCTTCGTGATGAAGGCTTTGACATGGAAGAGCAGCCAACCCCGATCATTCCCCTGATCGTTGGCTCGGCCTCAAATGCAATTGACCTCTGTGAGGAAGCACTCGCTCGTGGCCTTTACGCCCAAGCGATTCGTCCTCCGACGGTTCCGGCTGGAACATCCAGACTTCGGCTCTCCGTCATGGCGACACACAAGCCAGAGGAACTTCGCAAGGCCGCAAAGGTGATCAGTCGCGCCTGTGAGCACGCTGGACTCCGCGCAGCCGCTCCCGAGGAGCGCGATGGGACGCCTTCAAGTGCTTCCAGTCGCCGTGCTCCAGGGGACGACGGGGCGGCAATCTCCGCTTCACGCGGACCGGCCCCGGAACTGTTTGACATTCGTTCCAACCGGCCGTCTGACGTTCGTCGCGCAGCGTGACGCCCGCCGCTCGCGGCCTGTTCATCGCTGGGACTGACACCGGTTGCGGCAAGTCGTTCGTTACTGCCACCATCGCAGCCTCGCTTGCCACTTCAGGGACTCCGGTCAGTGTTCGCAAACCACTCTTGACTGGACTTGACGAGCCGTCAACTCCAGCTAACCCCCTTGACCATGAGCTGCTCGCAATGGCCTCAGGCGAGCCAAACCCCAAAGTGGTCTCGCCGATCCGGTTCGGCCCTCCCATGTCGCCGCATTTGGCGGCAGAGAAGGCTGGTGAGGAAATTGACCTTGCCAGCATTGCCTCAGGTCTGAAAGAGGAAATGTCAACGGTTCCGGAGCGGGTGATGCTGGTTGAGGGAATCGGAGGGCTGCTCGTTCCAATCACTCGAACATCATCCGTGGCGGATTTGGCAGTCGAACTGGGCCTTCCTCTGATCATTGCTGCGCGCCCGGGCCTTGGGACAATCAACCACTGTCTCCTGACCTTGGAAGCCGCCCGTTCACGCGGGCTGGAGGTTAAGGCTGTGGTTTTCAGTCAATGGCCAGGTGACCCGAGTGAGATTCAGTTGGACAACCGCAAGACCGTCGAAGAGCTCGGAAACGTCAAGGTCATGACCGTTCCCCACCTGGCCGAGTTGACACAGGATGCGTTTGCGAAGGCCGCTGCTGGAATTGACCTTGGCGCACTCACATCCCCCTCAGTTCGCTAAGACCGACAAACCGGACTTCCTGCATCCGTTTGCTTGGTTAGCGTCAAGGCTGCTGTGAACACAGACCACCTCAGGGAACTCGACCGAACGCACGTCTGGCATCCATTCACCCAGCAGCAAGGGTGGGAAGCAGATGAGCCGCCACTGATCATCGAACGGGGAGAAGGCGTTCGCCTGTTCGACACTGACGGCAACTCCTACCTTGACGGGGTCTCTTCCCTCTGGTGCACGGTTCATGGCCATCAGCGCGAAGAGATTGACCAGGCAGTGCGGGAGCAGCTTGGACGTGTCGCCCACAGCACGATGCTTGGCCTGTCACACCCCGGGGCCATTCAGTTGGCAGCAAAACTGAGCGCGATAGCCCCAGAGGGACTTTCCCGAGTCTTCTACTCCGACAGTGGCTCAACGGCAGTTGAGATCGCCCTGAAGATGGCCTTCCAGTTCCATGCGCAGAACGGGCAGCCAGAGAGGACCCAGTTCGTGAAGATGCGGGAGGCCTACCACGGCGACACGATCGGCTCTGTGTCAGTCGGGGGAATGGACCTGTTCCATCAGACCTACCGCCCGCTTCTCTTCGAAACGCTTGAAGTCACTGCTGGTGACACTGATGGGCTTGAACGGCTGCTGAAGGCTGAGGGAAAGACTGTTTCCGCAGTCATCCTGGAACCATTGGTGCAGGGCGCAGCGGGCATGCTGATGCATGACGTCAGCTACTTGAATGATGTGCGCAGACTCTGTGACCGCCACGGGATTCTCCTGATCGCCGATGAGGTTGCGACAGGGTTCGGCAGGACAGGGAAGATGTTCGCCTGCGAGCACGCTGGGATCAGCCCTGACCTGATGTGCGTCGCAAAGGGCTTGACAGGCGGGTACCTTCCCCTCGCCGCAACACTTGCCACAGAGGAGATCTACCAAGGCTTCCTTGGAGCGCAGACCGAGTACAGAACCTTTTTTCACGGTCACACCTACACGGGTAATCCGCTTGCCTGCGCTGCGGCGATCGCAAACTTGGACATCTTTGAGCGGGAGCAGACTGTTGCGCGCGCGCAACAGCTTGGGGTGACCTTTGGTGACCTGCTCGAACAGCAGATCAAACCGCTCCCACATGTTGCTGAAATCCGTCACCTCGGCATGATGTGCGGCATCGAGCTGGCCGGCTTCCCGCCCGAACGCCGAACAGGCCACCTGGTCACGCTCGCAGCGCGCCTGGGGGGAGCGATCATCCGCCCACTTGGGGATGTGATCGTGCTGATGCCACCACTTTCAATAACAGAGCCCGAGCTGGCGGAACTGGTCCAACTGACTGCTTCTGCAATAGCCGACGCATCACTTGAGGATGCTCCGGTCAGGCTCAAAGCAAGCCTTGCCCAGGATGCTGCTGGAACCGGCGCATCAGCTGCCGAGGTTCCCTAGTTTTCAGACTGCCGCCGGTCGGGGAAGTTTGAAAGAGGGCCAGCCACCGGAACCGGGGTCTTGGATAAATCGGAAGCTGGCCCGACCTATGAAACCCAGGTGGTTTTGAAAAGTTGCGGCATGCTTCCCGCGGAATTTCTTCCGCGGGAAGTGACCGTCAATCTTCGTAGAGAACGAACTCGCTCTTCTTCGCTCCGCACACGGGGCAGTACCACGTGTCAGGGATCGCCTCAAAAGGAGTTCCGGCTGGAATTCCTCCATCCGGGTCTCCCTCCTCTGGGTCATAGATGAAGCCACATGCTTCGCACATCCACTTCGCTGTTTTTGAATCGCTCATGGCCGTGAGGTTACGCCCTCTGAGTATTCTCATGTGTGTGAGTGATGTCTCAAGACCTGGACCCGGCGAAGAGCTGAACGACGGACCTCCGGCCGAGCCTCGTCCCGCCTCCACAGTGATCGTCCTCCGTGGAGGATCTGACTCCCTTGAGGTTCTCTTGGTCCAGCGCAATCCGAATGCCAGATTCATGGGCGGCGCATGGGTTTTTCCCGGCGGTGCTGTTGATCCGCATGAGGGAACGGGTGAGGACTCCCTCAGGAAAGCGGCCGTCCGTGAAGTTATTGAGGAAGCCTCTGTTGACCTTGGCGATCCGGCTGCCCTGATCCCATTTTCACGCTGGATCACCCCGAAGATGGTGAAGATCCGTTTTGACACATGGTTCTTCCTCGCCCATCTCCCAGAAGGCGCAGAACCAGTCGTTGATGGCGAGGAATGCGTTGACCTGCGCTGGGAGACCCCTCAGAGCGCCCTTGCAGCCCAGCAGGCTGGTGAGTTGATGCTCGTCTTCCCCACCATCAAGCACCTTGAGCAGATCAGCCCTTTTGCCTCAGCGCAGGCACTGACCGAACACGCTGCCTCACTGACCGTGGAGCCTGTGGAACCACGAGTGGAGATGCTTGGCGAAATTGCCCGAATCCTCCTTCCCGGTGAACCGGGCTACGACACTGCCTGACAGGTGAGTGAAGTCGCAGCATCAGTGGCTGGGGCCGTGATTGGCGGTGGCCAAGGCACCCGCATGGACACAACCGACCCGAAGCCAATGCTGAGCCTTGGAGATGCCAGCTTCGGTGGCCGGGCTGCGTGGACGCTCAGCAGGGCGATTGGAGGCGGACCTGTCTTCTATTCAACGGCACCGGGCGTCGAGGCGCCTCTGGACCTCCCGGAGGGCGTTCAGACTGTCGTGGACCCCGCAGAGGACTCCGGGCCGCTCACAGGCCTCCTGGAGGGCCTGCTGCGGGCACGCGGTGAGACAGACCTGTTGCTTGTCATTCCATGTGACATGCCACTTCTCCACCCAACCTTGCTGCGTAGGCTGATTGAGCGCAGTGAACAGGGTGGAATCAGCTTCATTCCGACCGAGGACGGCAGCACAAGCCCATTTCCAAGCGTTTGGAGCACTCGGCTTGCGGATGACCTGTTGAACCTTCACCTCAGGGGAGAACGTTCACCACGGGCTGCAATGTCGGAACTGGGAGCAGTCGCTGTTGCCCGCGACGTGCTTTCTTCGGATGCGGAGATGATGCTTGTTGACCCAGAGCTCGTGAGCCTGCTTGATGTCAACGACCAATCCGCACTGGAAGTCGCAGAGGCAAACAGACCTCGCGTCCGGACCCGAGTTGGTGACCGAAGGGGAACCGCGCGCGAGTGGAACCTTGGCGGTCTTGCGACAGCGTTGGGAGTCGCAGATGCAGCTGGCATGAACTGGGTTATCAACGGTAGGCCAATTGCTTGGAATGCTGCAACACCGCTCTTTGAGCGTGACGCTGTATCCCTCAACTGACGCAAGCCGTATAGGCTCCCGCGCCATGAGCGAACGACTTGACCTGAGGGGCCGCACGGTCCTAATTACCGGAGCAGCGCGTGGCATTGGCGCTGAGCTGGCCAAGGAAGTCGCTCGCCGTGGCGCCCGTCCGGCACTGATCGGCCTTGAGCCAGAGCTGATGCAGGCCGTCGCCGACCAAATTACCGCCGAGCATGGCGTTCAGACCGTTGTCGCAGAGGCCGACGTGCGGGATCGCGCAGCACTCAAAGCCGGCATTGACAAGACAGTTGCCGAGCTGGGCGGCATTGATGTCGTAGTCGCCAACGCTGGAGTTGAAACTGCGTCGTCAATCCAGAACAGTGATCCAGAGGACTTTGCCAAGGTGATTGACATCAACATCACCGGCGTGTTCAACACACTCCACTTGACGATCCCACATGTGATTGAGCGCAACGGGCACCTGCTGCCCATCGCCTCCGCTGCAGCTCTGAGTCACGCTCCAAGCATGGGCGCTTACGCTGCCTCCAAGGCAGCCGTTGAGGCCCTGGCCAATGTTCTGCGCCAGGAGCTCGCCGACACCGGGGCCACCGTGGGCTGTGGTTACTTCACCTTCCTCGACACCGACATGGTCAGCGACGCGTTCGAGCGACCAATTGCCAAAGCCCTCAGGAGCGCAATGCCATCTCGACTGACGAAGGTGTACCCAGTCGAGCCTGCAATCCAGCGCCTCGCGGATGGCATTGAAAAGCGTGGTCGGGTTGTCGCCTACCCGGACTGGGTCCGTGGGATCGCCCGAGTACGCGGGTTCAGCCAGCCACTCACCGAGAAGCTTGCTGGCTCACGCACGGCTGCGGCAATCCGCAAGGCCGAAGCCGAACACAACGGTCAGTAGCCGGCTCTAAAACGAAGCCCAGCCGTCACGCCCCGCACACAGGCGAGACGTGACCTGACCGGCGAAGGGTCTTAGCCCTTGCTGTGGCTTTTGCTGGTGCGCTTGTGAGCTTGGTGCTTGCGGTGCTTTGTCTTGCCAACCACTGCTGTGTGGGCGCGGCGGCCAAGCAGGTTGTTGGCAACCACGCTTGACACTGAGGTTGACGCCACAGCCGTTTGACCGTTGGTTGTCAGCGTCGCAGTCACCCTCAGGTAGTTGTCCACGTCATCGCCAACCGGCCTGTACCACTGGCTGTTGGTGCCAATGTTCGTCGTGCACGAGCTCGCATCCGCGGTCGTGCAGCGCTGCCATTGGAACGCCACGGTGCTCGAGCCGCCGATGTAACCGCCCCATGTGCCAAAGCTAGTGTGGAGGCTGGTCCTCTTCTTCGGCGCACCGCCCACAAGACCCTGGTTGAGCTCAGGCGCTGCGCTGTTGGAAGGACCAACCACACCTGACAGTCCGGTCAGCCAGTCACCGTCGGTCATCGTCGCCTTCAGCCTCACCTGCTGGCCAATGTCAGCGTTACGAGTACCCCACCATGCACCGTTATTACCGGAGCCACTGATAGCTGAGCAACTTGAAGCATCGTCCAGGGTGGAGCAGCGCTGCCAAGCAAACACTGGACGGCTCAACAAATCGAGATCCGTCGCCTTGATGACGGTGCCACGAGCAACAGGCGAACTACCGGTATCCACCTGGAAGGGATCCTGGAGCTCAAGGCCGTTCCAAGTCGCGCCGCTGCCAAAACCGGTCACGCCGGCAACCAAAACAGCCTTCGCTCCCGCTGCAACCCCGTAGAAAACATAAGTTCCCTCAAGGGTCGGGGCATTGCCGCTGAATCTAATCCTTGCGAGCTTCCCGGAGAAGGAGAAGGCCCACTGGCCGATGTTTGTGAGGCTTGCGGGAAGCTCGACGCTCTTCAGATCAGAGTTTGTCCTGAAGGCGTTTCTGCCGATGCTCGTCACTGTTGACGGGAGACTGATGCTCTCAAGCCCACTGTTAATGAAGGCCTCGCGTCCAATGCTGGTCAAGCCATTTGGCAATGTGATGCTCTTCAAAGCCGACGTACCCTGAAACCCACCGGGCTCAATCGAGGTTACCTTCGAGCCGGCCGCGAATGTGACGCTCGACAGGGCTACATTGCCGTGGAATGTTCCGGACGGAATACTTGTGATCTCTGATGGGATTGTGATGCCCGTCAGGGAAACGCAGTCCCAGAATACCTCGTTCCCGAGGGTGGTCAGGCTGGGTGGCAGATTGATGCTCACAAGTTGTGACGCCCCTTGAAAGGCATCTGTATCGATTGTCGTGAGCTGAGAGCCAGCCTCAATCGAAACGCTCGTTACACGTGAATGGTCAAACGACCAGTAGCCAATGCTCGTCACAGAAGCGGGAATCGTAATGTCCGCTAGGTTGGAGGTGTTTTGGAACGCGTAAGCGCCGATTGTCGTGAGGCTGCTTGGCAGCGTGATGCTGCCCAAGGAAGTGTTGTTTGCGAAGGCAGATGCCCCAATCGTCGTAACGGGCTCGCCCCCAATCGAGGCAGGAATGACCAGTGGGTCTGCGCAGGGGCTAGCGCTGCAACCTGTGATCGTGACCGACGTGCCATCGCTTGAGTAGCTGATGTCGCCTGCGGTGTGGGCGAACGAAGCCGATGGCACTGCCAGCGCGAGGGCTGCAATGAGCACCAATGCCGCAGAGAGAGCGATTCCAAGCCCGTTGCGGTTGGAACGGCGACTGCCGGGTGACTGGGCTGAAGGCTGGTGCGTTGCGTTGAACATTCTGTCTCCATGCGGTTGGTTTGGTGGCAGCATTTGAGCCCGGCGTTAACAGTCCCGCTCACACAATGATCCGTGAAGGGAAGGGGGTTGTAGCTAGCTCTAATGACTGTTTGTTTCGCGTATTAGAGCATGCTTTAATGATTAATGCAAGCCGGCGGCACAAGCCAGCCCCGGCAGTCCGCCAACAGGCATAGAAGGCAACCTCACACAGGAACCGCCAAGTGCACGACAACCAGCATCACAAGCAGGACACTTGCCCGCAGGTGTAACCGGGAGAGGTCTGGGGTAGCGAGAGCCTCAGGCGGAGAGCGACGGCAACAGGTCGGCTAGAAGAATCTCGAAGCGCTTGGATCCAGCAAGCTAGCCGGCTCTAAAACGAAGCCCAGCCGTCACGCCCCGCACACAGGCGAGACGTGACCTGACCGGCGAAGGGTCTTAGCCCTTGCTGTGGCTTTTGCTGGTGCGCTTGTGAGCTTGGTGCTTGCGGTGCTTTGTCTTGCCAACCACTGCTGTGTGGGCGCGGCGGCCAAGCAGGTTGTTGGCAACCACGCTTGACACTGAGGTTGACGCCACAGCCGTTTGACCGTTGGTTGTCAGCGTCGCAGTCACCCTCAGGTAGTTGTCCACGTCATCGCCAACCGGCCTGTACCACTGGCTGTTGGTGCCAATGTTCGTCGTGCACGAGCTCGCATCCGCGGTCGTGCAGCGCTGCCATTGGAACGCCACGGTGCTCGAGCCGCCGATGTAACCGCCCCATGTGCCAAAGCTAGTGTGGAGGCTGGTCCTCTTCTTCGGCGCACCGCCCACAAGACCCTGGTTGAGCTCAGGCGCTGCGCTGTTGGAAGGACCAACCACACCTGACAGTCCGGTCAGCCAGTCACCGTCGGTCATCGTCGCCTTCAGCCTCACCTGCTGGCCAATGTCAGCGTTACGAGTACCCCACCATGCACCGTTATTACCGGAGCCACTGATAGCTGAGCAACTTGAAGCATCGTCCAGGGTGGAGCAGCGCTGCCAAGCAAACACTGGACGGCTCAACAAATCGAGATCCGTCGCCTTGATGACGGTGCCACGAGCAACAGGCGAACTACCGGTATCCACCTGGAAGGGATCCTGGAGCTCAAGGCCGTTCCAAGTCGCGCCGCTGCCAAAACCGGTCACGCCGGCAACCAAAACAGCCTTCGCTCCCGCTGCAACCCCGTAGAAAACATAAGTTCCCTCAAGGGTCGGGGCATTGCCGCTGAATCTAATCCTTGCGAGCTTCCCGGAGAAGGAGAAGGCCCACTGGCCGATGTTTGTGAGGCTTGCGGGAAGCTCGACGCTCTTCAGATCAGAGTTTGTCCTGAAGGCGTTTCTGCCGATGCTCGTCACTGTTGACGGGAGACTGATGCTCTCAAGCCCACTGTTAATGAAGGCCTCGCGTCCAATGCTGGTCAAGCCATTTGGCAATGTGATGCTCTTCAAAGCCGACGTACCCTGAAACCCACCGGGCTCAATCGAGGTTACCTTCGAGCCGGCCGCGAATGTGACGCTCGACAGGGCTACATTGCCGTGGAATGTTCCGGACGGAATACTTGTGATCTCTGATGGGATTGTGATGCCCGTCAGGGAAACGCAGTCCCAGAATACCTCGTTCCCGAGGGTGGTCAGGCTGGGTGGCAGATTGATGCTCACAAGTTGTGACGCCCCTTGAAAGGCATCTGTATCGATTGTCGTGAGCTGAGAGCCAGCCTCAATCGAAACGCTCGTTACACGTGAATGGTCAAACGACCAGTAGCCAATGCTCGTCACAGAAGCGGGAATCGTAATGTCCGCTAGGTTGGAGGTGTTTTGGAACGCGTAAGCGCCGATTGTCGTGAGGCTGCTTGGCAGCGTGATGCTGCCCAAGGAAGTGTTGTTTGCGAAGGCAGATGCCCCAATCGTCGTAACGGGCTCGCCCCCAATCGAGGCAGGAATGACCAGTGGGTCTGCGCAGGGGCTAGCGCTGCAACCTGTGATCGTGACCGACGTGCCATCGCTTGAGTAGCTGATGTCGCCTGCGGTGTGGGCGAACGAAGCCGATGGCACTGCCAGCGCGAGGGCTGCAATGAGCACCAATGCCGCAGAGAGAGCGATTCCAAGCCCGTTGCGGTTGGAACGGCGACTGCCGGGTGACTGGGCTGAAGGCTGGTGCGTTGCGTTGAACATTCTGTCTCCATGCGGTTGGTTTGGTGGCAGCATTTGAGCCCGGCGTTAACAGTCCCGCTCACACAATGATCCGTGAAGGGAAGGGGGTTGTAGCTAGCTCTAATGACTGTTTGTTTCGCGTATTAGAGCATGCTTTAATGATTAATGCAAGCCGGCGGCACAAGCCAGCCCCGGCAGTCCGCCAACAGGCATAGAAGGCAACCTCACACAGGAACCGCCAAGTGCACGACAACCAGCATCACAAGCAGGACACTTGCCCGCAGGTGTAACCGGGAGAGGTCTGGGGTAGCGAGAGCCTCAGGCGGAGAGCGACGGCAACAGGTCGGCTAGAAGAATCTCGAAGCGCTTGGATCCAGCAAGCTCAAACTCAGCTCGAGTCAACG
Source organism: Actinomycetes bacterium (assembly GCA_037139015.1). Classification (GTDB taxonomy): domain Bacteria; phylum Actinomycetota; class Thermoleophilia; order Solirubrobacterales; family Solirubrobacteraceae; genus WLNJ01. Next base: position 10,963 of record JBAXHG010000003.1, on the reverse strand, counting down.
ACCCACGCTTGAACTCGTAAGCCAATGCTTGAAAAGCAATCAACTCCGAATACACAACAGCCACGCTCGCTTCGGATCGCCCCGAATCAACCAAACTGAAACGGACCAGCCTACGCGCGATCTCTCGCTGCCCCTCATCCCAACGTGCACCAACCACAGCGCTCAGACGATCACGCTCCGGCCCAAACAACCAAGCGGCCGGGACCGACTCAATCCAATCAATGGCATTAGCCACCACCCCGTCAACCATCCCACGCAGCTGTTTCCTCGAGCCCGGGGGCTCAGAAGGAATATCAACGAGAAACTCGGAGACCCGGGCTACGCAATCAGTGGCAATCTGCTCAACCAGGCCATCAAGCACGCCGCCGGGGAAGTAGTGGTAGAGCAACTGCTCAGAAACGCCAGCCTCATTGGCAACAGCCTTGACCGTCCACCCGGAATCACCCGCAAGAACCCTAAAACCAGCCTCCACGAGCTGTGTCCGACGGGCATCAGGCTCCATCCGATCGCGCCGGTTGGCCTTCTTCTCAGGCTTCTCCATGCGACGACCTTAGACACTCAGCCGACGGACTGACAAGTGAGTCAAAGCGGCCTGACCCAATTCCCCGCGCCGTTTGACCCAACCGACCGGCGGCTGGCCCTCACCTTCGGCTCAGGCGCCGCCGTAGACAACAACGAGGTCGGTGAGGACTCCGATCATGAAGCCCACTCCAAGCATCAGCAGGCCAAGCTCACGGTGACCCAGACGCCGCATGGCGTTCCAGATCTCACCGATTACATAAAGAATTGCGCCACCAGCAAGTGCGTAACAAGCAACTGAAAGGGCCTCAAGCTGAATGTTCCAGCCGATCATCGTTCCGATCAAAGTCGGGCTGCCGGCGATAAGCCCCGCGAGACCGAGCCAGCGCCACGACGGAGTGACCTTGCCCAGAGGGCCAACGATGCCAAACCCTTCAGTTGCGTTATGGAGAGCAAAGCCGACCACAAGCACGGTTGCCAGCGAGATCTCGCCGGCTCTTGCCGAAACGCCAATCGCGAGACCCTCACCAAGGTTGTGAATTCCGATGGCAGTCGCAATCATCAGCCCGGTACGGAGCGTCTTGCGCCTTGCCAGATCAGCCTCATCGACATAAGCCTGCGTCTCGGTCGGACTCAGTGAGGTTGCGGCCGAGCCTCCAGCAATTGGTGCCAAAGCTGTCGGACGGACCTTCATGCGGGCATCAAGCCAACCAAGCCCGGCGCTGCCGAGCAGAAAACCGCCGGCCAAAATTGCCACGTAGAGGACTGCCTTGCCCAACGATCCATTGCTGTCACGAACCGCCGTTACCGACTCCTCGACCATCCCGAAACCTTGGCCCATCACATCAACGAACAGGAAGGCCAGAACGCCGACGGAGAACATCGCCAGCGAAAGACGGACCTTCGGACCGATGCCCTTCACGCGGCCCAGAGGAAGGCCAATGAAGATGGTCATGCCTGCTACGGCTCCGAGGCCGGCTGTTTGGGCGAATGTCATCGGGCGTGAATCCTGGTCCAGTGGGGCGGTGTCAGGCGCCTTGGTGCGCCGACGAGGCCAGAGTACCAGTATTCAGGCCTGTAAGTCCTAGTCGCGAGGTAGGAGATAGACGGGAGATGTGGGGAAGAGCTCATCGCCAGTAATTACGGGCGATCCCCAACAGCGGATCAGTCTCAGATACTTCCCGGGTCGGTGATCCCCAGGTCCTGAAGCCACTTCTGGGCCTGTGCGTTGAGCTGAAAGAACTGTCCGGTGAAGATGAAAACCCCTGTAATCACAAGGATTGCGCCACCCCCGACTATCAGGACTGCATAGTGGCGTTTTACAGCAGCGAACAGTGAGGATGCCCAGCCGAAGAAAAGTGCTGTCCCAAGGAAAGGAAGCGCCAGTCCCAGCGAGTAAAACGCGAGCAGCGAAGCCCCCTTCCATGGTGACCCGGAATTGGAAGCCACCAGAAGGATTGAAGTAAGGGTTGGGCCAATACACGGCGTCCATGCGATAGCAAAGGCGATTCCGGCAACAACCGGCCCACCCCGCCCCGCCTTTTCGATCAGACCACCTGGGTGCCATTCCCTTGACAGTTGGGGAATGAACGGGCTGAGCATGAACAACAAGCCCATGGCGATGATCATCAACCCGGAAGCCTTCTGCAACATCAGCTTGTTGCCTTGCAACCATGACCCGATCTGTGTAGCTGACAGCCCCAACAGAATGAAGATGAACGAGAAGGACGCAACGAAGATCAGACTTGGGACAAGGACCCTCTTCGTGCTCCCATTCTGAAGGTCCGCAGGCGTGACCCCAGCTATCACGCTGATGTAACCCGGAACCAAAGGCAGAACACACGGGGAGAAGAAGCTGAGCATCCCAGCAGCGAAAGCGAGTGGGAACGCGACAGATGTTGAGGCTGCGAGCACCAGGTCAGCGTAGCTGTGCGGCGCGGCGCGGCGGGGCGCCGGTCAGTCCCGAACAGGAGCGGCGGTAACGGCCTCATCCACACTCGCTCCCGCGGAGCCTGAAGTTGCGACCAGCTGAACGCTGACCGCAATGCCGTTAAGGAATGCCATCCCAGCAAGGGGCTCAAGGTCTTCAGCCCCCGAAGGCGCCAGCAGGTTGACATTTACTCCACCCAAATCGTTGGCGGTCTTCCAACCCCCGCTGTGCCCCCAGCCGTGAGCCAAGGCGACGGTCCCAGGACTCATGTCCTCTGTGAGTGTCACGGGAACCTCGACGGATCCGTCCTTGGACGACAAGCGGACCATTGCGCCCTCTGTGACTCCATGTCCCTCAGCGTCCTTGGGGTTCATGTGGAGCGGTTGGCTGCGTCCACCACGTGTCAGCAGCTCGGAGTTGTGCATCCACGAATTGTGCGACCGCAACTCGCGCAGGCCGATCAGCTGCAGTGGTCGCTCAGACGATGTCTCAACCACAGCACCCTTGATCCTGCGAAGTTCACCGACAATCTCGGGTGGGTCAAGCCTCACCTTGCTGTCGGAATGCCTGACCTTGGTCTTCAGCTCACCCGTCGCCACATACTCGGCAAGAACAATTCCGTGCGGTTTGGCTGCAATCTTTTTGAGGCTCAGACCTTTGGGCTTAAGCCCAAAGAAGTCACCCGCTGGGCCAACGCGGATCAACAAGTCAACAATTCGCTTTGGCGAGAACTTGATGCCCACTTTCCCAAGCCACCGAATTGGGGGAACGCTTGATGGCGTAACGCCCAGGGCCGCTGCGAACTCTTCAATCACTTGCCATTCCTCACGGGCCTCCCCCGCTGGTTCCACAACCTTCTCCGTGTAATTCACGAATGGTGTGGTGTGGAAGCCCAGGAACGCAATCGGGAAGTCGTCGCGTTCGAGGAAAGTTGTTGCCGGAAGAATAAAATCCGCGTGTTTGTTGGTCTCGTTCATGTAGAAGTCAAGACCGACCATCAAGTCAAGCCCACCCATCGCCCGCTCAAGCGAGTCACCGTCGGGCACAGAAAGCACAGGGTTCCCAGCGCTTACGAACAACGCCCTGATCTGCCGGTCACCGGGAGTTTCAATCTCCTCGGCAAGAAGAGTCGCTGGAAGGTTGCCAAGAACATCCGGGAAGCCACCAATGCGAGACCGGTTGGACGCATAGGTCGCAAGACCGAAGCGCTCAGCAACATCATCAAGAGCCAGCGGCGGCTTGCCAAACACGGCTCCACCCGGACGGTCCAGGTTGCCCGTCACAACATTAAGTGCGTCAAGCAGGAACGAAACAAGCGTGCCGCGTCGACCAAGGCATGAACCCGTCCGACCATAGACAGCGGCGCAATCCGCAAGCGCAAGGTCACGGGCCATCTGACGGACTTCCTCGGCCGGGATCCCAGTGCGCGACACGGTGGCCTCTGGCGGGTAGTCGGCAGCAGCCTCCTTGAGCATCTCTACGCCCCGCGACTGAGCGTCTATTGCGGCCGCGTCCTCCAAGCCCTCTTCAAAGATCACGTTGAGCATAGACAGCAGCAGCCAAGCGTCACCGTCCGGCTTGATCGCCACATGTTCAAAGGCACGGGCCGTTTCACTCCGGCGCGGATCCACAACAACGACCCGGCCCCCTCGCTTGGTCAAATCCATCAGCTGGTCACGAATCCGATGCGCAGTCAGCACGCTGCCATGGCTGACAAGCGGGTTCGCGCCGAAGATCATCAAGTGTTTCGTTCGGCGCAGGTCAGGGATCGGCACGACCAGTGGTGATCCGTAAAGGAGGGCACTGGCGGCGAAGCGATTGTTCACATCCTGAGAGCCAGCGGTGTAGTAGTGCGGGGACCCGATCGCGTCAAGGAAACCCTTGACCCAAAGTGTGTGCGAATACGAAAACGCCCCGGGGTTCCCCATGTACCAAGCGATTGATTCAGGCCCGCTTGCGTCTCTTACCTCCTTGAGACGGCTGTTGATCTCATCCAACGCCTCCTTCCAAGTAACCCGCTCAAACTCACCAGAGGCGGTCTTGCGCATCGGGTGGAGCACGCGATCAGGGTCATTCTGAAGGTCGGTCATCGCGATGCCCTTGGGGCATGCATAGCCCTTCGACAGCGGGTGGTCCTTGTCCGGCCGGAGCTTTGTGACTTGGCCGTCCTCAACCGTCGCGACCATGCCGCAAAGCGACTCGCAGATACGACAGAAGGTGACCCTCTCCTCGATCACAGGACTTGAGGCTACACGACCCACTCGGGAATATCAGGTCTTTCAACCGCTTCAGGGAGTCGCCCTTCCTCGTGCAGCTTGTCCAGGTGGGCGGCAAGCGTCACGGTCGCTGCTGGCAGCAGGTAGTCAGGCACGTCATCCCAGACGACAGACAGAACTTCAGCGATTGACGTGTGCCCAGCCTCAATTGCTTCCACAAGCCTCCGCTCGCGGTCGAGCCGATGCTCAAGCTGTTCGTTAATTCTTGCCTGGGGATCCTCAATCAGCCAGCCGTGGCCAGGAGCCAGAAGCCTCGGCCCGCGGTCCCGAAGCTCACCAAGCGCGGCAAGGTAGCCGGCAAGGGAGCCGGCTCCCGGCGATACAAACACACTGCTGTCAGCAAAAATCGCATCACCCGTAAAGACAATGTCCTCGTGTGCAAAAGCGATGTGGTCTGCACAATGCCCGGGAAGTGAAACAACCTCCATATCCCCTGCCTTCTGTCCGCGGCGGGCGCCGGAGAGGCCGGCGATGACCGGAACCGGGCCTAGTCGCTCAAGCAACAGTGGGACGGCGTCCGAGTGGTCGCCGTGGCCGTGGGTCAAAGCGATCCCCGCAAAGCGTCCACGGGAACTGACTTCCGCAGCCACCGCGTCCGCGTGCTCAGCAAGCTCCGGGCCAGGGTCAACAACCCAAATGTCAGTGCTCCCGACAATCCAAGTGTTTGTTCCCTCAAGCGTCAGGGGCCCGGGGTTATCAGCCCGGATACCAAGCACATCCACCCTGCCTGTGATTTCAATTCGCACGGGCTGAAGGCTACGCGGAAGGGTCAATTCTGTAAACAGCTCCGTCCAGCTGGGTCACATAGATCCGGCCAGAAAGGTCTTCCCCAAATGAACTGACAAGGCGCACGCCGGAGCGAAGCGGTCCATAGGAGTGCGCAGCAAGCCGCCCTTCCTTGAGTCCCAGTGTGAAAAGCGAGTTTGAGCAGAAGTCCGCGTAGATGTACCTGCCTTGAAGCGCCTTCAGTCGTGGATCGCGGATCACATAACCGCCCGTTACCGAGCAGAGGCCTGAACCATGTGCGTACTGAGCGACAGGAAATACTGCGCCGGCTGCTGATTCGGATGGGAAGTTCGCCCTAGTTCCCTCCCATGGTCGCCAACCGAAGTTGAGGCCACGCCCACGCGTTGGGGCTGCGGACCAATCGATCTCTTCAATGTTGTCTTGACCCACATCACCGATTGCCAATCCGCCGGTCTTGCGGTCAAATGAGAAGCGCCAAGGGTTCCTCAGTCCGTAAGACCAGATTTCCGGCCGAGTATCTGACCTGCCAACAAACGGGTTGTCCGCTGGGACCGTGTACGCCTGAGCCCCACTCTGGAGTGGATTGATGCGAAGGATCTTGCCGAGGAGAGTGTTCAAGTTCTGTCCATTGCCCAGAAGCCCATGTGGATCATCTCCAGCCCCGCCATCGCCAAACCCGATGTAGAGCTTTCCATCGGGCCCAAATGCCAGGTTTCCCCCGTTGTGGTTGGCCTGCGGCTGCTCCTGCGCAAGCACTGTGCGCGCTGTTGTGGGGTCTGCCGTGTCGGCCGACCTTGCAGAGCGCCGATACTCCACAACCCGCGTATCGCCAGCAGAATTCGTGTAGTCAACGTAAAAGCGTCGAGAGGTCGCGTAGTCGGGGGCGAATGCCAGTCCCAGCAGCCCTCTTTCGCCACAACAGGACACCAGGCTCGAGATATTTAGGAAGGGTTTAGCCAATCTATGCCCCCCGACCAGAACTCTGACCGAACCTGTGTGTTCAACAACCAGAAGCCTTTGACGGTCACCGGGCGGTTGAACAACTGCCACCGGTCCATCAAAGGTCCCAATGCGCGTCAGTTTTACCTGACTCGCAGCGACTGATGTGGAAGGAGAGCCAAGCGACATGACCACCAGAAGGGCCATCAGCGCGAATGCGCCGAGCCCAATAGCTACAAGCGGTCCAAGTCGAGTGGTTCGCACGTATCCAGAATGACACCTTTTGGGTAAGCACAGACCAAAAAGTGCAACAACCGTGAGACACGTCACTCAACGCCCCGAAAATCCTTGACTTTTCGCAATCACTTACTTAGAATGAGGAACTAGATGTCAGCAGACAAGCCCAACAAGAAGCCCCGTAGCCACACCTCAGGCACCTCGCCCCGTGGAGAGAAGCGCACTCAGATGCGCAGCACTCGCCGCCCAACAGGCGCTGAGTCGACACGCGCTCAGATGCGCCTTTCGCGTCACCGCGAGAAGGCCGTACCAGTACCCACATCAACTGATCCATCAACCGATGCACTCGGTCAGCTCCTGCAGATGAGCCGCAGCTACCCGCTCCTCACCAAAGAGCAGGAGACGATCCTCGCCAAGGGAATCGAACGCGGCGACCTGTACGCCAAGGACACGATGATCAACTCAAACCTCCGCCTGGTGGTCTCCGTTGCACGCCGTTACCAAGGCCATGGACTCGACATGAACGACCTTGTCCAAGAAGGCATGCTCGGACTCATCCGCGCGGTCGAAAAGTTCGATTACCGCAAGGGATTCAAATTCTCAACCTACGGAACCCTCTGGATCCGCCAGGCAATCCAGCGCGGGCTTGAAAACTCAGCACGGACAATCAGGCTTCCCGTACACGTCAACCAACGGATGCGTGCCATTTCACGCGCCGAACGGGAAATGGCTGCACTGCTGGGTCGAGACCCGACCGATGAGGAACTCGCAGAAGCGACCGACCTGCCCATCGAGGAAATCCTCGAAGCGCGCAAGGCCGCCATGGGAGTCACCAGCCTTGACATCGGCGTCGGCGAAGACGGAGACACCTCACTTGGCGACCTCCTTCCATCCGACGAACCAGCGCCAAACGAACTCGCAGAAGTGAACGACCGCAAGCTGCTGGTCCGCGACGCAGTCGCAACCCTTCCAGCAAGCGAACGGACTGTGCTTGAGCTTCGCTTTGGCCTGACCGGTGAAGCGCCCACCACACTCGCCCAGACCGGCCGCGAACTTGGGGTAACACCCGAGCGTGCACGCCAGCTGGAAGAGCAGGGACTGCGGCGCCTCGGTGAGAGCGGAACCGTCCGCTCACTCCGCGAAGACGCCTAGAAACTAGGGCAGGTAGAAGCGGCTTGGGGCAATTCGGCGCTGTGCGCCGGACGGCTCACAGCCTCCTGCGTCACACCCGGGACAGACCCTGCGGGCAAGGTGATCGCGGTTGAAGTCTCCCCAGCGAACGGCAATGAGCGCGACGGGCGCTAGCGTCACACGCGTGGAAGCGCCAATTGAGGACAAGCGCGTCTGGTGGGGTGCCGTTGCGACCCTGACCCTGATCGCCTTCGGCCTGCGCATTTACGGCGCTGGTGAGAGCCCCGCGGGCGACGAACTCACCATGTACACCCTCGTCCACAACCGCGGGTTCGGTTCCATGATGTCCCTTGTCGTGGACCAAGAGAAGACGCCGCCACTCGGTTTCGCCCTCGCCTGGCTGACTTCAAGGATTGGAGCCGCAGACACATGGATGCGTGCCCCAGAGGTGCTCGCCGGAACGGCGCTGGTTCCACTTGCGGCCACGTTCGGCAGAAGGGCTGCATCACGACCTGCTGGGCTGGTCGCGGCGGGGCTGATAGCTGTCAGCCCGTTCCTCGTCTTCTACGGAGTAGAAGCCCGCTCATACTCGCTCACGGCAGCCTTCACCTGCGCCAGCCTCTTGCTGCTCCTCGTGGCCACAGAGCGGGAACGCCAAACCCCCGGCGTGTGGGCTGCCTGGACGGTCGCGGTGCTTGCGGCCCTCATGTCCCACTACACATCCTTCTTCGTGATCTTTGCGTCCGTTGTCTGGACGCTGCTGGCCCGACCTGCAACACGGAAGTACATCCTCGGCGCCACAGCGGCAACGGCGCTGTTGATGCTGCCATGGCTCCCGTCGTTCCTCACCCAGCTGGGCCCCTCAGGCGATGAGGCCAGAAGGGTTGCCTTCCTTGCTCCCCTGGGGGCTGACAGCGTTTGGCAGGTTGTCTCACGCTCGCTGGTCGGACATCCACTCTGGTCAGGCATTGGATCTGTTGGACTGACTGACGTACCCGGGCCGCTCGGGCTTGCACTGATCCTCACCGGCCTTGGCATCGGCCTCGTGGGAGCCGTGATCCGCCTTGCGGGGAAGAAAGGCCAGCGTCTGAGCCGACCCGACTCACTCACAATCCTCCTGCTCCTGACCGCAGTGGCAGCTCCAGTGGGCCTGATAATCGGAAGCCTCCGCCCCCATCATTCAATGCTCCTGCCAAGAAACGCGATCACTTCGCTGCCCTCGGTTGCAGTACTCGCGGGCATCCTGCTGACACGGCTCCCCAAGCCAGCCTCAATAACCGCAGTGATCCTTGTCTGGGCTGGCCTCCTTCTGGGAAGCGTTATCGAATTGCGTGATTTCGCACGGCCCAACCTGCGTGCAGCAGCGCACGCTGTTGAAGCCCGCTGGCAGAAGGGAGATGCGCTCCTTGAAGCCATTTACTTCAACGGACCCCCAACGGACCTTTCAATCCACCTGAATCCCGAACAGCGCCAAGCACTTCAGCTGACCCGTGAGGTTGGCCTCAAACCCTTCGAGCAGGCCGTCTGGGTTGGACAGACCGTCTTCACCATCACGCCAGTCGTCGGAAAGCTGACGGGCAGCAGCCTTGGGCCTCCCCCAGGACTCAGAGCCAACTTCCGCCCCGTCTGGACCCACACCTGGAAGGGCATGCTTGATGTGAACGCAACCGAATGGCAGCCGCGGAAAGCAACCAAATGAACGGCTCCCGTTGGGAACGCATCTGGCCGTACGGACTCTTTGGGCTGACAGCAGTCGCCTTCCTGATCCGCCTTTTTGGAGCGCAGGAAAGCCCCGCTGGGGATGAGCTGTACCTGTACGCGCTGGTCCATGACCGTTCGCTTGGCTCGACCCTGACCGCGGTCATCAACCAGGAGAAAACTCCGCCGCTCGGGTTCATCCTGTCTTGGGCAACAGCGCACATCAGCCCAGCAGACCTGTGGATGCGGGCACCGTCGGTGGTCGCCGGAACCGCCTTGGTTCCAGTAGCCGCTCTTCTTGGACGACGAGTATTTGGCACCCGGGCAGGGTTGGCAGCAGGACTGTTTGTCGCAACCAGCCCATTCCTCGTCTTCTACTCAATTGAGGCAAGGGGCTATTCACTCGCAGCGCTGCTCGTGACCGGCGCGACACTTTCAGTGCTCAAGGCCACCGACGACACTGCCCGTAGAAGAGACTGGGTCACCTTCGGAGCCTTGTCGCTCGGAGCCGTACTTACGCACTACACAGCTGTCTTTGCCATCGCAACGCTTGTTGTCTGGACCCTCGTCGCTCGGCCCAACTCACGAAGGAACGTGCTGCTCTCCAGTGCGGGGGCCTTGGCTCTCTTCGCAATCTGGCTCCCGTCATTTCTTACACAGTTCGGTCACGCAAGCGACGAAGCACGGCGGATCGCAGACCAAGCTCCCTTGGCCTTCTCAACAGTCGGGCGCATGGTTAGTCGAGCAGCCGTCGGCCACCCGTTCCTTGACCTTGGATCTCTCCCCGGCTCGCTTGCCGTCGGACTCATTCTCGCTGGGGTGGCCATTGCTCTGACAGCGGCAATTGTGGCCCGCGTCCGATCCGGCCAACAATTCTTCAGTCGCCCAAGCTCGACCGTCGCTCTCCTGCTCCTACTCGCAGCGACCACCCTGCTTGGACTTTTGCTGGCAAGTCTCCAACCACACAGGTCCTTGCTGCTGACGCGCAACCTGATGGTCTCCTTACCGGTCTGGGCTGTTCTGGCAGGTGCACTCGTTGCAAGGCGCCAGCCCCTGATTGCGATCGCGTCCACGCTCTTGGTCGCCGCTGGGCTTTCAATTGGAACTTGGAACGAGCTCTCCCGCAACGCGCGACCGAACATGAGGGCCGCGGCAACCGACCTGCATTCCCGTTGGAGGCCTGGCGATGTCATCCTTGAATCCGCTTATGCGACGGGTCCACCGTTGGATCAGGACCTTGCAATTCACCTGACCGGCGACCAGCTCGCTTCACTGCTCCTGACTCGGAATGTGGGGCTCAAACCGTTCCAGACCGCACTCAAGACGGGTCGCAGTGTCTTTACCATCACTCCAATCGCGGGGTATACGACAGTGGGTCTTGCTCCGCCGCCTGACATCCGGTCGAAGTTCAAACTGACTTGGTGGAAGACCTGGCCGGGCCTCGTCAGAGTCGACGCGATGGAGTGGACTCCGGTGTCGACTGCGG
>JBAXHG010000002.1:0-47484 GCA_037139015.1 Actinomycetes bacterium | reverse complement strand
TGCTGCAATCAGGAAAGGAGCTTGAGGCCGACATCATCATCACCGCGACAGGCCTTGACGTGGAGCTGTTTGGTGGAGTGGACATGGTCGTTGACGGTGAACCAGTGAACCTCCCTGACCACTATGTCTACAAGGGCTCCATGCTGAGCGACGTTCCCAACTTCAACTTCGCCATTGGCTACACCAACTCATCCTGGACTCTGAAGATTGACCTGGTCTGCCAGTACATGTGCCGACTGATCGAGCAGATGGACCGCAGCGGGGCAAACAAGTGCCTTGCTGTCGGCCCCAGCGCGAGCATGAACACCCGACCACTTCTGGACTTCGGGGCTGGTTATGTGACGCGCGCAGCGCACCTCTTTCCAAAGCAAGGCGTTGGTCAGCCGTGGGAGCTGACGATGACCTACTGGACCGACGTAAAGCGGCTGAACGAGCCCGTCATGGACGGAATCATGAAGGTCTCGGGCTCAAGCAGGGCTGTTCAGAAGGTCTAGCAGCGCAGCTTCGTCAAGTACGGCCACTTCCAAGCGCACAGCCTTTTCCAGCTTGGAGCCGGCCGCCTCACCCGCGACCACATAATCGGTCTTCTTTGAGACCGATGACGTAACCCGTCCACCAGCCTCGAGAATGCGCTCGGTGGCCTGCTCGCGAGTAAGGGTTGGCAGTGAACCGGTGAGCACGAATGTCTTGTCTGCCAAGTGACCTTCGCCAGCAGCCGGCCCTTCCTCCTCAAGGTTCAAGCCTGCCTCCCTGAGCTTGGTGATCATCTCCACAAAGTCCGGCTCCCGGACGGTCTCCGCGACGATCTCAGCTTGGATTGGGCCAATGCCCGGGGTAAGTTCAATCTCTGCTGGGTCAGCTGCCATCAGCGCCTCCATCGTCCGGAAACGTTGAGCAAGATTGCGCGCGTTGACCTCACCGATCCGTTCGATCCCAAGTCCATAGAGAAGCTTGGCGAAGGGACGGGACTTGGACTGCTCAAGGGAAGACTGCAAAGCGACAACACTCTTCTGCCCCCATCCCTTACGCGCCTCAAGCTGCTCCCACGGAAGCGAATAGAGGTCGGCTGGCGTCAGAGCAAAGTCTGCGTCCATCAGCTCCTGAAGGCGCTCGTCACCAAGCCCTTCAATATCCATTGCCCCGCGCTTGACGAAGTGCCGCAATGCCTGCCACTGCTGTCCCTCGCATCCGAGCTTGTTCGGGCAAATTGTCCAGACTGAATCCTCAATCCTTACCGTTTTAGTGCCGCAGGATGGGCACTCGGCCGGAACCGTGGGCCGGTCGCCACGATCGGCTCTGTCTGCCTCACCGGGAGCAGGCGCGATCACCTGAGGGATTACATCCCCCGCGCGCAGGACGATCACCTTGTCTCCAGCTCGCACATCCTTGCGGGCGAGATCGTCGCCATTGTGGAGGGTTGTGAATGTGACGGTGACCCCACCGACATTGACCGGCTCAAGCTCTGCGAACGGAACGATGTGTCCAGTACGGCCAACATTCCAATGGACAGCCTTCAAGGTCGTGATGGCAGTCGTTGGAGGGAACTTCCAGGCGATTGCCCAGCGAGGTTCGCGGCCGACGGTGCCAAGGCGGCGTTGCAGTTCAAAGTCATCAACCTTGATCACAGCGCCATCGATCTCGTAATCAAGGCTTTCGCGGCGTGACAGCCAGCCCTCACAGGCCTTGATTACTGCCTCAACGCCCTTCACGACCTCGACCTCCGGGTTGACGGGGAATCCCCATCGGGCGAGGTGGTCAAGGCTGTCCCGGTGTCCCGCAAACTTGACCCCTTCAACCTCACCCACGCCGTAACACCAGATGGACAAGGGTCGCTCAGCTGTTGCAGCAGGGTCAAGCTGTCGCAGGGACCCGGCAGCCGCATTACGGGGATTCATAAATGGTTTGAGGAATGGCCGAGGTCGCTTGCCTTCCGCCTCCCGCTGAATATTCTCGCTTCCGATCGCTTCGTTCTGCTCCTCGACCCGTGCGTTCAGGGCAAGGAAGCCAGGGATCGGCAGGTAGACCTCTCCCCGAACCTCAAGCCTCTGCGGTGCATCCTTGATCGTCTTGGGAATTGCGGGGATGGTCATCAGATTCTGCGTTATGTCCTCACCCACAACGCCGTCACCGCGGGTCGCTCCCCTCACAAACCTCCCGTTTTCATAGAGGAGCGAAACCGCGAGTCCATCAATCTTCGGCTCAACAACGAACTCAAACTCATCAACCGTGATGGCCTCACGTTCAAGGTGGGACTTTGTCTTTTCCTCCCAGGCGATGAACTCCTCTGCCCCGCGCGCATTGCCAAGCGAAAGCATCGGGATCGAGTGCTCAACTGGAGAGAACTTCTCCAGCCTCCGGCCGCTGACCTTCTGCGTTGGAGAGTCAAGGGTTACTACTTCGGGGTATTCGTCCTCAATTGCCCGGAGCTCCCGGAGGAGGTCGTCGTAGGCGGCGTCGGTGACAGTCGGGCTGTCTTCTTCGTAGTAGGAGCGATTGTGCTTCTCAATCTGCTCTTTGAGCTCAGCTGCCCGCTTCTCCGCGGCCGTCCTGCTGCTGCTCACTCTGATTCCAGAGGAGCTATTGATTCACCGAGCCGGGCTGCAGCGAGGGCGTCAATCCCACCGTGGTCGGTGAGGTCAAAGTGAATCGGCGTGACAGCGATGTAACCGTCGTCCACTGCGGTGAGATCCGTGCCTTCAACGCGCTCGTGAAGAGGTTCCTGGGCGTAGATCCGAATCGTCCTGCCGCCATCCTCGTCTGCGGGGCCCTCGTCGATCAGGTCCTCCATGTACTTCCTCCTACCGAGCTTGGTGACCTTGACACCCTTGGCCTTACCCGCAGGGCCGTTGACGTTGATGATTGTGGCGTCCTGAAGGGGAATCTGTTCCCAGTCTCGAACAAGCTTTGCGGTGAAATCCGCCACTTCTTGGAATGCGTCCCCGCCCTCTCCTGCCATGTGGTCATAGAGCCCACCGGATGAACGCTGGGAAACGGCGATACCGTCTCGGCCCAGCAGAATCCCCTCAAGTGCAGCTGCCACAGTGCCCGAGTAGGTGATGTCGTCGCCAAGGTTCGCACCGTGGTTGATCCCGCTGACAACCATGTCAGCACTGAATCCTTCGACCAGCCCATGTGTGGCCAGACGAACGCAGTCAACAGGAGTGCCATCGCAGGCAAAGCCGTGGGTCCCGTCACCGAACTCAACCTTTGTCACCTTCAGAGGACGGCGTGTCGTGATTGACCTGGCGCTCGCCGACCTGTTCCCGTCCGGTGCGATCACGATCAGCTCAAGCCCAGGCACGCGCAGCAGAGCCTTGCGCAAGGTCTGGAGGCCAGTAGCTGCGATGCCATCATCATTTGTCAGGAGCACTCTCACGGTCTATGTGATGGTAGTCGTGATGGCGGGCAGCTGGCGAATCGGATCACACACAGGGGTGATGTCAGGAAGGCTTGCGGCCGGCACGCTTGGAACCGGTCCGCTTGGACCGTGATCCCGTCGTCCAAGTCAGGTCCGTCTGAATCTCTCCCCAAGTGCGGTTCAAGTGGCCAAGGGCCTCCTCAACGGAGTTAGTGCCCAGCTTCTCAACTGCGTGAAGCATCACTTCTCCGCAGGCTCGAGCATCTGACCCTGCTTCGTGGTGGTTGAGCTCGATTCCGAGACGCTCAGAAATAACTGGCAGGGACACGCTCTTCATGTCAGTCCAAGTGGCCTTTGCGACCGCTGCCGAGCATGTGTAGAGCAGTGGACTGTCCAGGCGTCCGCCCGCTGCGGTGAGCTCTGCGCGAACAACACCCATGTCAAAGGCAGCGTTGTGGGCAACAAGTGGAACGCCCGGGTATTTGCCCATCAGATCAGTCCAAGCTTCCATGAAGGTTGGTGCTCCCTCCACATCTTCAGGCTGAATCCCGTGGATCCCAATGTTGAAATGGCTCCAAGCTGAACGCCCGAGCCCCGGGTCTATCAGCGTCGCAGTGTTCTCGACCATGACTCCCTCGGCGAAGTAGGCGACTCCCACTGCGCAAGCTGACTCCCTGAACGACGCAGCGGTCTCAAAATCAATCGCAAGGAACTCTTCTGGATGTCCACCGTCTGCCTTGCCCATGGAAGTGACAATAGGCGCGACTCCAGCGCCCGGCCGCGGTTCTAGTCCAGAACGCGAGTGCCGTAGCCGACCCCAAGGAGAGTCAGGCCCTGGGCCGGTGCGGTATCCCCAGCATCCGAGCGTGGTCTTCCCTGAAGAAGCTCCTCAAACCCTTCAATGGACATGACCCCTCGGGAAACCTCCAACATTGTTCCAACGAGAATCCTGTTCATATGACGCATGAACGACACGGCCTCAATGTGGAAGTCAAGCCTCAGTCCTTCATCTGTCTGGGCCTGAGTCCATCGCGCGCTGAGAATGTTCCGTGTGAAATGAACATGTTCGGTCTGAGCTGGTGTGAACGCAGTCATCCGATGTTCGCCAGGCAGAAGCTGCGCACATTGTTCAAGCAGGCTGAAGTCAATCGCTGTGGACACCCAGAATGAGGTGCGCCGCTCGTGAAGCGGACGAGTCCTCGTTTGAAGTACCCGGTAACGATAAGCCCTGGATGTTGCGCTCTCCCGGGCGTCCACGAAGTCAGCCCCGGCTTCCTGGCTGGAACGGACCGAAATGTCCCTTGGTAGAACGCCGTTAAGCGCCTCTGGGCGCAGCGGCTCCCCAGGATGGCTGACTACCTGCCGGACAGCATGAACGCCCGCGTCAGTCCTTCCTGCGACCGTCAGCGTGGGCTTGTCGCCGCGCAGCTGGTAAATGGCAGCAGCAAGCTCGCCTTCGACGGTTCGCTGGTCGGGCTGAACAGCCCAACCTGCGAAATCTGTTCCGTCGTAAGCGAGTTCAATTCTCGCTGTCACAGCCTTGGCCACCTAAGCGGCCCCTTCAGCTCAGACGAGCTCGATGAAGACCATTTCGGTCGAATCCGACCGACGTGGCCCGAGCTTGAGAATTCGCGTGTAGCCACCCGGACGGTCCGTGTAGCGAGGTGCGATCTCTTCAAAGAGCTTGTAGACGATGAACTTGTCCTGGCCCAATGTGCTGAGAGCCTGACGGCGGGCGTGCAAGTCTCCACGCTTCGCAAGGGTGATGAGCTTCTCGATCTCAGGCTTGACGGCCTTGGCCTTCGCCTCTGAGGTCTTGATCCGCTCATGCTCAATGATCTCTTTGCAGAGATTCTTGAGCAGCGCCTTGCGATGCGCCGAGTCGCGCGACAGCTTGTGACGTGTCTTTTGGTGGCGCATCGCTTGATACTGAGCCGGAGGCTCAGTCCTCCCTCAGGCCCTGACCTTGAGCGGCGAGTGTCTCTTCAACCTCATCAATGGACTTGCTGCCGAAGTTCGGAATCGCAGCAAGTTCGCTGCGGGACTTCGTTACAAGTTCACCAACGGTGTTGATGTTTGCGCGCTTAAGGCAGTTGTATGAACGTACGCCAAGGTCAAGCTCCTCAATGAGGATGTCGTCCATGCCGTTCGATGTTGCCGGTGCTCCCGGGATTGCGGAGGTAGGTGCGGCAGCTGCAGCGTTTGTGACCTGATCGATCACACCTGCTGTCATTGCCTCACGAAGCTCTGCAACGCGCTCCACGTCAGTGAAGATCGCGAGCTGCTGGATCAAGATCTCAGCTGCTTCACGGAGTGACTTGGTTGGGTCAAGGGATCCGTCCGTCTCAATGTCAAGCGTGAGCTTGTCAAAGTCGGTGCGCTGACCAATACGTGCCTGCTCAACTGAGTAGGCAACGCGTCGAACTGGAGAGAAGATCGAGTCGATCGGAATTACGCCGATTGGCTGATCATCATTCTTGTTCTCTTCGGCTGGGCGATAGCCGCGCCCGGTTCCGATGGTCAGGTAGATCTCAAGCTTGGTCTTGTTCTCCAAGGTTGCGATGTGAGTATCAGGGTTGAGAATCTCGACGCCCGTTGGGAGGTCGATGTCCTTTGCCGTGATGGTTCCTGGGCCGGTGACGACAAGTGGCGCCTCAATCTCAGCGGTGGAGTCAGCCATACGGCAGACAAGACCCTTGAGGTTGAGAACGATGTCAGTCACGTCCTCCTTGACGCCCTCAATTGCTGAGAACTCATGCTGTACACCCTCAATGCGGACACTAGTGACCGCTGCACCCTTAAGGGAGCTGAGCAAAACCCTCCTAAGAGAGTTGCCGAAGGTATATCCGAATCCGCGTTCAAGCGGTTCGATTGTGAAAGACCCGCGATTGTCTTCAACGGTGTCCTTGGTGATCCGGGGGATCTGGAATTCGAGCATCGTGATCCTGTGGTCGTCGGGGTGGGAGAACCGCCGGTTGGCGGCCTGTCACCGGAGCGCCGTAAGGCGCCTCGGCATTGGAACTACTTGGAGTACAACTCGACGATGAGCTGCTCCTCCACCGGTGCAGAGATTTCGCTCCGCTCGGGGTGGCGCAACACCTTCGCCGCAAGTGAATCATGGTCTGCCTGCAGCCATGCAGGGACCTGACCGGTCAACTCGGTTGCGCTGCGAATCACATCAGCGGCGGATGAACCCGCTGCTGCTGCAATCACATCGCCCGGCTTGACCTGGAAAGAGGGGATGTCGACTCGACGACCGTTGACCGTCCAGTGTCCGTGACGGATCAGCTGACGAGCCTGGCTGCGCGAGGCTGCAAAGCCAAGGCGGACCAGAACGCTGTCAAAACGGCATTCAAGTAGACGAAGCAGGTTCTCGCCGGTTACACCGGGAGTGCGGCTTGCCTTTTCGTAGTAGATACGGAACTGACGCTCAAGGACGCCGTAGTAACGACGGGCCTTCTGCTTCTCACGAAGCTGAACGCGGTATTCGCTCTGCTTTTGACGACCGCGGCCGTGGTCTCCTGGTGGATACGCACGACGGTCGATTGCGCACTTCGGAGTGAGGCAACGCTCACCCTTCAGAAAGAGCTTCTGTCCTTCACGACGGCAAAGTCGGCATTGAGGTCCTGTATCGCGTGCCATGAGCTAAACCCTGCGCCTCTTGCGTGGACGGCAGCCATTGTGAGCCTGTGGAGTCACGTCACGCACTGCTGTGACCTCAAGGCCGGCTGCCTGAAGTGAACGGATGGCAGTCTCACGTCCGGAGCCTGAGCCCTTGACGAATACTTCGACCTTCTGGAGTCCATGCTCAACGCCCTTGCGTGCTGCTGCGTCAGCGGTGACCTGAGCGGCGAACGGGGTGCTCTTACGAGATCCCTTGAAGCCTGCTCCGCCAGCTGACTCCCACGCGATGACATTGCCTTCGCGGTCGGTAAGCGACACGATTGTGTTGTTGAACGAAGTCTTGATGTGGGCCTGGCCCACTGGGATGTTCTTGCGGACGCGCTTGCGTCCACGTTGAGGGCGACGGTTCGCGCTCACTTGGCCACCTTCTTCTTACCGGCTACTTGGAGGCGCTTCGGACCCTTACGAGTACGAGCGTTGGTCTTGGTCTTCTGTCCGCGGACGGGAAGTCCACGCCTGTGGCGAATGCCGCGGTAGCAGCCAATCTCCATAAGACGCTTGATGTTCTGTGAACGTTCACGGCGAAGGTCACCTTCGACGGTCAGCTCTGAATCAACAAGGTCACGAAGTTTTCCAGCTTCTTCTTCGGTCAGATCGCGGATCTTCGTGTCGTACGAAATTCCGGCCTTGTCAAGAAGTCGTTGTGCTGTCGTACGGCCGATGCCGTAGATGTATGTGAGGCCGATCTCGGCTCGCTTCCCTGGGGGAAGGTTGATTCCTGCGATGCGTGCCATCAGTTAGCCCTGACGCTGCTTGTGGCGCGGATTAGGGCAGATGACAAGGACCCTGCCATTACGGCGGATGATCTTGCACTTCTCACACATTGGTTTGACCGACGGTCTTACCTTCAAAATTGAATCCAATTGCAGATGGTGGGCGTAGGCTGTCAGCGGGCCGGCTCCAAAAGTGCTTTCACACTCGACGGAACGGCACCGCAGGACGGCGCGACGTCCGACAGTAGCAAACGGAACGCCACGGGCGTTGCGCGGTCGTCTGACTTTCATACTTGACTGAGCCATTATCCCTGCTCAGCTTTCAAATGCCATGGTGTCAGCACCCTCGGACCATCAGCTGTTACAGCGACAGTAAATTCGAAATGTGCGGCCAAAGAGCCGTCAATTGTGAAGACTGACCACTCGTCGTCGTCCACCCGAACACCCGGACTTCCGAGCGAAACCATCGGCTCGATCGCGATGACCATGCCTTCCTCAAGCTTTGGTCCTTTTCCTGCAGGTCCATAGTTGGGAACCTCGGGCGGCTCGTGCATGTCGCTTCCAATGCCGTGTCCCACCAGCGAGCGGACCACGTTCATGCCATCAGCCTCGACACGGGTCTGGACTGCATTGGAGACATCACCAATGCGCCCTCCTGGCTGACACGCCTTGACTGCTGCGTGAAGTGAAGCTTCCGTGGTGTCAAGCAGCGACTGTGCCTCAGCTGAGATCTCACCAACTGGGAACGTCCTGGCTGCGTCGGCAACCCAGCCGTCGAGCGTGACACCAACATCAACGGAAATGATGTCGCCCTTAGCCAACTTCTGCGGGCCTGGAATGCCATGCACAACCATTGAGTTCGCTGACGCGCAGATTGAACCTGGGAAGCCCCGATACCCCTTGAAGGCCGGCACTGCGCCTTGCGAACGGATGAACCGCTCAGCGGTCTCGTCCAGCTCCTCAGTTGTAACTCCTGCGCGGATCCGCCCCTCAACAAGCTGAAGGGTCTTGACGAGGATGTCCCCTGCGGCGGCCATCTTCTCAATCTCGGCCGCAGTCTTACGAATTATCAAACTGTTTCCTCGAGCCGAAGCGTCGCCATGGCAGCACGAATGTGGTCGTGAACCTCAGTCTGCCCACGCGAGCCGTCAAAACGGCGAAGCAGTCCCAGAGTCTCGTAGTACTCAACAAGGGGCTTGGTCTGTGCGTGGTAGACCTCCAGCCGGTTCTTGATGACATCAGGCTTGTCGTCGTCGCGCTGAATCAAGCGAGAGCCATCCTGATCGCAGATCCCCTCATGCTTTGGGGGGTCAAAGTCAAGGTGGTAGCCATGGCCAGAGGCTGTACAGACTCGGCGACCGGAAAGACGACGAATTACCTCTTCGTCATCAAGCTCAATCAAAAGTGCTGCCGTAACGGTGCGGCTCAGCCCATGGAGTGCGTCTGCGAGAGCGTCCGCCTGAGGAATTGTCCGTGGGTAACCGTCAAGAAGGAATCCGTCGGCTGAATCCGCGTTGCGAACCCGTTCGACGATCAGATCAACGATCAGCTCGTCTGGAACAAGAGCTCCACTGTCCATGAAGCCCTTTGCCTTGACACCAAGCTCTGAGCCCTCTGCCACTGCGGTCCTGAGCATGTCACCGGTTGACGCCCATGGAATGTTGAAGTCCTGAACCAAGCGTGCAGCTTGGGTACCCTTACCGGCGCCCGGAGGCCCCAGAAGAATGAGATTGAGCTCTTGGCTCACGACCTCAGGAATCCCTCGTATGACCTCATCATCAGCTGAGCCTCCATCTGCTTGACGGTGTCAAGCGCGACGCCAATGACGATCAGCAACGACGTACCGCCGAAGAAAAGATTCGTGTTTGTCTGGTTGATCAAAATCGTTGGCAGAGCCGCAACCGCAGCCAAGAAGAGAGCGCCTGGGAATGTAAGGCGGGCGAGGATGCGGTCAAGGTACTCCGCAGTCGGACGTCCCGGACGCACGCCCGGGATGAAGCCACCGTACTTCTTGAGGTTCTCAGCTTGGTCGACCGGGTTGAAAGTCACAGCTGTGTAGAAGTATGTGAAGAGGATGATGAAGATCGTCTCGCCAATCAGATAAGCGCTGCCTGAAGGGTTGAAGAACGCGGCCATGTCCTTTGCCCACGGCTTGTCAATCAACTGTCCCACCGTTGGCGGGAAGGCCATGATGCTTGCCGCGAAGATCACGGGAATCACTCCGGCCATGTTGACGCGAAGGGGAAGGTAGGACTGCTGCCCACCGGCCATTCGCTTCCCAACCATCTGCTTGGCAAACTGCACCGGTATTCGTCTCTGCCCTTCCTGGACGAAGACGATTGCAGCAACGATGGCGATCGCGAGGAATGGCATCAGAACACGGAAGATCTGATCTGGGCTGGTCCACCAAGACTGAAAGCCTTGTGGGAGCCTCGACACGATTGAGGCGAAGATCAGGAGTGAAATCCCGTTTCCGATTCCTCGCTGTGTTATGAGCTCCCCCATCCACATCAGCAGGATTGTTCCTGCCGTGAGTGAGATCGTGATCAGAAAGACGGTTTCAACTGAGAAGTCACGGATGACTTGCTGCCCGGCAGCGCCTTCGAACGAGCGGAAGAGGAATACGTACCCGACTGACTGTGCGAGCGCCAGGGCAACGGTCAGGTAACGCGTGTACTGGGTGATCTTCTGCTGGCCGACCTCACCTTCCTTGGAAAGCTTCTCCAGGGAGGGAACTACCACCTGCAGCAGCTGCAGGATGATTGAAGCTGTGACGTAAGGCATGATGCCCAGAGCGAAAAGAGCGACCCGCTGCAGTCCGCCACCCGAGAACAGGTTGAGGAACCCAAGGATGTTTGAGCCCGCGAAGTTCTTCTGAATATCGTTGACAGCCTGGGAGTTGATGCCAGGAGCCGGAATGTGTGAACCGAGCCGGTAAAGGGCAAGGAGAGCCGCTGTGAACAGAAGCTTTCTCCGGATCTCCGGAACGGTGAATGACCTGAGGATTGTGTTCAGCATTGCGCTGCCCCTCTGCTTTGAGGGTTAATCCTCTATTTGCTCGGCAGTGCCGCCAGCAGCGGTGATTGCCTCGCGAGCTGAAGCGCTGAACCCGTGAACCTTGACGGTCAGCGACTTTGAAAGCTCTCCGTTGCCAAGAATCTTGACCGGAATACCCCGGCGGGTTGCAAGGCCAACGGCCTTAAGCGTCTCAGGAGTTACCTCAGCACCAGCTTCGAACCGCTCCTGAAGGTCAACCAGGTTGACTCCTTGAGTGTGTGTCCGGAAGCGCTCGAAAGGCATTGACTTCTTCATGTGAGGACCGCGCAGCTTGCCCATCCGCATGTGAATTGGTGTCTGGCCACCCTCGAAGCGATCACGGCTCTTGGAACCGGAACGAGATCCGTATCCCTTGTGGCCACGGCCTGAAGTCTTGCCCATTCCCGAACCATGTCCGCGACCGACGCGCTTGCGCGACTTCTTCGCACCCTTGGCTGGGCGGAGGTTGTGGAGACCAATGATCTCTTCGTTCTTTTCTTCGATGGCCATTAGCCCTCCTCTACTTTCACGAGGTGTGAAACACGGCGGATCATTCCGCGAAGCTGGGGAACGTCCTCATGCTCGACGATTTTGCCTATACGGCCGAGTCCAAGTGACTGAAGCGTGGCGAGCTGCGGCTTATCGCAGCCGTTCTTTGACTTCACCTGTTCAATGCGGATAGTGCTCATGAGGCGTCGCCTTCAGGAGCTGGAGCTTCAGGTGCTGCCTCTGCTGCTGGAGCTTCAGGTGCTGCCTCTGCTGCCGGAGCTTCAGGTGCTGCCTCTGCAGCCGGAGCCTCAGGAGCTGCCTCTGCAGCCGGAGCTTCAGGTGCTGCCTCTGCTGCCGGAGCCTCAGGCGCTGCCTCTGCAGCCGGAGCCTCAGGTGCTGCTTCCTCGGCTGGCTTGGCAGACGCTGCCTTTGGATCAAGTCCGAGAACCTTTGCGATGCTGATCCCCCGGAGCGCTGCGACCTCATCAGGCGTACGGAGAGCGCGAAGGCCTTCCATCGTTGCCTTGACAAGGTTGATCGGTGTCTGGGATCCCAGGCTCTTAGAAAGAACGTCATGGATGCCAGCAAGTTCAAGGACCGCGCGAACACCGCCACCGGCGATTACGCCAGTACCAGGAGAAGCTGGCTTGAGCAGAACGCTGCCCGAGCAGAACTCACCCGTGATCGGGTGCGGAATGGTCGAACCGTGACGTGGAACGCGGTAAAGGTTCTTCTTGGCCTGCTCGACGCCCTTCTGGATTGCCATAGGGACCTCGTTGGCCTTGCCGTAGCCGATGCCAACTACTTCGCTTTCGTCACCGACGACGACGAGCGCTGTGAAGCTGAATCGACGGCCGCCCTTGACGACCTTGGCGACGCGATTGATCTCGACAACGCGCTCTGCGAGGTCAAGTCCGGCTGGGGAAACTGTTCTTGGTGAAAGTGCCATTGCTAAGCGAGCCTAACGATCAGAACGTCAGGCCGCCCTCACGGGCGCCTTCGGCCAGAGCTTTAACTCTGCCGTGATAGAGGTATCCGCCGCGATCAAACACAGCGCTTTCAATGCCTGCAGCCTTTGCACGCTCGGCAAGAAGCTTGCCAACCTTTGATGCCTGCTCGGTGGCTGTAAGCCCCTTGAGCTCGGCCTCGGTCCAGTTCACGGCAGCGATGGTGTGACCCTGATCGTCGTCGATCAGCTGCGCACTCACGCCGCGGTTGGAACGAAAAACACTGATGCGAGGACGGACTTCGGAGCCGCGAATCTTCGCGCGAACGCGACGACGACGCTTGAGCCGACCCTGTTGCTTCTTCTTGGTGGCACTCATGCTCGCTTGCCGACCTTCCTGGCGACGTATTCGCCTTCGTAACGAATGCCCTTGCCCTTGTATGGCTCTGGCGGACGCTGCTTGCGGATGACTGCTGCTGTCTGTCCCACTTGCTGCTTGCTGATTCCGCGAATGATCACGTTGGTCGGCTGTGGGACCTCAAACTCGATTCCGTCAGGAGCTGGGATCGACACGGGGTGAGAGAAGCCAAGGGCAAGTTCAAGATCCTTGCCCTTCAGCGCTGCCCTGTAGCCGACGCCCTGGATCTCAAGACGCTTCTCATAGCCCTCGGTTACACCGACGACCATGTTTGAAAGGAGAGTTCTGGTCAGGCCGTGGAGAGCGCGATGCTGACCGCGGTCAGTCGGACGCTCAACGGTGATCTGGCCGTCTGCTTCGGAAATCTTCATGTCGCGACTGACCCGCTCACTGAGCTCACCCTTGGGGCCACGAACTGTGACCTTCTCAGGGGCGATCTCGAAGCTGACGCCGGAGGGAATTGGAATTGGTTGTTTACCGATACGTGACATGAATTACCAAACGTGGGCCACGACTTCGCCGCCAATACCTGCGCGACGGGCCTCGTGCCCTGTCATGACCCCGTGGGAGGTCGAAATGATTGCGGTTCCGAGGCCACCCTGGACCTTTGGAATGTGATCGTGATCCACGTAGTAGCGGCGACCTGGGCGGGACACACGGCGGATGCCTGTGATCACTGGGTCGCGATTCTCCGTGTACTTGAGAACAAGTCGGAGACGCTCTCCAGCTTCACCTTCAGGAGCGGGCTCCTTGGTGACGCTTTCGATGTAGCCCTGTTCCGTCAGGATGCGCGCAACTTCGGCCTTGAGGCCGGAGGCAGGCACGAGCACGTCATGGTGCTGCGCGTTGGCTCCGTTGCGTACGCGGGTAAGAAGGTCTGCGATTGGGTCTGTCATTGACATATCTGTTTACCTACCAGCTCGACTTGGTCATGCCGGGGATGTAACCGTTGTGCGCCAGCTCGCGAAGGCAGATGCGGCATACGCCGAACTTGCGATAGACGGAGCGTGGACGACCGCACCTGCGGCAGCGCGTGTACTCGCGAGTCGTGTACTTCTGCGGCCGTGCCTGACGGACGCGCTGTGATGTCTTTGCCATAGCTCCTAGTCCTGATCTTCGTCGCCGTTGCCGGCCTCTTCGTCGTTTTCAGCTGCGGCGTCTGCCTCAGGCTGTTCAGTTTCTGATTCCTCGGGGGCCTCAGTCGTTTCTTCGACTGCGGTCTCCTCTTCAACAACCTCTGCCTCAGCAGCTGGTGTTTCAGTTGCCTCTGCTTCAGCCTCGGGAGCTGGCTCCACTGGCTTCGGCTCTGGCTTCTTCTCTACGGGCTTGGCGAACGGCATCCCGAAAGCTTTGAGCAGGGCGAAGGCCTCTTCGTCAGTCTTGGCGGAGGTGGCCATGACAATGTCAAGTCCTCGAACCTGGTCTACGGCGTCATAGTCAATCTCCGGGAAGATGACCTGCTCCTTGATGCCGATCGCGTAGTTTCCACGCCCGTCGAATGACTTGGGGTTAAGACCCCGGAAGTCGCGTACACGTGGGATGGCGATTGAAAGTAGACGGTCAAGGAACTCATAGAGACGCTCACCACGGAGGGTTACGGCAATACCGACGGCCATTCCCTCGCGCAGCTTGAACTGTGCGATTGACTTCTTCGAGCGACGAATGTTCGGGTGCTGACCTGTGATGGTCGCAAGCTGTTCAATGGCCGCATCAAGCATCTTGGAGTCCTGCTTGGCCTCGCCGACGCCCATGTTCACAACGATCTTCTCGATCTTGGGTGCCTGCATTGGGGAGCTGTATCCGAACTGCTCAACAAGAGCTGGTCGAATCTCCTTCTCGTAACGATCCTTAAGTCGAGCCGACATCAGTCGATCCTCTCTCCGCTGCGCTTGGCAACACGGATGCGACGGCCTTCTTCGCGGACGACGCCAACTCGCGTCGGCTTTCCGTCCTTGGGGTCAAGCAGTGCAACGTTTGAAATTTGAATGGGACCTTCTTGGGAGATAACTCCCCCGATGGTCTCGGCCCCTTGGGTGCCTTCAACCTGCTGCTGTGCAACGTGGCGCTTGATCATGTTGAGGCCCTGGACATAAACACGGCGAGTGTCCGGATCAACACGCAGCACTTCGCCAGTCTTCCCACGGTCTTTGCCGGAGATGACCTGAACAGTGTCGCCCTTGCGAATACGCATGGCAGCCATTAGAGAACCTCCGGTGCAAGTGAGACGATCTTCATGAAGTTTTTGTCACGCAGCTCACGGGCGACTGGCCCGAAGATACGAGTTCCACGTGGGTTGTTCTGCTCATCGATGATCACAGCTGCGTTCTCATCAAAACCAATGGACGTGCCATCGTCACGGCTGAATGGCTTCTTCGTCCGGACGACGACCGCTGTGACGACCTCGCCCTTCTTGACAGTGCCCTGGGGCGTCGCCAGCTTGACGGTGGCGACGATGATGTCACCAACGCGTGCGTAACGCTGGCGGGAGCCACCACGAACACGGATACAAAGGATTTCACGCGCGCCGCTGTTGTCGGCAACACGAAGTCGGGTTTCGTTCTGGATCACTTGGCACGCTCCAGCACTTCGTCCAAGCGCCAACGCTTGGTGCGAGACATTGGACGGCACTCAATCACGCGGACGATGTCACCGAGGTTGGCATCATCGCTCTCGTCGTGTGCACGCAAAGTCGAGCTTGATCGAACGATCTTGTGGTACTTGGGATGACGACGGGTGAAGTCAATGCGCACTGTGATGGTCTTCTCACCCTTGTCGGAAACAACGATGCCTTGGCGGATCTTGGGATTACCCTTGACCGCTTCGACTGGAGTTGCCTCTGGGAGTGGGTTCGCAGCACGATGCTCGACACGCTTCGTCTTCTGACGGGCGCGCCAGCGGCGACGGGAGGCAGCTTTGGTTGCACGAAGCGCGTCACGGTCAGCTGAACGCTCCTCGTTCGTGCGGCGTGGCTTCGTCTCACCGGCATGGGCTCCACGTGTCTGCTTGCGGAGCTGCTTGTTGGTGGGCTTTTCAACCTCTTCAGCATCTTCGTCAGCACTGGCTGCAGGGGCTGCAGTTTCGGCTGGCGCAGGGGCTTCAGCTGCCGGAGTTTCCTCTGGCGCAGGTGTTTCTTCCACTGGAGTTTCCTCAGCAGCAGGTTCCTCAACGGGGGTTTCTTCCACCGGTGTTTCCTCTTCGGTTGGTTCGTCGCTCACTTCGTGCTCTCTTTCGAAATTGTGATCCCACGCTCTAGGCAGACCGTGATGGTCCTTGCAACATGACGGCGGGCGGCGTTCAAGGACGCAGTGTCCTCAAGCTCCCCTGTCGCGCTGCGAAAACGTAGGTCGAACAGCTCACGACGCGCTCCGGCGGCGTGCTCTGAAAGTTCATCGGGCTCCATTTCACGGAGCTCCTGTGCTGATGCAAACTTGCTCATACGTCTTCCCTCGCTACAAACTTGGTTCGGATTGGAAGCTTGTGCCCTGCCAGACGCAGCGCCTCACGTGCAAGAGGCTCTGGAACTCCGGCGAGCTCAAACATGACACGGCCAGGCTTGACCACAGCGACCCAGCCCTCAGGCGAGCCCTTACCTGAACCCATGCGGGTTTCGGCTGGCTTCTTGGTCACTGACTTGTCCGGATAAATGTTGATCCACACTTTGCCGCCACGCTTGATCTTGCGGGTCATGGCAATACGTGCAGCCTCAATCTGACGGTTGGTGATCCAGCCGTTATCGAGTGCCTTAAGACCGAACTCACCGAACTGAACCTTGACCTGCCCGCGGGAGAGACCCCTGCGGCGTCCACGATGAACACGACGAAACTTGACTCGCTTGGGAGAAAGCATTTACCGGCCTCCGCCTGGTCCACGACCACGGCCGCCTTGGCCGCCTTGGCCACCCTGACCGCCTTGACTGAGTCCCTGTGGCACTTGGTTCCTTCCGCCACGTCCTCCGCCGCCGCCTGGTCCACCGGCTCCGCCCTGTCCACTGCGGCGGTCACGGCGCGGACGGTCACCCGGCTGCGCTGCAGCTGGAGGCGTGTCGTCCATGATCGTAAGGTCGGCGCCGCTGTAGCCCTCGGGCATGATTTCACCCTTGTTGACCCAGACCTTGACACCAATACGACCGAAAGTTGTCTTTGCTTCGCAGGTTCCGTAGTCAATGTCTGCACGGAGTGTGTGAAGTGGAACGCGACCGTCGGAGTAGAGCTCCGTACGACCCATTTCAGCTCCGCCGAGACGGCCAGAGACCTGAATCTTTACGCCCTTGGCGCCGGAGCGCATGGCGGAAGTCATCGCACGCTTCATTGCGCGGCGGAACGCAACACGATTCTGAAGCTGCTCGGCGATTGACTGCGCTACAAGGTTGGCGTCGAGTTCTGGACGCTTCACTTCAAGAATGTTGACCTTGACGGACTTGCCTGTGATCTTGTGGAGGTCACGCCGAAGAGCGTCAACCTCTGAACCCGACTTGCCGATAACGATGCCCGGGCGCGCGGTCGAGATGTTTACCTCAACATCAGTCTGCGTCTTGCGGATCGTGATCTTTGAAAGGCCGGCGTGCGAAAGGCGTTCCGTAATGTGAGCGCGGATCTTGATGTCTTCATCGAGGTAGTCGGCGAAATGCTTTTCGTTAAACCACGTTGCTTTCCAATCGTGGATATAACCAACGCGCATTGCCTCTGGGTGAACCTTCTGTCCCATTGTCTTACTCCTTCGTCCCGAGGACGATTGTCAGGTGGCTTGTGCGCTTGCGAATCTTCGTTGCACGGCCCATCGCGCGTGGGCGGAAGCGCTTGAGGGTCGGACCCTCATCAGCGTTGATTGAGAAAACGAAGAGATTGTCTGGATCCAGACCGTTGTTGTGTACTGCGTTGGCAACAGCCGACTCGAGCAGCTTGCTCCAGTCACCAGCGATGGTGCGGGGCGAGTGTGCGAGAAGGGACCGCGCCTCATCAACGGACTTGCCGCGGATGTGATCTGCAACAAGACGTGACTTACGGGCCGATGAACGGATGTACTTGGCCTGCGCACGAACGTAGACTGCCTCTGCCTGTGGAACTTCCACAGCTTCAGCCTTCTTTTCCTTGGTCTCAGCCATGTCTCTAACGCTTCTTCCCTGAGTCAATGTGACCGCGGAAAGTACGGGTTGGAGCGAACTCACCGAGCTTGTGACCAACCATTGACTCGTTCACGAAAACAGGCACGTGCTTGCGCCCATCATGAACGGCGATGGTGTGACCAACGAACTCGGGGAAAATCGTGGATGTACGGGACCAGGTCTTGAGCATCTGCTTGTCACCTGAGGCATTAAGTGCCTCAATGCGTGACATAAGACGTTCTTGGACGAAAGGTCCTTTTTTACTTGAGCGACTCATCTAGGGATCACCTGCTCGACTTGCCGCGTTTGCGGCCTCGGACGATGTAACGGTCAGACTGCTTGTTCTTCTTACGGGTTCTGTAGCCAAGAGTTGGCACGCCCCATGGGGTCACCGGATGGCGACCTGAAGTTGTTGAGCCTTCGCCGCCACCGTGTGGATGGTCGACCGGGTTCATGGCAACGCCACGCGTCTGTGGGCGAACGCCCATGTGACGCTTGCGTCCAGCCTTGCCAATTGTGACGTTCTGATGATCGCTGTTACCGATTGAGCCGACGGTTGCTCGGCATTCGGCGCGCACGAGGCGCATCTCACCGGATGGAAGACGAAGTGTTGCCATGTCGCCGTCCTTGGCCAAAAGCTGGATTGAAGTGCCGGCTGACCGACCCATCTGTCCACCGCGGCCAGGCTGAAGCTCGACGTTGTGAATGACGGTACCTGTAGGCATGTCCTTGAGCGAAAGTGAGTTACCAGCAGCGATCTCAGAGCCTGGGCCCGAGCTGACGGTCTGGCCGACCTCAAGTCCCTGCGGTGCAAGGATGTACCGCTTCTCGCCGTCTGCGTAGTGAAGAAGAGCGATGTAGGCAGTCCGGTTGGGGTCGTACTCGATGTGAGCAACCTTGGCTGGAACGCCATCCTTGAGACGCTTGAAGTCGATCTTCCGGTAAAGGCGCTTGGCTCCGCCGCCACGGTGACGCGAGGTCTTGCGGCCGTGGGCGTTACGCCCACCAGACTTGGTGAGACCTTCAACAAGGCTCTTCTCGGGACGATCACGAGTGATCTCCGCGAAGTCCGGGTAGGAAACAAACCGCATTCCTGGGCTTGTTGGCTTCGGCTTACGTACGGGCATTAGCTCAGCTCCAGTGCCTGGAAGATTGGGATTCGCTGACCTTCGCGGACAGTCACGATTGCCTTCTTCCACGACCGGCGGGTGCCAGTCGAGAAGCCACGGCGCTTCGGCTTGCCACGAACGTTTGCAGTGTGAACGGAAACCACGTTGACCTCGAAGAGCTCCTCGACGGCCTGACGGATCTGCGTCTTGTGCGCGTCCGGATGGACACGGAATGTGTAGCGACCGGCCTCAGCGAGAACAAAGCTCTTCTCGGAGACGATCGGACGGATGATTACTTGGGTTGCGTCCATGACTACTCCCCAGCCTCAGCAGTTGAACCGGCGCGGACAGGCTTCGTTGCGCGCTCCGTGATGCTCACAAGAGCAGCATCGCTGAAGATGATTGAACCGGCGCGCATGATGTCAGCAATTCCAGCGTTATCGACTGGGAGAACCTTCGCATCCGTGAGGTTCCGGAAGGAAAGGGCGACGCCTGACTCTTCCTCGGTGACCAAGAGGAGTGCTGGGCGCGGTGCTTCCCACTTGCCGAACTCCTCAGAAGCGCGCTTGGTCGATGGGGCGTCCCACGATCCTGCGTCAATTACGCCAACCGAGGAACGGTCTGCGTGGACTGAAAGTGCTGAACGAAGCGCTGCGCGACGTGCCTTCCGGTTCACCTTGACCGTGTAGTGACGTGGCTGCGGACCGAAGACCGTGCCACCACCCTTCCAAATTGGAGAACGGCTGGAGCCGGCACGAGCACGACCGGTGCCCTTCTGGCGCCATGGCTTTGCGCCACCGCCGCGAACCATGCCGCGAGTCTTGGTTGCGTGCGTGCCTTGACGACGGGCTGCGAGCTCCGCCATAGCCGACTCGTGAACGAGCGGCATGTTGAAGTGGGCGCCGAAAGCTTCTTCGTCAAGCTCAACTGAGCTGCCTGCACCGATGCGAGTTGCCTCAGCCATCTGTCCTGACCTCCACAGTTCCACCGCGCGGGCCGGGAACGGCTCCGCGTACAAGAAGAAGATTGTCGGCGGCGATTACCTCGACGATTGTCAGACCCTTTTGGGTCACGCGATGAGCACCCATGTGGCCTGGGCCGCGGATGCCCTTCATTACGCGCGAAGGCGTGGCCGATGCGCCAATTGAGCCTGGGGCACGAACATTGTGCGAACCGTGGCTCTTTGGTCCTGAGGCGAAGTTGTGGCGCTTGATCGTGCCAGCAAATCCCTTGCCCTTGGAAACACCGGAAATCTTGACCTTCACACCGGGCTCGAAATCTTCGGCCTTGACGGTGTCACCAATCTTAAGCTCGCCCGGATCTCCCCGGAACTCTGTGATCGTGCGGTGAGCACCAATTCCAGCCTTCTTGAGATGGCCGATCTCTGGCTTGCTCAGAAGCTTCTCACGGCACTCGTCAAACGCAAGTTGAACAGCCTGATAGCCATCGCGCTCTGAAGTGCGAATGCCTGTGACTGGGCATGGGCCTGCCTGAAGCACGGTTACGCGTTCGACGCGTCCGTCTTCAAGGAAGCGCTGGGTCATGCCCAGCTTCTTTGCGAGAATTGCGGGCATGTCAGCCAGCCAGCTTGATCTCAATGTCGACGCCGGCAGGCAGGTCAAGACGCTGAAGCGAGTCGACTGTCTTTGGCGTGCTCTTGTGAATGTCGATCAGGCGCTTGTGCGTCCGGATCTCAAAGTGTTCGCGGGAGTCCTTGTCCTTGAACGGGGACCGGATTACGCAGTAGACGCTCTTGTCCGTCGGAAGTGGGACAGGCCCAGTGACCTTCGCGCCAGTTCCTTCGGCGGTCTCGACGATCTCCTTCGCAGCCGTTTCAATGGTGCCCTGGTCGTAAGACTTAAGGCGAATGCGAATTTTGTTTTGGCCCGTTGCGGACATTAGGTCTGGTTTCTCTGTCTTTTTCTTTAGGTGTGTTTTTGGTGCTGCCTCAAGTCGCGCTGCGAGGCGGGGCGCCCGTAATGGATTCGGGTGGCCCGCCCCTGTTGCAGCGAACTTGCAATCTGGGTGGGATCTCGCCCCACCCGTCAAATGCGTCCTTAATTACTCAACGATCTTAGTGACTACTCCTGATCCGACGGTGCGTCCACCTTCGCGAATTGCGAAGCGGAGCTGCTCGTCCATGGCGATCGGCTGAATAAGCTCGATGTCCATTGTGATGTTGTCACCAGGCATGACCATTTCGGTACCTGCTGGCAGGTTTGCCACGCCGGTCACGTCAGTCGTGCGGAAGTAGAACTGTGGTCGGTAACCCGTGAAGAATGGGGTGTGACGTCCGCCCTCTTCCTTCTTCAGGATGTAGACCTCAGCGGTGAACTTGGTGTGAGGGGTGATCGAGCCTGGGGCTGCAAGCACCTGTCCACGCTGGATCTCTTCACGCTTCGTGCCACGGAGCAGGCAGCCAACGTTATCTCCGGCCTGGCCGTCGTCAAGGATCTTGCGGAACATCTCGACGCCAGTGATGACTGTCTTCTGAGTGTCGGTGATACCGACGATCTCGACCTCGTCACCAGTTGAGATCTTGCCCAGCTCGATGCGTCCTGTGGCTACGGTGCCACGGCCGGTGATCGAGAAGACGTCCTCAACTGGCATCAGGAATGGCTTGTCAACCTCACGCACAGGAATGTCAATGTAGGTGTCGAGGGCTTCAGCCAGCTCGAGGATCTTGGCCTCGTAGTCAGCGTCACCTTCAAGTGCCTTGAGTGCTGAACCCTTGATGAATGGAATCTCTTCACCTGGGAAGTCATAGTCGGTGAGCATTTCCTTGATTTCCTCTTCGACGAGCTCAATGAGCTCCTCGTCGTCGACCATGTCGACCTTGTTGAGGAATACGACGATCTTCGGAACGCCAACCTGACGGGCGAGCAGGATGTGCTCACGGGTCTGTGGCATTGCACCGTCAGGAGCTGACACAACCAGGATTGCGCCGTCCATCTGCGCTGCGCCGGTGATCATGTTCTTCACATAGTCGGCGTGTCCGGGACAGTCGACGTGCGCATAGTGGCGCGCTTCGGTCTCGTACTCGACGTGTGACGTGGCAATCGTGATGCCACGCTCCTTCTCCTCTGGAGCGTTATCGATCTCAGCGAATGACTTCGCTTCGCCGCCCGATGCCTTTGAGAGCACGGTCGTGATCGCTGCTGTAAGGGTGGTCTTGCCGTGATCGACGTGACCGATGGTTCCAACGTTTACGTGCGGCTTGCCGCGCTCGAACTTCTCCTTCGCCACTTTCAATCAGCTCCTTGTTGTAAGAATTGGCCGCCCAGCATTGGACGTGCCTCAGTCAATCTAGCGAACGACAGGTGTCGCGCGCTGTCCGGCAGGCTTGCTACCCGTCTGCGCCCCCGCCGGTTCGGGCTTCGACGACCTGCTCAGCAATGTTGCTAGGCACCTCTTCGTAGCCCTCGAACTGCATTGTGTAGTTCGCACGGCCCTGCGTTGCAGAACGCACGTCCGTTGCGTAACCAAACATTTCCGCAAGCGGTACCGAAGCCGTAACGACTTGGGCGTTGCCACGCGGTTCCATTCCGTGGACACGTCCACGGCGACGGTTCAGGTCCCCAATAACGTCACCCATGAACTCCTCGGGTGTGACGACCTCTACCGCAAAGATTGGCTCTAGAAGGACCGGCTTGGCCAAACGGC
The DNA here is from genome assembly GCA_037139015.1 of Actinomycetes bacterium. Classification (GTDB taxonomy): domain Bacteria; phylum Actinomycetota; class Thermoleophilia; order Solirubrobacterales; family Solirubrobacteraceae; genus WLNJ01. The sequence continues at coordinate 24,967 of JBAXHG010000002.1, read as the reverse complement.
AAGCCTCCTTCATGGCAAGTGACCCAGCGACCTTGAACGCGATCTCCGAGGAGTCGGTGTCGTGGTACTTGCCGTCAGTCAAGGTGATCTTGACGTCAACAACCGGGTAGCCGGCGCGAACACCGGTATCAAGGGACTCAATGACGCCCTTCTCTACTGCCGGAATATATTCGCTCGGGATTGACCCGCCCTTGATCTTGTTGGCGAAAACGAATCCTTCGCCTGGTGCAGGCTCAATGTCGATGTAGACGATGCCGTACTGGCCAGAGCCACCGGTCTGACGGACGAAGCGTCCCTCAACCTTCTTGGCGGTGCCGCGGACTGTCTCCCTGTAGGAAACCTGTGGGCGACCAACATTGGCGTCAACCTTGAACTCACGCAGCATGCGGTCCACAAGGACCTCAAGGTGCAGCTCGCCCATTCCTGAAATCTCTGTCTGACCGGTCTCTTCGTTGGTCCGTACCTGGAATGTTGGGTCCTCCTCGGCGAGCTTGCCGAGTGCGACACCCATCTTCTCTTGGTCAACCTTGGTCTTTGGCTCAATCGCAACCTTGATCACTGGCTCTGGGAACACGATCTTCTCAAGCATGATCGGGTTATCAGGAGCGCAAAGGGTGTCTCCGGTTGAAACCTGCTTGATGCCGACGCCGGCAGCAATGTCGCCTGAATAAACCTTTTCAAGCTCTTCACGGTCGTTCGCGTGCATCATCAGGAGCCGTCCAACGCGCTCCGTCTTGCCTGAAGTTGCGTTGAGGATGCGTGAGCCGGCCTCGAGTGTTCCGGAGTAGACGCGGAAGAAGGCGAGCTTGCCGACAAATGGGTCGGTCATGATCTTGAAGGCCAGGGCGCTGAATGACTCCTCATCAGACGCCTCACGTGTGACCGTAGGTCCGTCCTCGTCTCCCCTTGTAGGAGTAAGTCCCGTGATCGGAGGCTTGTCAAGTGGGGATGGCAGGTAATCGATCACTGCGTCAAGGAGTGGCTGTACACCCTTGTTCTTGAAGGAAGAACCGCAAAGTACTGGTGTCATGCCGAGAGCGAGTGTCGCTGCTCGGACTGCCTGCTTGAGGCGCTCAGGGGTTACTTCCTGCTCCTCAAGAAGGAGCTCCATGAGCTCGTCGTCGTGGTTGGAAACCTCGTCGAGAAGAACCTCACGTGCCTGTGCTGCGGCATCCACAAGCTCAGCTGGGATTGGGCAACGCTCAAAGTCAGTTCCGAGATCATCCTTGTAGATGATCGCGTCGTTCTGGACCAAGTCGATAATCCCAAGAAAATCTGATTCGGCGCCAATCGGAAGCTGAATCGGAATTGCGTTGGCACCAAGGCGATCGATCATTGTCTCGACGCCCTTTTCGAAGTTGGCTCCGATCCGGTCCATCTTGTTGATGTAAGCAATGCGAGGAACGCTGTACTTGTCGGCCTGACGCCAAACGGTCTCCGACTGGGGCTCAACGCCCGCTACAGAGTCAAAGAGTGCAATCGCGCCATCGAGGACGCGTAGCGAACGCTCTACCTCAACGGTGAAGTCAACGTGACCCGGGGTATCAATGATGTTGATCCGGTGGGAATCCCACTCGCAAGTCGTTGCAGCGGAGGTGATGGTGATTCCACGCTCCTGCTCCTGTTCCATCCAGTCCATGACCGCGCCGCCCTCGTGGACCTCGCCGATCTTGTGAGTACGGCCGGTGTAGAACAGCACGCGTTCAGTCGTCGTCGTCTTGCCCGCATCAATGTGGGCCATGATTCCGATATTCCGGGTCTTCTCGAGTGTGAACTTACGTGGCATTTCTAATGATTCCTGGGTGTTTGAGAGCTTGATTTCTTATCACTGCGGCAGTTGGCGCCGTTTCGCACAGTCAGACCGGGCAGCGACTACGCCCAGGCCCCGCTGTACACGGGCCGCTTACCAGCGGTAGTGGGCGAAGGCCTTATTGGCCTGTGCCATGCGGAAGATGTCGTCCTTCCGCTTGTATGCCCCGCCTTGCTGCTGCTGGGCATCCATAAGTTCATTGGCCAAACGCTGCGCCATTGACTTCTCACGGCGCTGACGGCTGAACTGGACAAGCCAACGAATGGCAAGAGTCCGAGCGCGACGCTGTGAAACTTCAACTGGCACCTGGTAGGTGGCTCCACCAACACGGCGGGAGCGAACCTCGAGTACCGGGGTGAGAATCTTGATTGATTCCTCAAGCTGTTCGACGGCGTCTGAGCCTGTCTTCTCGGCAACAATCGCGAGTGCGTCATAAACGATGGCTTCGGCCTTGGACTTCTTGCCATCAAGCATCATCCGGTTGATCACCTGTGTGACCAGACGCGAGCGGTAAATGGCGTCCGGCTCAACCGGCCGGATGGTAGCTGCAGATCGACGTGGCATTACGCGGCCTTGACGCCGTAGTGAGAGCGGCCGTTCTTGCGGTCTGTAACGCCAGCGGCGTCGAGAGTTCCGCGAACAACCTTGTAACGCACTCCTGGAAGATCCTTGACTCGGCCACCACGCACGAGAACAACGCTGTGCTCTTGGAGGTTGTGACCTTCCCCTGGAATGTAAGTCGTTACTTCCATTCCGTTGGTGAGCCTGACACGGGCAACCTTGCGAAGCGCTGAGTTCGGCTTCTTTGGTGTTGTCGTGTACACGCGGGTGCATACGCCACGTCGCTGAGGAGCCGAGACCTTGGTCTTGCGGCCCTTGCCACTCTTGAGACCTGGGGTCGCAAGCTTTTTCTTGGGAGCCTTGCGGCCTTTTCGGATTAGCTGACTAGTTGTAGGCATGCGACGCGGAAGAATAGCAGCGCCCGCGAAACCGGGGGCTCACCGCAATTTTGTTCCGGCTGCTGGCCTACCTTGAAGGCACTTGGGAGAGGGCCTCAGCGACAGAAACTCCCTGCTCACCCAATGCTTCTGCGACTGGCCGATAGGTAATGGCCCCAGCTGCAACATTGACGCCGAGCGCGAGGCCCGGATCGTCCTCAACCGCAGAATGGACTCCCTTGTTGGCAAGGTGAAGGACAAAAGGCATGGTCGCGTTGGTCAGTGCGTACGTGGAAGTGATCGGGACCGCGCCGGGCATGTTTGCCACGCAGTAATGGATGACACCGTCAACCTCATACGTCGGATCTGAGTGTGTGGTGGCGTGCGAAGTCTCAAAGCAGCCTCCCTGGTCAATTGATACGTCAACCAGAACAGCGCCCTTCTTCATCAGGCCCAGCTGCTCGCGCGTGATCACATGCGGAGCCTTGGCCCCGTGCACAAGGACGGCCCCAATTACAAGGTCAACCTCGGGAAGGCGCTGCTCAATTTCCAGTGTTGAGGCGAAACACGTTGACGCGCGGCCGTCAAGCTCAATCTCAAGCTGGCGAAGGCGGTCAATGTTGCGGTCGTAGACGTATGTCTCCCCCTGCATGCCGATTGAGATGATTGCGGCGTTTGTGCCCACGACACCGCCTCCGATGACCATCACCTTCGCCGCTGCAACGCCAGGGACGCCGCCAAGGAGCGCGCCTCTCCCGCCCAATGGCTTTTCAAGCATGAATGCCCCAGATTGGGTAGCCAGCTTGCCAGCGACTTCACTCATCGGCGCCAGCAGTGGCAGTCGCCCGTTTCGATCCTCGACCGTTTCGTAAGCGATGCATGTTGCGCCCGACTTCATAAGGCCATGGGTCAGATCCGGGTCTGGAGCCAGATGGAGGTAAGTGAAGAGCAGGTGCTCCGGCCGAAGGCGCGCGACCTCGTCGGCCTGAGGTTCCTTCACCTTCACGATCATCTCCGCCTCGCCAAAGACTGCATCGGCGTCAGGCAGGATCTTCGCTCCCTGAGCCTCATAGTCAGCGTTGCTGATTGCAGAGCCTTCGCCCGCGTCCGATTGGATAACGACCTCGTGGCCAGCGTCAGTCAACTCGCGCACGCCCGCAGGTGTCATCGCCACGCGATATTCGTCCGACTTGATTTCAGTTGGGACTCCAACCTTCATGGTCGTCTCCTATGTCTTTCTTGGAGAGTTGCCAGCGCTAGACGCCGGCAACCTTCATCCGGTCGGCGGCTTCTTCAAGAATCGGACGCAGAACCCCATGGATCTCTGCAAAATCATCCGGTCCTGCAATGAGTGGTGGGGACAGCTGAATCACTGGGTCTCCCCTGTCATCCGCCCGGCAGATCAAGCCTCGCTTGTACAGCTCTGGCGAAAGGAAACTCCGCAGAAGCTCCTCACACTCCTCGCCGTTGAAGGTTTCCTTGGTCTCCTGATCCTTGACCATCTCCAAGGCCATGAAGTAACCAGCGCCGCGAATGTCACCGACAATTGGAATGTCCTTCATTGACTCCAACATTCCCCGCAGTAGCGGCTCGTTCGTCCGCACGTTGTCAAGGAGGTTTTCATCCTCAAAGACGTCCAAGTTGGCCATCGCGACAGCCGCTGCCATCGGATGCCCGCCGAAGGTGATGCCGTGGAGGAAGGAGTTGTGGCCTTCCAAAAATGGCTCAGCAACTCGATCCGAGGCAATCAAGGCGCCCATCGGCGCATACGCGGAAGTGATTCCCTTGGCCGTCGTGATCATGTCGGGCTGGTAGTTGTACTTCTCAGCTCCGAAGTTCTCACCAAGGCGACCCCATGAGCAAATGACCTCGTCGGAGATCATCAACACGTTGTAGTGGTCACAGATCTCCCGGATTCGCTGGAAGTAGCCCTCTGGTGGAGTGAAGCAACCACCAGCATTCTGGACTGGTTCCATGATCACAGCAGCAACTGTGTCCGGGCCCTCAAACTCAATCCGATGCGCAACCGCCTCGGCCAAGTCCATCGGATCCATATGTTCCGGAAGCCTGTAGAGGTTCGTGTTCGGTACATGGCACCCACCTGGTGTGAGCGGCTCAAACGGTTCACGGAGACTGGGAATGCCGGTCGCCGAGAGGGCTCCAAGCGTTGTGCCGTGGTACGCGATCTCACGGGCAATGACCTTTGTCTTGTTCGGGTGACCGGTGAGCTTGTGGTACTGGCGGGCAAGCTTCAGCGCAGACTCGACCGCTTCCGAGCCACCTGAGGTGAAGAACACACGGTTGAGGTCACCAGGGGCAAGAGCGGCGATGCGGGCTGCCAACTCAATCGAGGGCGGATGAGCGTAAGTCCAGTTGGTAAAGAATCCGAGCTCTTTGGCCTGGTCAGCTCCGGCTTGGGCCACATCAGCGCGACCGTGACCGATGTTGACGCAGAACAATGCGGACAAGCCATCGAAGTACTTGTTGCCCTTCTCATCCCAGACGTGACATCCCTCACCGCGCACGATGATCGGCATGTCGTTATTAGCGTAGGAGCCCATTCGTGCAAAGTGGAGCCACAGGTGGCGCTTTGCAAGTTCCTGGAGTTCTTCTCCCGTACGTACGGCCGGTTGCGTGGTGGCCATATCGCCCTCTTCCCTCATTGGTTATCGAGCGTGGCTGGTGCTGTGCCAACTCGGATTGTTTTCCTAAGGGTATCCGCACTCGCACCGGACCGCCAGATCAGACCGCTAAAGCGTTGATCCGCGAGTCAGCGGGTATCTTGCCTGCATGCCCTTGGTTTACGACCGCGCCGGCGCCGGCAATCCCCTGATTCTGATTCACGGACTGGGATCGAATCGCCGAGTCTGGGATGCCCCACTCGGGTTGCTCACCCGTGAGCGCGATGTGATCGCAGTGGATCTGCCCGGCTTCGGCGATTCCCCAGAGCTTGGGACGGTCCCGACACCAGCGGCTCTCGCCGACTCCATTGAGGAACTCATCACAGAGCTTGGTCTCTCAAAGCCTGCAGTTGCGGGCAACTCGCTTGGTGGCCTGATCTCCCTGGAACTTGCTCGCAGGGGGACAGTCAGCAGCGCGACGGCCCTCTCACCCGCAGGGTTCGCGCTCGGCTGGGAATCACGGATGGCAAGCGCCTCTCTTTCGGCTTCAAGGGCAGCCGCGACAGTGCTTCGGCCCACCTTGCCTGCTCTTGCCTCAAGGCCAGCGGGCCGAATGTTGCTTGCCGGACAGCTCGTCGCCCACCCACGCGCCGTCCCTGCAGACGAACTGCTTGCTGCGGTGGAAGCGCTGATCAGCTGCCCCGGCTTTGACGCAACGCGGAAGGCTCTGTTTGCCTACAGCTGGACCTATCGCGGTGAGCTTGCTGCGCCGGCAACGGTTGCATGGGCGGCGAAGGACAGGCTGCTGCTTCCCCGCCAAGCCAGAAGAGCAGAGGCTTGGATTCCCGGAATCAGGTCCATCAGCCTCCCCGACTGTGGACATGTCCCCTGCTGGGACAACCCACCTTTGGTCGCGAGGGTAATCCTTGAAGGCACGGCCGTCTGAACGCTGTCGTATTCCGGATGACGAAACCCATCCTCTACGTTGATGTTGACGGGGTCCTGTCCCTCTTTGGCACTCCACATGACCAGCCTCCAATCCGGCCCGACACGCACTTCCTCAATGTTGAAGGCGTCGGTCACCTGATCGCCATGGATAACTGCCGACGGCTTGGCTCACTTCAGGATCGATTTGAGCTTGTCTGGGCAACCGGCTGGGAAGAGAAGGCGAACAGAAACCTGCTTGATCTGGTCGGGCTGCCCGGGCCTCTTGACGTCGTGAATTTCAAGCCCGGCAAGTTCGACCATCAGGCGCACTGGAAGTTGGGTGCACTTGAGGCCCACGCGGGCGACCGGCCAATCGCATGGATTGATGATGCGCTTGACGCCGAATGCTGGGCATGGGCCTCCGCCCGGCAAGCCGCAACATTGCTCGTACACACCGAGACCGCCGTTGGTTTGACCGACTCCCATGTTGAGAGCCTCGTGTCGTGGGCGCTTGACCTCAGCTGATCAGCGAGTCTGACCGCTGGGGCGAATCAGAACTTCGTTGACACTGACACGCGCCGGTGCTGTCACCGCGTGCATGATTGCGTCAGCGATGTCTTCCGGCTGGAGCACATCACCAATGTCGGCAATCATCTTGTCGAGCGTCTGGATCACAACGGGGTTCTTGTTGTGCCCTTGAAGTTCAGTTGCCACAAGGCCAGGTTCCACGCAGGTCACGCGAATCTTCGAGTGTGCTGCCTCCTGACGGAGAGCCTCTGAGAAGCCTGTAACTCCCCACTTGGTCGCGTTGTAGACGCCGACACCAGCTGATGCCGAGCGGCCAGCGATCGAAGATACATTGACGACATGGCCATGGCCGCCATCGCGAAGGTGCGGCATGGCTGCCTGCGTGCAGTAGAGAAGACCAAGCAGGTTGACCTCAATCATCTGCCGCCACTCATTGGTGTCAGCACCCTCGATTGGCCCGAGCAACATCACCCCGGCGTTGTTGACGAGGAGGTCCAACCGTCCAAGCTGCTCAGCTGCACCGTTTACAAACCCATGCGCTGACTCCTCATCGGCCACATTGCACTCAATCGCAACGGCAGTACCGCCATCAGCGTTGATGCGAGCGGCAAGATCCTCCAACCTGTCAAGCCGCCGGGCCCCAAGAGCAACTGACGCGCCGGCCTTGGCCAGCGCGATCGCAGTCGCTTCACCGATGCCCGAAGAGGCACCGGTTACTGCTGCCACTCGACCCTCGAGCGGCAGCGTTGTCACTCGGGGAGCTCCGATGCAAGTTCGTCTGCTCGGCCGTCAGCGCCAGCACCCATGCTGCGGTTCAGGTCGCCAAGGACTTCAGCGCCAACCGCATCAACTGTGCTTCCCTCTCCTGGAAGGTCGCCGCCTGGCTCAATGCCAAGCACTGCAAGCTCTTCTTCGGTGAGGCCGCCGGCACCGTATGCCGCAGGAAGCGGCTCCGTTGGGGTGATCTCCACGCGACGGTAGGTCAGAAGACCTGTCGCTGCAGGGATCAGCTTGCCGATGATCACGTTCTCCTTGAGGCCCCTCAGGTCATCGCGACGGCCCTCGAGGGCTGCGTCGGTAAGAACCTTGGTGGTCTCCTGGAATGAAGCTGCTGACAGGAACGAGTCAGTGTTGAGCGATGCCTTCGTGATGCCGAGGATGATCTCCTCGTACTGAGGCTGCTCGCCCTTCTCCTTCTTGATCCGTGCAACTTCTTCCGCGAACTCTGTGCGGTCCACAAACTGGCCTGGCAGGTAAGTGCTGTCGCCACGCTGGTCGATGCGTACCTTCTTGAGCATCTGACGAACGATCAGCTCAATGTGCCGGTCGTCGATGTCCACGCCCTGCGCCTTGTAGACCTCCTGCACCTGGTCAACCAGGTAGAGGGCGGTCTCCACGCGGCCACGGAGAGCAAGGAGCTCTGCTGGGTAAAGCGAGCCCTCTGTGATCTGCGTGCCAGCCTTGACGCTGTCGCCATCCTCAATGAGGAGACGGGTGCGAAGCGGGAACTCGTAAATGTTGTCCTTGTCTTCAGGATCAGCGGTGGTGCCGTCAAAGACCTGAACCTGGATGTTCTTCTCTCCACGCTCAATTGTCACCTTGCCGTCAATCTTCGCGATGCTCGCAACGCCCTTTGGCTTGCGTGCTTCGAAGAGCTCAACTACACGTGGCAGGCCGTGCGTGATGTCCGCGCCGGCGACGCCGCCGGTATGGAACGTACGCATGGTCAGCTGAGTGCCGGGCTCTCCAATGGACTGAGCGGCGATGATGCCAACAGCGTCGCCGATCTCTGCAAGAGCACCGGATGCAGGTGAACGGCCGTAGCAGGCGCGGCATACGCCGACAGCTGCACGGCAGTTAAGTACGGAGCGGACACCAATGTTCGCTCCTTCCTCACCTTCGAACTCCTGAACAAGTGTTGCCAGCTCCTCGCGTCCAATTTCGACACCCTTGGCCATGATCTCGCGACCACGCTTGGTTTCGATCTTCTCGGCGGTGATGCGTCCGATGAGCTGGGTGTGTGGCGCCCCGCGCTCGTCAAGAACGTCCATGCGGACAGGATCATCCTTGGTCTTGCAATCCTGCTCACGAATGATTACGTCCTGTGAGACGTCCACGAGACGACGGGTCAGATAACCCGAGTCAGCTGTCCTCAGAGCCGTATCAGCGAGACCCTTACGGGCACCGTGAGTGGAAATGAAGTACTCAAGAACGCTCAGTCCCTCCATGAAGTTGGACTTGATCGGACGCTCGATGATCTCACCCTTAGGGTTAGCCATCAGGCCACGCATTCCGGCCAGCTGACGGATCTGGCTGAACGAACCACGGGCACCAGAGTTGGCCATCATGAAGATTGGGTTGAGCACGTGAAGGTTCTCCTTCATTGCCTCACCAACCTCATCAGTTGCGGCCGTCCACTTGGCGGTCACTTGCTCATGACGCTCTTCCTGAGTGATCAGACCCATTGCGTACTGCTCCTGGATCTCACTGACCTCTGCGTCGAACCGGTCCAGAATTGCCTGCTTGGACGGCGGAACAACAACATCGTTCTTCGAGATCGTGATGCCTGCGCGGGTCGCGAACTCGAACCCAAGGTCCTTGAACGCGTCCAGCACCTGGCTGATCGTCGAAGCACCGTACTCCTGAACAAGATCGTCCACGAATGCTGCCGTGTCCTTCTTCTTCATTGAACGGTTTACAAACTCATAGGTGGCTGGATCGAACTGATCGCCAAGTGCGTCTTCAAGAGCGCGCTCAATCCGGTCGTTGTAGATGACACGACCGACGGTTGTCAGCTTGTGACCACCCAGTGCGTGCATTGGGCGGAACTCAGCAAGGTCATGCAGCTTCACAACGCCGTGCTCGTATGCCCACTCGGCCTCCTGCGCCGTGCGGTAAACGTGCGGACGAGCCTCGTCCTTTGGCCACTTGCTAGCGAACAGTGCCTCTTCGCGGTCGGTCAGCTCCTGCTCTTCCGGACCGTAGGTCAGGTAGTAGGCGCCAAGGACCATGTCCTGGGTTGGAGTTGCGAGCGGAGCACCATTTGCTGGGGACAGGATGTTGTTGCTCGAAAGCATCAGAATCCGGGCCTCAGCCTGTGCCTCTGCTGACAGCGGAACGTGAACGGCCATCTGGTCACCGTCGAAGTCGGCGTTGAAAGCAGCGCAGACCATTGGGTGAACCTGAATTGCCTTGCCCTCAACGAGCACTGGCTCAAATGCCTGGATGCCCAAGCGATGCAGCGTTGGTGCGCGGTTAAGCAGCACTGGATGCTCGTGGATGACCTCTTCGAGTACGTCCCATACCTCTGGGACCTCGGACTCGACCATCTTCTTCGCAGCCTTGATGTTCTGCACGGCACGGCGCTCAACGAGCTTGGCCATGATGAACGGCTTGAAGAGCTCAATCGCGATCAGCTTCGGCAGGCCGCACTGATGCAGCTTGAGTGACGGTCCGGCAACGATGACGGAACGGCCCGAGTAATCAACGCGCTTGCCGAGCAGGTTCTGACGGAACCGGCCCTGCTTGCCCTTGAGCATGTCGGAAAGTGACTTGAGTGCACGGTTGCCCGGGCCAGTCACTGCGCGTCCACGGCGGCCGTTGTCAAACAGGTTGTCGACGGCCTCCTGAAGCATGCGCTTCTCGTTGTTGACAATGATCTCCGGAGCACCGAGGTCGAGCAGACGCTTGAGTCGGTTGTTGCGGTTGATCACACGTCGGTAAAGGTCATTCAGGTCCGATGCGGCGAAACGGCCACCATCAAGTGGAACCATTGGGCGAAGCTCTGGCGGGATAACCGGAACGGCCTCAAGGACCATCATTCCGGGCTTGTTGTCAGAACCAAGGAAGGCTGAAACAACCTTCAGGCGCTTGACTGCACGCTGCTGCTTCTGGCCCTTGCCCTCACGGACAATCTGGTCGAGCTCAATGCGCTCGGCCTCAAGATCAACGGCGTCAAGGAGGTCGCGTACCGACTCTGCTCCCATGCCACCTGTGAAGTACTCGCCGAAGCCGTATGGGGAACCAAAGCGGTCGCGAAGCTCGCGGAATACGCCTTCCTGGTCAACAACCTGCTTGGGCTCAAGCTTCTTGAATACGTCCCATGCGTCAAGGAGCCTTTGTCCGGAATCCTCGTAGTAGTCGATGTTGTCCTGGATCTCAGCGTTGAGGAACTTACGCATGTCCTTGAGCTCGCGCTCACGCTCGTCATCAGATGCCTTCGTAAGGTCAAGCTCGAGACCTTCAGCCCAGAGAACATCGTCCTCCGTGAAGCCCTTTGGGGTCTTGCCCGACGAGAGATGCTCCTCGCGGCGGTTGAGTGAGTCTTCAAGCTCACCAACGCGCTCCTTGCGCTCTACGTCATAGGCCTCAAGAACCTCGTTGACGCTCTTCTCAAGCGTGTCAAGGTCCTTGTCCCGTGCGTCAACGTCAACCGACGTGATTACAGACGCGGCAAAGTAAAGAACCCGATCCAGGTCCTTTGGCGCCATGTCAAGCAGGTAGCCGATGCGTGATGGAACACCCTTGAAGAACCAGATGTGGCTGACAGGAGCAGCAAGGTCAATGTGACCCATGCGCTCACGGCGAACCTTTGAGCGTGTTACTTCAACACCACAGCGCTCGCAAACGATGCCCTTGTAACGGACCCGCTTGTACTTGCCGCAGTTGCACTCCCAGTCCTTCTGTGGGCCGAAAATACGCTCACAGAACAGGCCGTCGCGCTCTGGCTTGAGTGTTCTGTAGTTGATGGTCTCAGGCTTCGTTACTTCGCCCGAGCTCCATGAACGGATCTGCTTCGAAGAAGCAAGTCCAATTTCAATTGCGTCGAAATTATTGATGTCGATCATTTAGTTCCCTCGTTCAGTTCTGTCTGGTCGGTTGCCTTGGAGTTACCGGCGCGCTTACGCGTCGGTGTCCTCGGCCGCTGTCTCGGACAGCTGCTGGTCGGCGGGCAGGTCTTCATCCTCTGTGACTGCGGCACGGCCGCCCCCACTCATCCCCGAGAGGTCAATGCCGAGTTCCTCGGCTGCTCTCATCAGGTCATCTTCGTCATCGCCCATTTCGGTGCGAACACCTGCGTCGCTGACGACCTGGGCATCAAGTGCGAGTGAACGCATCTCCTTGAGAAGAACCTTGAAGGACTCCGGAATGCTTGGCTCTGCGATGTTCTCGCCCTTGACGATCGCCTCGTACGCCTTTACGCGTCCGATGGTGTCATCTGACTTGATCGTGAGCATTTCCTGAAGCGTGTAGGCAGCTCCGTAAGCCTCAAGTGCCCACACTTCCATCTCTCCGAATCGCTGGCCACCAAATTGGGCCTTGCCACCAAGCGGCTGCTGGGTAACGAGGCTGTATGGGCCTGTCGAACGGGCGTGGATCTTGTCGTCCACGAGATGGTGAAGCTTGAGGATGTACTTGTAGCCGACTGTGACCTGCTGCTCAAACGGAGCGCCTGTGCGACCGTTGAAGAGAGTCATCTTGCCGGAGGCCTTTTCGCCCTCACGTGCCTTCGGATCAACATCCATGCGGATTCGCCCACCGCTCTTGGTGTGCTCCTCCTGCCAACGGAAGAGGGCGTTGTCAACATCAATAACGCTTGCTCCGTCGAACACTGGGGTCGAAATGTAGACCTTGCCCTTGCCGCCGTTCTTGGCTTCCTGAGCATTCTTGAAAGCAATCTTGTCGCTCTCCTCTGGACCGTCGTACCAACCGTTTGCAGCAACCCAACCAAGGTGGGTTTCCAGGATCTGGCCGATGTTCATACGGCTTGGAACGCCAAGCGGGTTGAGAATGACGTCAACGGGAGTGCCGTCCTCAAGGAATGGCATGTCCTGTTCGTCAACGATCTTCGAGATGACACCCTTGTTGCCGTGGCGTCCAGCGAGCTTGTCGCCCTCTGAGATCTTGCGCTTCTTGGCTACAAGAACACGGACGGACTCGTTCACATCGGAACCGAGGTCGTCGCCGTTGTCCTTCGAGAGAACCTGGACGTCGATCACAACACCGCCGGAGCCGTGTGGCACCTTGAGTGATGTGTCTCGGACTTCACGGGCCTTCTCCTTGAAGATCGCGCGAATCAGCTTCTCTTCCGCAGTCAGCTCCGTCTCACCCTTAGGTGTGACCTTGCCGACAAGAAGGTCGCCTGACTTGACTTCGGCGCCAACGCGAATAATGCCGCGGTCGTCGAGGTTGCGCAGGGACTCTTCCGAACGGTTCGGAATGTCACGCGTGATCTCTTCGTCACCGAGCTTCGTTGACCGTGCGTCGGTCTCGTAGGACTCAATGTGAATCGATGTGAGTTCGTCGTCCTTCACAAGACGGCGGCTCAGAATGATCGCGTCCTCGAAGTTGTAGCCCTCCCATGACATGAAGGCAACCATCAAGTTCTTGCCAAGGGCCATTTCGCCCTGACTTGTTGATGAGCCGTCAGCGAGAGCTGCGCCAGCCAGAACCTTGTCGCCGGTCGAGACCAGCGGCTTGTTGTGGATGATCGTGCCCTGGTTTGAGCGGGTGAACTTGCTGAGTACGTACTCGTCTGCGCCATCCTTCGTCTCAACGACGATCTTGGCCGAGTCAACGTAAGCCACTGTGCCAGCGTTCTCGGCAAGGATCACGTCACCGGTGTCGAGCGCTGCGCGAGCCTCCATGCCGGTGCCCACAAGTGGAGCATCGGTGCGAAGCAGCGGAACGGCCTGCCTCTGCATGTTGGATCCCATCAGGGCGCGGTTGGCATCGTCGTGCTCGAGGAACGGAATCATCGCCGTGGCGACTGACCAGATCTGCTCGGGAGAAACGTCAATCAGGTCAACTTCTGTTGGCTTGACCGTTACGTACTGACCTGCCTGCGTACGGCAGATGACGTCAGGACCCTTGATCTTCTTGGTCTTCGGATCGAGCTCGGCGTTTGCCTGCGCGATCTTCTTCTCCTCTTCCATCGTTGCGTCAAGGTGAACAACCTCGTCGGTGACAACGCCGTCCTTGACCACGCGGTACGGGGTCGTGACGAAACCAAGATCGGAGATCTCAGCGTATGAGGACAGAGATCCGATCAGACCAATGTTTGGTCCTTCGGGGGTCTCAATTGGGCACATGCGGCCGTAATGGGTCGGGTGAACGTCTCGAACCTCAATGGGCGCGCGCTCACGGGTAAGTCCACCGGCACCAAGGGCGCTCAGTCGACGCCTGTGTGTCAGACCTGCGAGTGAGTTGACCTGGTCCATGAACTGGCTGAGCTGCGAGGAGCCAAAGAACTCCTTGAGTGCGGCCACAACAGGACGGATGTTGACGATCGACTGCGGAGTGATCGTGTCCTTGTCCTCAGTGGTGAGGCGCTCACGGATAACACGTTCCATGCGGTAAAGGCCAACACGGAATGCGTCCTGGATCAGCTCGCCGACGGTACGGAGACGACGGTTGCCGAAGTGCTCGTACTCGTCGAGCATGTGGGCAATTGGCTCACGCGGGTAGGAGATTGCCTCCGCTGCGTAGTCCTTGATCTCGTCTTCCGGATGCTCTGGCATGCCGAGCTCGCGCGGAAGCGCGATAAGTGACCTGAGCAGGCGGACGATGTCCTCCTGATCAAGGGTGCGGTTCTCAAGGTCAATGTCGAGCCCGAGGCGCGCGTTGACCTTGTAGCGGCCGACCCGTGAAAGGTCGTAACGCTTGGCATCAAAGAACATGCTGTTAAGCAGGTTCTCCGCGGCATCAATGGTCGGTGGCTCGCCTGGACGCTGCTTGCGGAAGAGCTCAATGAGGGCGTCTTCGCGGATTTGGCGTGGCTCGCCAATAATCACAAGGTCCTCTTCAAGGGTCGCAATGCGTGCTTCGAGCTTGTTCTCGTCCACCTCAAGGGTTTCGATTGCCTTCTGGATGTCGCTGGCCTGAGCTGCGTCCTTGCCAGCCTTCTTCAGGTCGTTGCGGGCCTTCTTGATCTCTGAGCGTGTTGCCTCGAGGCCGGTCGTGGCCTCCTGTACTTCAACAAGCACTGTCTCTTCAAGGGCTGTTGCCTTCGCAGTGAACTCAAGGCTGGTAGCTGCTGACCACTGGGCTCCTGGCTTGTCAGCTCCGGCAAGCTCGTCAACGAGATGCTTGAGGCCGACAATGCTCTTGTCCTTGCCGCCGCGGGTCTTGACCCATTCGGAAGCGCGCTCGGTCCAGTCCGGATGTCCAACCGTGTCGCCCTCGAGCGTGTTACGGACGTACAGGGAGTTGGAAGTGAGCTTCAGGATCTGTTCGTCAATGGAGTGACCCATTGCGCGAAGGAGGACGGAAACGGGAAGCTTGCGCTTGCGGTCGATGCGGACAAAGACCTTGCCCTTCTTGTCGATCTCCAGTTCAAGCCAGGATCCACGTGAAGGCATGAGGTTCGCGATGAACATCTGCTTCTCCGGGTCCTTCGGCTCCATCACGTATGCGCCCGGTGAACGGACGAGCTGGGTGACGACGACACGCTCGGTGCCGTTGATGATGAATGTTCCGCGTGGCGTCATCCATGGGAACTCGCCCATGAAAACTTCCTGCTCGCGGATCTCGCCGGTCTCCGTGTCGACGAAACGAACGTCAACTGAGAGTGGGCGGAAGTATGTCTTTGAGGCCTTGCGGCACTCAGCAATTGTCTCTGGAGCGTCGCCAAAGCGGAAGTCGCCGAACTCAACCGCGAGAGAGCCGTCATACGACTCGATCGGGGAGATGTCCCTGATGGTTTCGAAGAGTCCGCCGCCTGCTTCCGGCTTTACCAGCCAGTTGAAGAACGTCTTCTTTTGGACATCAATGAGGTTTGGAACTTGCTGTTCCTGGGAGAGGCGCGCAAAACTCCTGCGCGACCTTGGGGCGACTGAAGCCAACTTGGCTGCCTCCTCGGGCGTGAAGATTATGAGAGTACGGAGCGCAAACTGTGCGCTTCCGCTGGAATTAACAGAAGAAAAAACACCCGTTTTACGGGTAAGTCAGCACTCACGGACCCCATCCGGTCCAGTACGGGTTACGCACCGGACACTGCTTGGATGGCTGCGGCTATCGGCAGACCAACTCAAAAGTAGCACCTTTCGAGCTGGTCTGCCTCTAAAGCCAGAGTTATTTAAGCTCTGCGGTTCCGCCGGCCTCTTCAATTTCAGCCTTGAGCTTCTCTGCGTCTGCTCGCTCAATGCCTTCCTTGACAGGCTGTGGTGCGTCATCAACAACTGCCTTTGCTTCCTTGAGACCAAGTCCAGTTGCCGCACGGACAACCTTGATGACCTGGATCTTCTTCTCGCCGCCACCGGTGAGGATCACGTCTACCGTGCCACCCTCCTCGGCTTCTGCCTCGCCGCCACCGGCTCCACCTGCTGCTGGTGCTGCTGCGGCAACTGCTGTTGCTGAAACGCCGAATTCTTCTTCAAGCGCCTTGATTCGATCTGCAAGCTCGAGCACTGTGATGCCCTTGAGCTCTTCAATCCACTTTTCAGTAGTTGACATGTGTCCTCCTTATTACGCGCCAGCGCTGTCCGCGCTGTCACCCTCGTCGTTATTGTCTGCGGATCCGTCAACTTCAACGTCGGCGTCGTCCGCAGACGCCGTTTCGTCTGGAGCTGCCTCGGCGTCCGGTTCAGCGGCCGCCTGCTCCTCGTTCCCATCAGCTTCAGCAGCCTCATCGGCTGCTTCTGCTGCGGGTTCGTCACCAGCATCGTCGGCGGGTGCCTCAACGGCACTCGCCTCCTCTGCCGGAGCATCTTGTGCTTCAGCGTCATCTGTTGACGCCTCTTCCTTTGGTGCTTCCTCAGCAGGTGCTGCATCCGCCGAGCCGCCCACGAGTCCCTGATCGCGGATCTGACCAAGCTGGCTTGCAAGCCCGCCGATCAGGCCACCAAGGCCACGGACAAGACCAACCAGCGGTGCGGCGGTAAGGCCGACCAGCTGACCAATAAGGACTTGGCGCGATGGAAGCTTGGACAATGCGGTGACCTCTTCAACTGAGATCGCCCGTCCACCCATCGTGCCGCCCTTAAAGGCAAGAATTTCATGTTCCTTCTGTACAGCCGCGATCTCCTTGGCTGCAAGTGCCGCATCTCCGCGAACGAAGGCGATCGCAGTCGGACCCGCGAGGAATGGCTTGAGCTCCTCAGCTCCGGCTGCGTCAGCTGCGCGAATCGTAAGTGTGTTCTTGACTACGCGAAGGCTTGTGTCAGCCTCACGGAGCTTGCCTCGGAGATCAGCTGCCTGAGGCACTGTCATTCCGCGGTAGTCAACGACGAAGATCGCTTCTGACTCTTTGATTTGAGCTGTGATCTCTTCGATCGCAACTGCCTTTTCTGCTTTGTTCATGTTGCTCCTGTTCTTCCTCTAGAACGCGAACCGCCCGCTTGGTGCGGGCGGAATTCGAGTGAAAGCGGGCCTCAAAGCCAGCTTAGTTCGTGTCCGTCCCGTCACCTGACCGGGTCTTGCTCCTTGCGGATGCCCGGTTTCTGCGGCGCGGTGGATGCGCTGTTCAAATTCAGTCGGCCTGTTCGGGCGACTCCTCGGTTGCCTCTGCCTGCTCTTCAACAACGGTCTCTTCAACAACCGCTTCAGCCGGCGTTTCTTCCACTTCTGAAATCTCTTCCACAACCGCAGCCGCCTTTACCGGTGCTGCAGCTGCTGGCTGGTCTACGGCATCGCTGCCAGCATCGGTGTCAACGCGAACTCCAGGTCCCATCGTTGATGCGAGGGTCACCGAATGGATGTAGCGGCCCTTGGCTGCTGACGGCTTCGCACGGTTGATCTCGTCCATGACCGCGTTCAGGTTCTCAACCAGGTCTCCCGCAGGGAAACCAATCCGACCGATGACAACGTGAACGATGCCAGCCTTGTCTGTGCGGTACTCAACCTTGCCGGCCTTGGCCTCGCTGACTGCCTTGGCAACATCAGCGGTGACAGTGCCAACCTTTGGGTTGGGCATCTTGCCCGACGGCCCAAGCACCTTGCCGAGACGGCCCACTACGGGCATCAGGTCTGGTGTGGCGATGACAACGTCAAAGTCAGTGAATCCCTCTTCAATCTTCTTGGCGAGGTCCTCAGCGCCAACATGGTCAGCTCCGGCTTCCTCTGCCTCACGGGCCTTGTCGCCCTGTGCGAAGACAGCAATGGTCACGTTCTTGCCGAGTCCCTTTGGAAGCGCAACAGTTCCGCGAAGCTGCTCTTCGGCGTGGCGGACATTAAGCCCGGTCCGCACGTGCAGCTCAACGGCCTCGTCGAACTTGGGCTCACGAAGTGACTTGACGAGTCCGATCGCCTCAGCTGACGGGTACTCACGGAGACGGTCGTACTTCCCGCGAGCTTCGCGCCAGGTCTTTCCACGGCTTGCTGTACGTGGTGACATCAGCCTGTTACCTCAATTCCCATGGACCGTGCTGTGCCAGCGATGATCTTCGTGGCCTGGTCCAAATCGTTTGCATTCAGGTCCTGCATTTTCTTCTCGGCGATCTCACGCAGCTTGGCCGTTGAGATTGATGCCACGACCGTACGCCCTGGCTCCGAGGAACCCTTTGGAATGCCGATTGCCTGACGAATCAGAACGGCTGCCGGTGGGCTCTTGGTTACAAAAGTGAATGAGCGATCCTCGTAAACGGAGATCTCTACTGGGATGGTTGTCCCATTGTCCTGAGCCGTCTGGGCGTTGAAAGCCTTGACGAACTCCATGATGTTGACGCCGTGCTGACCGAGCGCAGGGCCGACCGGTGGAGCCGGGCTCGCCTGTCCGCCTGGGGCTTGGAGCTTGATAACTGTGATGACCTTTTTTGCCATGTTCAGACTTTCTTGACCTGATCGAAGCCGACTTCAACCGGGGTTTCCCGGCCGAAGATGGATACCAGCACCTTGAGCTTCGCTGCGTCCTCGTTGATTTCTGCGATTTCTCCTGAGAAGTCGGAAAGTGGCCCGGAGATGACCTTGACCTGCTCTCCAACGTTGTACTGGGCAACCGGTCGAGACGGTGCTGTCGCGGCTGCTCCCGGGGTCGATGATGTCTGCTCAACCTTGAGAAGACGTTCGACTTCAGTTGCTGTAAGTGGAATTGGCTGATCGGCTGCGCCGACGAAGCCGATGACGCCAGGCGTGCCCTTGACGAGCTGCCAAGAGTCCTCGGTGAGGTTCATCTCAACCAGAACGTAGGCCGGCATCGTCCGCTTCTCAACATCAACCTTCTGGTTGTCCTTGATTTCCTGGACTGTCTCTGTAGGAACAACGATGCGTCGAACTGCGCGCTGTTGGTTGAGCGCGGTGCGACGATGCTCAAGGTTCTGACGAACCTTGTTCTCGTGCCCTGAATAAGTGTTGATTACATACCAGCGATACATGGGTTTTTCCGCCTAAAGGATTAGTTGCATGAACTTCGCCGACAGGAAGTCGGCGAGTCCGAGGTAGGTACCTGCGATGGCCACAAAGCCAGCGACGACCGCAGTTGCCTGGGTTACGTGCTGGCGATCAGGCCATTGAACTCTCTGAAGCTCGCGCCACGAACCACGCAGGAAGTTGACAATCCGAAAGCGGGAAGGCACCTGAGCGTGCTTCTCCGCATGACGTTGCTCAGCGGCCTCGTCAATCGGGGTCTCGTCGAAGGCGTCTCCGCCATCTGGAGTGTCAACAGTGGTGGTCACGCTTAACGCGTTTCCTTGTGCTGCGTGTGCTTGCGGCACCAGCGGCAGTGCTTGCGCATTTCAATCCGGTCCGGATTGTTGCGCTTGCTCTTATTCGTCTGATAATTGCGGCGCTTGCAGTCCTCACATGCGAGGGTTACAGCGATGCGTACGTCTCCGCGGGCCATAGTTGTTCAGTCTCTTCCGGTCAATGCTTACGCCGTCCGGGTGAGGCCAAAGAACGGCCTCCCGAACGGCAGGGCTTTGAAGTGTAGCGACGGGGCGAGGTTGACGGAGCCACGCAGGCAGACGCCCGTCTGGGAGTCATGAACCGTAATCTCGGGTGCTGTGTCCAAGCCAAGCCGCCGACCCACTCGCCCAAGTTTCCCATTCGGGTCCAAGGCAGTCTTCACTGCGACCTTCCTGAACATGCTTTCAGTCGGCGCGGCGCTGCCCGTACTCCCCAGGTATGTGAAGGGTCCCATTGGCGCAGGAGATGTAGCTGTGGGTCTTGTGATTGGGTCGTTCGCCCTCGCCGCGATAGTGGTCCGTCCCATTGCAGGAAGGTCCGGGGACCGCCGTGGGAGACGTCCAATCATGATGGTCGGAGCAGGCCTCACTGCCGTCGCTGGAGCGCTCTATGCAATTCCATGGGGCGTTGCCGGCTTGGTTGGAGCCCGAATAATCCTCGGTGCGGGAGAAGGGGTCGTCTACACATCTGGAGCTGCTTGGGTTGCCGACAGGGCTTCAGAGAAAGAACGCGGCAGGCTGATTGGCCTCTACGGACTTGCAATCTGGGGTGGTGTCTCAGTTGGGCCACTGATTGGCGAGAGCCTGTACGAGGCGACCAAGTCCTTTGATGCTGTGTGGGCGCTCTGTGTCGGATTGTCAACGCTGTCCCTGATCGCCCTGTTCTGGATGCCGCGCAACGAAACAGTCGTCACTCACGAGAACCAACCGAAGGGAATCTCAAGCCTCATCCCACGGGCCTCGATCCGGCCAGGCTTCGCGCTCCTGCTTGCCAATCTGGGTTATGCGGCGGTTGCCTCCTTCCTGGTCCTCACCCTTGATCATCGGCACATCGGGCACGGGGCGCTGGCCTTCGCGTCGTTTGCGGGCGCAGTCGTAATCAACCGTTTGCTGCTGGGAGATGTTCCTGACCGAATGGGAGGCAGGCCCGCTGCGATGCTGGCTGCCGGGGCAGAAGGCGTAGGACTTTTGATCTTGGCCGTTGCGCAGTCGCTCCCTATCGCCCTCCTCGGCGCAGCGGTTATGGGATCCGGGTTTGCGATGCTCTTCCCCTCACTCGCCCTGCTCGTGCTCGCTAAGACCGAGCCAGCTCAGCGAGGGGCGGCGATGGGCACATTTACCGCCTTCTTCGACATCGGCCTTGCCTTCGGTTCTCCACTGGTGGGACTTGTGGTGGCCACCATGGGTTATGCGGCAGGGTTCGTCGCGGGAGCAATTGGCGCGCTCGCAGGCCTGCTTGTAGCCGCGTCAATCAGCCCGCATGGACTCGACCATGGGCATGCCGAAACAGCCGAGCCCCTCTAGGCGAGAGTCGAGCCGGTCAGTTACCGGCTTCGAAAAGCCGTGACATCGGGTTCAGGTCACGTGAGCGCCTGTAGTCCCGAAGGGCAGCCTTCTCATTCCCTGCCCGGGCCTCAATGCCAGCGAGTACCAGCCATGGTTGCCAAGAACCAGGCTCCCGCTTGATCGCGCCGAGGACCAGCGGCTTCGCTGCTGCGTAGTTGCCTTCGGCCTCCTGCGCCAGACCTTCCTGCAGCCAAGCTTCAGCTGAATACGGCTGCCAGTTGCGCGCTGACCTGGCTTGGGCAACTGCACCGGCAAAGTTCTTCTTCGCAGCCTCCTGGCGGCTCTGGATCACGCCGTGGCTGGCAACCGTCGGAGGAACCACCAGAACGAGAAGCAAAACCGCGAACAGTCCAATGCCGAAACGCACCCTCGGCTGCGCCTCATCTTTGAGCTCATCTTTCACATCTGGCGTTGCCACTGCCGCAAATGCGACCACTGCAACGATTGGCAGGATGGTTACCTGCCAGCCCCAGTCAGTCGCTGAAGAGAGTGCGAATGCTGCGACCGTTGCCGTCCCGGCCCCCGCGAGCCCGAGCTGTGGTCCAGCACGCCTCAAAGCCGAGGCACAGCCCCAGAACATCGCGCCAAAGAAGCCGAGCATAAGGAGGAGTCCAACCAGTCCCAGATCGGACCACGCCTCCAGATAAAGCGAGTGGACATTCTTGACTGTCAGTGCGCTTGTTCGATGCTTGTTCCACCAGAGCTCAAATGTTCCACCACCGGTCCCCGTCAGCGGATTCTCTGCGCCAGCGTTAACGGCGCCCGTCCAGAGCTGCCAGCGTCCGTTAGAGCTCTGTGATGCAAGGCGTTCCACCGAGTTCCCCCGGCCATTGCTCACTGTCATCTGGGGGTTGCGAAACTCGTTCCAGCTCCTGTTGAGTTTCGGCCCGCCGCCAGATGCAAAGAAGAGTCCGGCCCCGACGGCGCCGATGGCGAGGAGGACGCTGAGTCGGAGCCACGGCTTTGCCCTGCCCCGGTCAACCGTCTCCTCGTCGCCGGGCAGGTGATGGAGCGCAACAGTCACGGTGGCTACGGCGAGCGCCGTCGCAAGAAGGACGAGGAGAGTAAGCCTGGCTTGGTCGGCCCCAGCTCCGGAGTCAGTAACCCCATCCATCAGCTGCTGCCCTGAGAGAGCTGTGGCCACAACCACACCGGATGCGACTGCAGCAATGGCAAGTCCCGCAATTCGTCTCGCGTTGATCGGCCCGAGCAGGAAACCCACCAAGACTGCAAACAGTGCAACCACGCTCCCACCTCGGGAAATTGCAAACAGAACGCACAAGCTCAGAAGCGGGATTGACGCTCCAGCGAGGGCGCGTGAAAGGCCCTTGCGCGCCCCAGTCGCGAAGTGGACGGCCAGCGGGAGCGCCATGGCCATCAAGTAGGCGGATGCATTCCAGTAGCCAACCGGCCAGTGGAGCCTCGGCCGCATCCGCGCGAGATCTCCAGCCGGAACCGTGTTCGGGAACCAACTCGGGTGGAGTCTTGAACCAACCGCGATGAAAGCGATCAGCGTCACTCCGGCAAGAAGGCCGCCAAGGACTGCCTCGCTGTCCTCCCTGCGAATTACGAGCGCTGCTGCCAGAAGGCAACTCAACACAGCCGCGAGCTGCACTCCGACAGAGACCGTCCGGCCTGCCGCGTCTGACCAGAGAACGGAAATCAACTCCCACGCAAGGAAGGCAGTCAGGAGACCGACCGCGGCCGCCCTGGCGCCCGTGAGCCGCACGGTTGGAATGACTCCGAGGATCGCCCCAATAAGAACCATCCACGAGACGAGAAGAGTTGCCTCACCAGTCATTGGAAGCTCGTAGCCACCATGCCGATAACCGATCAGGAAGACAAAACCAGCGACGAGCACACCAGTAACGAGTCCGCGACTCACCCCTGCGCCGCCGCGGTTTATCGGTTGCGCCGTGACAGGGCCGCCTTCATCTGTCATGATCCCGTTTCCCATGTTCCGCAGAAGTCTCTCACTCATGCTGGTCACCGTAGCCGCTTCCGCTGCCGCGGCAGCGCCAGCGTACGCGTCATCTGCAGTCACGGGTGATCCTTGGGTTGACCAGTACATCGAACAGGTCCCCAATGCGACCGGCGAAGTGAAGACCGGGAACACAAAGTCCCATTCAGGACTTTCCCGCCAGCAGGTTCAGAATTTGAGCAACGAGGGAGGTGACCGCTTCTCCTCCGTCGTAGCAGCAACCGTTCCTGGCGGCCCTGGTTCTGGTCCTGGCGGAACATCATCTTCTTCCACAGCCTCAGTTTCCGTACCTTCAGTGCCCGCCGCTTTGGGAACTGCACTTGAAGGTGACTCCGGTGGCCTTGGACTGGTCCTGCCGGCGGCACTTATCGGCTCAGTTATAGGCGCTTTCGCCCTCGCTTTTTCGCGGCAGCGCCGCAATCACTCCTGATCCTCAGCGCCCCTCGGCGAAAGCCATCGCCCTACTGGCGCTCAAGGACAGAACACAGGATAGGCTGCCTCGAGATGACGCGGGGAAAGATCTGATGAAACCTTTAGGAAGCACTCGATGAGTACTTCTGCGACGCCTCGTTCGCGCGAAGAGCTGCATCAAGGCGCATCAGCTGCGGGGAACAATGGCCGCCGACTCGCCCGGGCCCGCGATGTGTTGATGCGACGGTCACTGTTCGTCAGTGATCTGACCTGCGTTGCGATAGTCGTCTGGACAACCATCGCTGTCGCTGGCAGGGGCCAGACTGTCCAGCCTCTTTCAGTGGCCTACCTGATCCTGGTCCCAATGGTCGCCAAGATTCTCGGGCTTTATGACAATGACGACACCCGTCTACGCCATGTGACCCTTGATGAGTTCCCCCGACTCTTTGGACTCGCGGCATTCGTGGTTGGCAGCGAGTGGCTTGCAAATGATGTGATCTTTAGTGGCGACGTCACCCACAACCAACGTGTGCTCCTGCTCTTTGGCATCACAGCATTGCTGACCATCGGACGGGGAGTAACGCGTCGCTTCGTTGTCGCAGCTCTTCCCCCAGAGCGCTGCCTTGTAATCGGAACAAGTAAGTCCGCTGAAGAAATGGCGGTTCGATTTGAGCGCTCCCATACCTTCAAGGCGGAAGTCGTCGCGAGCGTCACTGACAGCATGGACGAGGACACACCAATCGCCTCTGCTCATGAGTTGGAGACCCTTATTGACGATGCGCTCGTTGAGCGTGTCCTGCTTGTCCCGCGGTCAAGTGAAGACTTGGCAGTAGCTCGTGCACTGAACGGGATGGGGATCAAAGTGAGCGTAATCCCCGAGATCAACGACCTGATGGGCACCGCATCACAAGTTGATGATCTTGTGGGCTTGACCATGCTCGGAATGCAGCGCCCGCGGCTTGCCGGCTCCTCACTTGCTGCCAAGCGGATCTTCGACCTAACGCTGGGAACTGTCATCGCGATCGTTCTGGCGCCGTTGATGATCTTGATTGCGATCAGCATTCGCCTCAGCTCGCCTGGCCCCGCCATTTATCGCCAACGCCGGGTGGGCCGACATGAGTTCCAATTCACGATTCTGAAATTTCGCACGATGGAAGACGACTCACACTTCAAACGGAGCCACTTGGCAACCCTGAACGAGGCCTCCGGGTTGTTCAAGATCACGGACGATCCCAGGGTCACGGGGATTGGCCGGGTCCTCCGCAAGACGAGCCTCGACGAGCTCCCACAGATATTCAATGTTCTGCGCGGGGAGATGAGCCTCGTCGGCCCTCGACCATTGGTACCTGAGGAGGACGTGCTCCTTTCAGGCTGGGCAAGGTTCCGCTACTCAGTCCTGCCCGGAATGACCGGCCCGTGGCAGCTCGGCAGCGCAGCTCGATTCTCATTGACCGACATGGCATCACTGGACTATCTGTACATCACCCGTTGGTCCCTCTGGGAGGACGTGAAGACATTGATCCGAACCGGAATTTATGTCCTCGGCCTCCACGGCCGCTGAGTAACCT
>JBAXHG010000001.1:0-60531 GCA_037139015.1 Actinomycetes bacterium | reverse complement strand
GGCCAAGACTTTCTCCCACTTCGAGCTGCTGTCGCGGGCCACTGTGTATCCGTGCACCTGATCGGCGAAGCCGCGGGTCAGTTGTTTGAGATTCTCTCCGAAAGTGGTGTTCATGTCCAGCAGGACGGAGACCTGAGGCTTGCTGTGGCCTCCTGCGCCCGAACCGCCCACTCGGGAGAGTCAGTTCTGCTTTCACCGGCCTGTGCAAGCTTCGATCAGTTCAGGGACTTTGAGCAGCGTGGAGCGGAATTCTGCTCTCTTGTTGAGGCCAGCGCATGAGCAGACGCCGACTCAGAAGGCAGAACGCACCTGCCGCTCAAGTGCGTGAGCCTCAAGAGCAAAGGACCCTCGTCTTCCCCAAGGAGCACCGAGCAATCACGACCGCCGTTGTGATTCTGGTGGCGATTGGAGTTGTGATGGTCTACAGCGCTTCGTCTGCAAGCAACGCCCTTTCTTCAGGTGGTCAGGGGACAGGGCTTCTTCTGCGAACGCTTGGCCTTGGTGTTCTCCCGGGCTTCCTGCTGCTTTGGTTTCTACAACGGATTCCACTGGACACGATCGGCCGCCACAGCAAGATCTTGATGGGATTGGCGCTGTTCCCTATCGCTGCCGTTCTGCTTCCCGGAGTTGGTCAATCAATCAATGGGGCGCAGCGATGGATCAACCTTGGCGTGACCAGCTTCCAGCCGAGTGAGATCGGGAAGCTTGCGCTGGTGCTCTATGTGGCGCACCTTGCAGTCACTCGGTCTCAAACGCTTGGCAATCTCAAGTCTGCCTTCAAGTTCGTGATGTGGCCGATCTTCCTTACCGCAGTCTTGATTGCAAAGGAGCCCGATTTGGGCACAGCTCTCGTTTGTGTGGCAACGGGCCTCACGATTGTTTGGATGGCAGGAATGCCGCTGCGCGTCCTAGCTCCGATCCTGGGAAGTGCGGTTATGGCAGTTTTGCTGTTTGCCGTGGCATCTCCATATAGAGCCGCCAGATTGACTGCATTCCTTCACCCGTGGGCTCACCAGGCCGACAGTGGCTTCCAATCAGTTCAGGGTCAGATCGCGCTGGGCTCGGGCGGGATTCTTGGAGTGGGGCCAGGTCAGTCAGTGCAAAAGATCTTTTACCTGCCTGAGGCTCACACTGACTTCATCCTTGCTGTGATCGGGGAGGAGCTTGGTGTGGTTGGAATCCTCGTCGTACTGGGCCTGTTCGGCGCAATTCTGCGAGCGGGGATGAACATTGCCCGGGATGCCGTTGATCCGTATGCGAAGCTGACTGCAGCGGGACTTACCGCGTTGATCACTTGTCAAGCCATGCTCAACATATGGGTCGTTCTTGGGATCGCACCGCTTACGGGAGTGCCGCTTCCGTTCATCTCGTACGGCCCGACCAACTTGATTGTTCTCCTGTGTTCAACCGGGCTTCTGTTGAACATCGCTGCCACGGGGGGCGCTCGCCTGCGGGCCGTTCCAGACATAGACGCCTCAACAAGCGAGGATTGGGATGCGGATTCTGATCGCAGCCGGCGGGACAGCCGGGCACGTGATTCCCGCGCTCAGCGTCGCTGACGAACTCCGAGGCTCCGCTCACGAGGTTGAGTTTGTGGGAGGGGATCGTGCAGAGGCGTCACTGGTTCCGGCCGCAGGGTTCAAATTTCACCAGCTTCAGGCTGAGGGCCTGAGTCGTACATCCAAAGTCAAGGCGTTACGCGCAGCGTTCAAGGCACTCCCAGCAGTGCTGGGTGCCGTGCGTCTTGTTCGACAGACCCGGCCTGATGTGATTCTCGGTGGAGGTGGATATGTGGCGGGCATTGCCGGCGCGGCTGCGGTTCTCACACGGACTCCGTTGGTGCTGACTGAGGCTGACAGCCATCTTGGAATAAGCAACAGGGCCCTTGCTCGGTTTGCGAAAAGGGTCTGTCTTGGATTTCCGATTGAGGGCCACGGTCCGGAGAAATTCCTGGTCACAGGTAGGCCTGTTCCCGTTGGTGCGACTGACAGGGCTGCTGCAAGGCAACGGTTTGGCATCTCGCCGGACGCCCAGTGTGTCCTTGTTACTGGGGGATCTCTTGGTGCTTCATCGATCAACAAGGCGGCGGTTGAGGCGTTTGCGAGCACTGACTTTGAGGTGCTGCATCTGGCTGGCGAGCGGGACCTTCCAAGCCTTACGTCCCCGCGTGCCGCCTACCATCTTGAGGGATACGTTGAGGGCTTTGGAGAGGCTGTGGCGGCATGCGATCTCGCTGTGGCGCGGGCCGGCGGGTCGGTTTTTGAGCTGGCCGCCCAGGGCTGCCCCGCCATCCTGATTCCATACCCACACGCCGCGGGGGATCATCAGACTGGAAATGCTCGTTGGATGGAGGCAGCCGGGGCTGCGGTTGTGATGGCCGACGGTGAGCTTTCGGCCGCATCGCTTGGCAGGGCTGTTGACTCACTGCTTAGGGACCCGGCGCGTCTAAAGGAGATGGCTGGAGCGAGCGCCAGCCTTGCCCGTCCGGACGCAGCGAGGGAAGTCGCGGCGGTCGTGATTGAGGCAGGTCAACACATAAGCACGAAAACGGAGCCGTCGTGAGCACGGTCGTAGAACAGATCTGGAACGGGCGGTCCCTTCACTTTGTTGGGATCGGCGGGGCAGGGATGAGTGGACTGGCCAGAATCGCGCTTGAACTCGGAGCCACAGTTACGGGTTCCGACAGGGCCTCTGGTGGAGTCACTGACGAGCTGCGGGGGCTTGGTGCAGTCATTCACACCGACCACAGTGCGGCAAATGTACCGGCCGATGCGGAGCTTGTTTACAGCTCTGCGATCGCCGGGGATAACCCCGAACGGTCTGTGGCCTCTGGTCGCGGGCAGAGGGAACTCCATCGGAGCGACCTGCTCGGTGAGATGACGAGGCTCAAGCCGACCATTGCCATCACAGGCACTCACGGCAAGACAACCACGTCAGCGATGGTGGTGAGTGCTCTGCGCGGCGCTGGTGTTGACCCTGGTTGGGTGATCGGAGCTCCGCTTGCCGGTGGCGAGGCCTCGGCTGGATGGGGAACTTCGCCTTGGCTTGTGGTTGAAGCTGATGAGTCCGACCGGTCACTTCTGGGGCTTGACTGCGTCATCGCCGTTGTCACGAACTGCGAGTTGGACCATCATGCGACCTACTCGTCTTTGGACGATCTTCGGATGACCCTGACTCAGTTCCTCGCCAAGGCGAGGCACGCTGTCATCTGGGATCAGCCCGAGCTGATTTCGCTGGGTCCCCCCGAGGTGGCTCTCCATCCCTACAGCGCTCCTGACGCATCCAGCAAGGACGGCAGAGCGAGCTTCACATGGAGAGAACACTCGGTGAACATGCTTGTCCCTGGGCTTCACAATGCAACCAACGCGTCAGGTGCTCTGGAAGCCGCGTCACTGACCGGCGCCGATGAACAGGGTCTATGTGACGGAATTGCGACCTTTGCTGGCACAAGCCGACGCTTTGAGTACATCGGAAGGTCGCGGGCTGGGGCTCAGGTGTTTGATGACTACGCTCACCACCCGACTGAAGTCGCAGCCACCATTGCCGCAGCCAGATCATTCGGGGCTGAGCGCGTGCTTGTTGCATTCCAGCCACATCTGTTCTCACGCACGGAGGCGCTGTCGGCTGACTTTGGCACTGCTCTGGCAGCCGCTGATGCAGCGCTTGTTGCGGACATCTATCCAGCGCGTGAGGCTGGGAAGGATTTTCCGGGCGTTACCTCTGGTCTCATCGTGTCGGCTGGCAATTCAGGCTTGAGTGAGCCCATTTTGAGCTCGTCGGGGGATCTTCAGGCCACGGCTGCCGCGATCGATGAATTGAGCCGCGAAGGTGATCTGATCCTCCTGATGGGCGCAGGGGACATCACGTCGCTCGGAGCGGGGTTGGTCTCGTGAGTGACCGTCCAGCAAGACTTGTTGAGAACGAGCCACTCGACACGTATACGACAGTGCGGGCTGGAGGCGCAGCCGAGTTCTTCTCCCGATGCGGGAACCCAGAGGAATTGCATTCAGCCCTCTCGTGGGCGGCGGATGAAGGTCTCGAGCTCAACGTACTTGGCTCTGGGTCCAACCTTCTTGTTGCAGACGAGGGGGTAGAGGGTCTGGTGGTAAAGCTTGATGGGAAGCTTGCGGCAATTGAGGTGGACGCTGTGACTGGGGCAATTCTGTGTGGAGGTGGGGCACGGCTGCCAAGCGTCGCAGCGAAGGCTGCAGCTGCTGGTCTCGCGGGCCTTGAGTTCGGAGTGAGCATCCCGGGGACGGTGGGTGGGGCGGTCCGGATGAACGCGAACGCGTACGGCGGTGATCTTGCCGAGAGCCTTTCCTGGGCGGAAGTGATCGGTCCTCGTGGGATTGAGCGTCGGCCGCCAGAGTCGCTTGGTTTCGCCTATCGCAGGTCGAACCTTGCTCGGGGTGAGGTTGTGTCACAGGCCGCATTTCATTTGTCTCCGGCTGATCCGGCAGCTTCGAAAGCGGTCTTGGCTGAGTTGAGGGCAAAACGTAAGGAGGCTCAACCTTGGGGGGTCAAGACCTTCGGTTCCACTTTCAAGAACCCGACTGGCACTGAGGCGGAGGGCCGCTCTGCCGGCCAGCTCCTTGACGGAGCCGGTTGTCGCGACCTGAGGGTCGGAGGTGCAGGGTTCTCCGAGAAGCACGCAAACTTTGTCATCAACCATGGGACTGCCACAACTGCTGATGTTGTCGAGCTGATGGGCGAAGGACGCCGTCGGGTGGAAGAGAAGTACGGGGTGACGCTCGAACCTGAGGTTCAGACTCTGGGTCCCGTCCCAATTCCACCTGAGTGGAGGGGGTCTGCTTCATGAAGAGATTCGCCTTTAAAGCGGCAGGCCTGTTTCTTCTCTTGGTAGTTCTCGGGGCAGGGTTCTTCTTTGTCCTCAAGGACAGCAGCCTTTTTGATGTTCGACATGTAAGGGTGATCGGGCTCACTGGGTCTCGAGCTCAGCGTGTCCGTAATGCGGCACTCGGCCAGAGCACACTGTCCTTCAACGAGGATGAGGTCAGGGCGGCTGCTTCCGGGCATCCTCCGGTTCAGAGCGTTTCGGTTGAGACACACCCGCCTCACGATGTGACGGTGACCGTCGTTCTCTACCGAGCGGTGGCAGCTGTGGGTGTCACGGCCGGTGCGCTTCAGGCTGTGTCCGCGGACGGCACCGTATTGCCTGGTCTCACCGTCAAGGGCCTTCCTGTCGTTGAGGGTTCTGTCGTCGGCGGGTTCGTCCGCGACCGGGTGGTACTGGAGTCACTGAAGATCCTGCAGAGCGCACCTCCTGAGCTTCGTGGACGCATTGCGTCCTTCGCCCGAGACCCCAAGTTCGGACTCTTTGCGGTTTTGACAGCCGGCCCAAAGATCTACTTTGGGGACCAGACTCTTGTTGCTGCCAAGTGGGCATCAGCAGCCCGTGTTCTGTCTGACCCAGCCTCCAGAGGGGCTGCCTACGTTGATGTTCGTGTTCCGCGGAGACCAGCTGTCGGCGGGGTCCAGGGTGGAGTGCAGGGTGGGATCGATCCAGCGGATCCCAACCAGCCTGTTGCCCCCGACGGCCAGGCCCCATCCGGGCCGGTCCCGCAGTAACCCTCAAGCAGCACTTGAGGGTGTGTCATGTGACCAACCCTCATGTATGGGTCGAGGGTTTGAGAAGTGCCCGGCGCAAGAATTCCTCCCAAACATTGACCAAAGCACCCCTTTGTGTCTATTCTTGACTGAATGAACGCGTCTCCCGCGCGTTCGGTTGAACTCTCAACCCCTACCTGAGGGCGGTCTCAAGACATAATGGAAAGCGGAAGCTATCTCGCAGTAATCAAGGTTGTTGGAGTCGGCGGCGGCGGAACCAATGCGGTTAACCGCATGGTTGAGTCCGGTTTGCGCGGCGTCGAATTCATCGCGGCCAATACAGATTCACAGGCATTGCAGGAGAGCGAAGCAGACATCACGCTCCAGATAGGTCACGACCTTACGAAGGGTCTCGGTGCCGGCGCGAACCCAGAAGTTGGACACGGAGCAGCCGCTGAGTCGCGCGACGAGATCAAGGAAGCCCTCAAGGGAGCCGACATGGTCTTCGTGACTGCAGGCGAAGGCGGAGGAACTGGCACGGGCGCCGCTCCAGTCATTGCGGACATCGCGAAGAACGAAATTGGAGCACTCACAGTCGGAGTGGTCACACGGCCGTTCAGCTTTGAAGGCTCGCAGCGCACGCGCTCAGCAGACTCCGGCATTGCTCACCTGCGTGAGAACGTCGACACACTCATTGTGATTCCAAACGAACGGCTTCTGAGCGTCGTTGAACGCAGGACGACAATGGTTGAGGCCTTTCAGATGGCTGACAATGTTCTTCGTCAGGGAGTCCAGGGCATTACTGACCTGATCACGATTCCAGGAACCATCAACCTTGACTTTGCTGATGTACGCACGATCATGGCGAACTCGGGCTCAGCCCTGATGGGAATCGGGACCGCTGACGGCGAGACTCGCGCAGTTGATGCAGCTAACGAGGCAATTGCTTCACCACTGCTCGAGGAGTCGATTGACGGCGCCACGGGACTGCTGCTGAATATCACCGGTGGCAAGCAGCTCGGTCTCTTTGAAGTGAATGAGGCTGCTGAGGTTGTTGCCAATGCGGCTGATCCAAGTGCCAACATCATCTTCGGAACCGTCGTGGATGAAGACATGGGCGACACCGTCCGCGTCACCGTGATCGCCACGGGCTTTGAGCATGGGCGCAGGCGCAGTTCAGGCAGCAGCTCACGCAGTGCAGCTCCGGAACGGTCATCACGCAGCCGCGAATCTTCGGGTTCGAGCGGATCTGATGTTGACGTTCCAGAGTTTCTCCGCGACGACTCGTAACGGGTCGCGCGGCTGTTGACGGGTGAGAGTGGCCTGATCGGGCGGCGGCCCGGGCAGGTATGCTCGCCCGCGTGACCACACCAGATTTAAAGCTGACTCCGCTGCATGCCCGCCACGCCGCTGCAGGCGCGCGCCTTGTGCCTTTTGCCGGGTGGGAGATGCCCGTTCAGTACCAGGGCGTGATGGAGGAGCACCGTGCCGTCCGGGGAGATGTCGGAGTCTTCGATGTCTCCCACATGGGTGAAGTCCGTACGCAGGGTGCTCAGGCGCTTGAGTTCCTTCAGCGCCTGACCAGCAACGATGTTTCCCGCATCCCGATCGGCGGGGCCCAGTATGGGTTGCTGTGCGCTGACGACGGCGGTGTGCTTGATGATCTGTTCACTTACAGGCTCGAGGAAGCTGTCTTCCTCACGGTCACCAATGCTGGCAACCACACGGCTGATTTTGAGCGTTTCTCTGATGTTGCAAAAGACTTTGAAGTTGAGCTGCTGGACGCAGGTGCGTTTACCTCGATGCTCGCCGTTCAAGGTCCAAATGCAAGGGCTCTTGTTGAGCGGCTTGCCGATGGCCCGTTGCCGGCAAGGATGCGCTCAGAGAGCGTCAACGTTGCAGGAGTGGAGGTATTTGTCGCAGGAACTGGCTACACCGGAGAGGATGGGGTTGAACTCCTCATGCCCAATGACGATGCGGTGGCGGTCTGGGACGCACTCGTTGCTGCCGGAGCGATGCCATGCGGGCTTGCCGCGCGGGACACTCTGCGAACTGAAGCCTGCTTTCACCTCTATGGCAACGACCTTGACCCCTCACGCAACCCCATTGAGGCGGGCCTCGGATGGGCATGTAAGGAAGAGACCAACTTCATCGGGGCTGACGCGGTTCGTGAAGCCAGAGCGGCAGGGACCGATGAGCAGCTTGTTGCGTTCAAGATGCTCGCAGCAGGCATTCCACGCCCGGGGAATCCCGTCGTTGGAGGCGGGACCGTAAGCAGTGGAACATTCTCTCCGACCCTTGAGCTTGGAGTTGGGATGGCATACCTGCCGACGGCGATGGCGTCGATTGGTACAGAATTTGAAATAGATGTCCGCGGTAAGCAGCGCCCCGCAGTGGTGTGCGAGCGACCGCTCTACAGAAAGGCGGACCCAAGTGTCTGAGGCCAGTTACCCGAAAGACCTGCTGTACCACCAGGAGCACGACTGGGTCCGGCTCGACCCGGCCGGAGAATGGGCCACCTTTGGAATCACTTGGTACGCCCAGGACGCCCTCGGCGAGGTTGTCTTCTATGACGCTCCAGAAGTTGGCTCACTCCTGACCAAGGACGAGTCCTACGCTGAGATCGAGTCCGTTAAGGCGGTAAGCGATGTGTTTGCGCCGATGAGCGGTGAAGTGATTGAAGTCAACACTTCAATCGCTGATGAGTCAGGAGTCATCAACGATGATCCTTACGGCGATGGATGGTTGGTCAAAGTCCGTCTTTCATCCGTAGACGAGAAGGAACAGCTGATGGACTCGGTCGCCTACCAGGCGCTCCTGGGCCAGTAAGCACCAGGAGACCCGACTTGAGCTCATACACGGCAGCCACAGAGCAGGACATAGAGGAAATGCTCGCAGCTATCGGCTGCGAGTCCATTGACGATCTGTTTGAGGCAATCCCCGATGGGGTTCGTTTCAAGGGAGCGCTCGATCTTCCAGCAGGCAAGCCCGAGCAGGAGGTTTACGCCGAGTTTGCAGAGCTTGCCGCGAGGAACACCAGCGCTGATGACGAGGTCTCCTTCTTGGGAGCCGGAATGTATGACCACTACATCCCATCTCTGATCGACGCCCTGCTGAGTCGGGCTGAATTCCTTACGCCATATACGCCGTACCAGCCAGAGGTCTCGCAGGGTGGGCTTCAGGTCATGTTCGAATATCAGACTGCGATGAGTGAGCTGACTGGGCTTCCTGTCAGCAATGCCTCCCTCTATGAGGGCCCTTCTGCTGTCGGCGCGGCTGCCTATCTCGCAAAGCTTGCGAATGGCAGGCCTCGCCATCTGGTTTCGAGGGGAGTGCATCCACACTCACGGGAGACGCTTCAGACGCTCGCCGTCGGTTACGGAACCACAGTTGAGGAAATTCCCCTCAAGGACGGCATCACAGACATCGAGGCGCTTAAGGAAATGATGGGGGATGATGTTGGTGTAGTCATTCTGCAGCAGCCCAATTTCCTCGGTTCCGTTGAGGACATTCGGTCGCTCACAGCAGTCGCAAAAGAGCACGATGCCCTGGTAGTTGCGTCTTGCGATCCAATCCCGCTTGGAATTCTTGAACCGCCCGGAGAGATGGGCGTGGATGTTGCAGTGGGAGAGGGCCAGACTCTTGGCAATCGGCTGGACTTCGGAGGGCCCTCATTCGGCTTCTTTGCAGCCGCCCAAGAACACATCCGGCGCATGCCAGGACGGATCGCGGGCGAGACGCGCGATGTTGACGGTCGGCGTGGTTGGGTCCTGACCCTCCAGACGCGAGAGCAGCATATTCGGCGCGAGAAGGCCACCTCAAATATCTGCACAGCACAAGCCCTTAATGCCCTTGCTGGTGTTGTCTACCTCGGTTGGCTGGGCAAGAAGGGACTCGTTGAGCTTGGCGAACTTCTGGTTCGCCGGACGGCTTATGCACGGGATCAGCTCAACCAGATTGAGGGTGTGACCGCGCTCCACGAACAGCCAGTTGTTCGCGAGTTCGCGGTGCAGCTTGATGCTCCTGTTGAGGAAGTCATTCGCATCTGCCAGAGCAAGGGTGTCAACCCCGGTTATGCAATCGGAAGGGATTACCCAGAGTTCCCCAACGGACTTCTTGTGGCCCTCACCGAGCGCCGAGACAAGGCCCAGATTGACCTGCTGGCCAAGGTGTTGGCAGAGGCCGTTGCCCAAGCCCGCGTTCAGACAGGAGCAGCAGCATGAGCGACATGGCATCAGCCGAAACAGCAGCCCAGCACGCAGCGGGAGAGTTGGGCGAGGAGATCATCCGGCCAGAATCTCCGCTCGGAATGACGGGGGAGACTCCGCAGCAACGGGATGCAGCGGTAACCATTTATGAGAAGTCCAAGCCCGGACGAAGGGCATTCTTCACGCCTTCGACTGAGGTTCCAGAAGTCCCTCTTTCGGATTTGATTCCCGGCCAGTTCCTGAGGAGCAATCCGGCCAAGCTTCCAGAGGTATCTGAACCCGAGCTTGTTCGTCACTACACGCGAATCAGCAAGCGAAACTTCGATCTCGACTCCGGCTTCTACCCACTTGGGTCATGCACCATGAAGCACAACCCCAGGCTCCATGAGCGGGTTGCTGCCCTCCCAGGTAACAGCAGACTGCATCCGCTTCAGGCAGACAGTCATGCCCAAGGAGCGCTGGAGTTGATGTGGAACTTGCAGGAGGCACTCGGTGAGATAGCTGGACTTCCTCACGTTTCATTGCAGCCATCTGCAGGCTCACACGGCGAACTGGCTGGAGTGCTGCTGACCAAGGCTTACCACGAGGACCGTGGAGATAAGCGAACGAAGGTGCTGACCCCAGACACTGCTCACGGAACCAATCCGGCCACGGTCACGATGTGTGGCTATGAGGTGGTGAAGGTTGGGACCAACGCTGATGGTGGAGTTGATCTCGACGATCTTCGCGCCAAGGCCGACGATCAGGTCGCATGTTTGATGCTGACGAACCCGAACACGCTTGGCGTGTTTGACGGAAACATCGAAGAGATTGCGTCGATAGTTCACGGAGTGGGAGCAACGCTCTACTACGACGGAGCCAATCTCAACGCGGTCATGGGAATCAGCCGTCCAGGTGACATGGGCTTTGACATCGTCCATTTCAACCTGCACAAGTCATTCACCCAGCCTCACGGCGGTGGCGGTCCAGGCGCTGGTCCGATTGCAGTCTCGGAGCGGATAGAGCCTTACATCACGAGGCCGCAGGTCATCCGTGAGCAAGCAGGAGCTGGCGAAGAGCCGCGTTTTGTCCTTGATTACGATCGTCCGAAGTCGATTGGACGCCTCCGCGGCTTCCAAGGCAACTACGGGGTGTTCGTAAGGTCCTACGCCTACATCCGTTCGCTCGGAGCCGAAGGCTTGCGGCAGGCCTCCGAACTTGCGGTCCTGAATGCCAATTACCTGCTTGCCAGATTGAAGGAAGAGGGAGTTGCCGAGTACCTCCCAGTTGCCTTTGACCGTCTATGCATGCACGAGTTTGTGCTCTCCGGGGCTCCAATGAAGAAGGAGCTGGGAATCAGGACGCTTGATCTCGCAAAGCGGCTTCTTGACCACGGATATCACCCGCCAACTGTCTACTTCCCGCTTCTTGTTGAGGAGGCTCTGCTGATTGAGCCGACTGAGACGGAGACCAAGGAAACCCTGGACCTGTTTGCGGACGCTGTGGCTGACATTCTCCGTGAGGCAGCCAATGACCCAACAATTGCCCAGTCTGCCCCTTACAGCACGCCTGTGAGGCGCCTGGACGAGGCTGCCGCTGCAAAGACGCCAGTAGTCCGCCAGCCGCTCTGATGGGTGCGTGGCCGCTCCTCGCCGCCGCAATCGGCACCGAGGTGCTCGCTACGACGTTTCTTCGGGCGGCGAATGATTGGAACGGTGGTTCAAAGGCAATCGCCCTTGCAATAGTCGTTATCGGTTACGGGGCGTCTTTCTGGCTTCTCTCAATGGTCCTCAAGAAGATGGAACTTGGAATCTCCTATGCGGTCTGGGCCGGGGTAGGTACTGCACTGACTGCGCTTATCGGTGTGTGGGTGTTTGGCGAAGGCATGAGCCTTGCCAAGTTCGCCTGTATTGGACTGATCATCCTGGGTGTCGTCGGCCTTGAGGTCAGTGGCGCCAACGGCTGACCACCGCGGGCGAAGGTAGCCTGCGGGACATGAGAATCTTTTCCGGGATCCAGCCGACAGGGCAGAAGCATCTGGGCAACCTGATCGGCGCCATCGATCAGTACGTCGCGGGTCAGGATCGGGGAGAAGGGCTTTATTGCATCGTTGACCTTCACGCGACAACCGTCTCCTATGACCCCAAGGAGCTTCGGGAACGGACCTACGACACAGCCGCTGTGCTTCTTGCCGCAGGGCTCGATCCGGCTCGGTGCATTTTCTTCAGGCAAGGAGATGTGATGGAGCACACCGAGCTGTGTTGGCTTCTCTGCTCAGTCACCTCATGGGGTGATCTGAACCGGATGCACCAGTTCAAGGAGAAGGCAGGAACGGAGCGGGAGCTTGTCAGCGCCGGCCTGTTCTTCTATCCCGTTCTTCAAGCGGCTGATGTCCTTGCCTATCGCGCGAGTGAGGTTCCCGTTGGCGACGATCAGCGTCAGCACATTGAACTGATGCGGGACATCGCGGAGCGCTTCAATTCCCGTTTCGGCAAGACCCTTGTCGTACCCGAACATCGGATACCCGAGGTCGGCGCGCGGATTATGGATCTTCAGAACCCGACGGTCAAGATGTCAACCTCAGCGGGCTCAGAGCAGGGGCGAGTCCATGTGATGGACGAGCCGGCAAAGATCCTCAAGAAGTTCCGGTCCGCAGTGACCGACTCTGGGGATGAAGTTCGCCGCGGGGAGGGCAAGGAAGGGATTGCCAACCTGATCGATATCTACGCGGCCGTGACAGGGAAGACACCTGACGAAGTGGAGATTGAGTTCCGGGATTCGCGCTACGGGGACTTCAAGACAGCCGTCGCTGAGGCAGTCATCCAGAGGGTTGCTCCAATCCAAGAGCGTTACCTTGAGTTGCGAGCTGACGAGGCCGCGCTGGAAGCAGCGTTCACGCTTGGAGCCCAAAAAGCCCAGCTAATCGCCACAAAGACTCTTTCTGACGTGAGAGAAGCAATGGGCGTCGGCCCGAGAGGCTGAAAAGCCGTCGGGGCGCGTCGGTAGCGTCCACCTTGTGAGAGCCGCAGATCTAGACCTCGACATCGAGGTATTCACAGGTCCCTTTGACCTTCTCCTGACGCTCGTCCTGAGGGATGAGATTGACCTGCTTGAAGTAGATCTGGCCGGGATCGTTCTCTCCTACATTGACCACCTCGAGCTCCGCGGTGAAATGGACCTTGAGGTTGCAACTGAATTCTTGGTTCTGATCGCATCCCTTTTGGAACTCAAGAGCCGCCTTCTGCTTCCTGGGGAGGACGCGGAGGAACTTGAGCTTGACGCCGGTGAAGCCGCCGAAGAGCTCTTTGAGCGCCTGATGGCCCAGCATCGCAACCGCGGTGCCTCCGAATGGCTGCGCGAGCTGCTCAACCAACAGTCAGGCTTCCGCTTCAGGAGCGCCGCGCTCCCGGCGTACCTCCGCCGGGCCTCGCTCGACCATGCGAAGAAGGCCTACGAGCCATCAAGGCTTGGCGAGGCAATTGGGAGTCTCCTGACTCCACCACCGAAGATTCAGGTTGGGCACCTTCACCGGCCCCAGATCACGGTTGCCGAACGGCTCACAACGCTTCGCACCCTGCTTTCGCGCGGCGCCTTTGATTTTGAGCGAGCCGTCAGCGGGGCCGACAGGGTCACGGTTGCCGTCACTCTCTGGGCTCTGCTCGAGATGTACCGACAAGGTGAGGCCACATGGACTCAGACCGAGCCGTTTGGCCCAATTCTGGTTGCTGCCAGCAGCGCTGATCGCTGGTCGGCTGAGCAAGATCCGGCATTGATGAGTGCTTCAAGCCAAGCCGCATGAGCGAACTGGACCCGCTCGCACGCAACCTGGAGGCGCTTCTCTTCCTCGCCCCAGAGCCGCTGGATGCCAAGGGCCTCGCTGAAGCCTGTGAGTCTGAGCTTGAAGAGGTAGAGGAACAGCTGCGCCAGATGGCCAAGGCATCTGTTGATGACGGCCGCGGGATTCTTCTGCGCGAAGTCGCGGGAGGGTGGGCTCTCTCCAGCAACCCCGAGGCCGAGGATGCCGCCCGCCGGATGTTCGCGAGCCCAAGGACTCCTCCACTGACCCCTGCCCAAGCCGAGACGTTGGCGATAGTCGCCTACCTGCAGCCAGTCTCACGCCCAGAGATAGCGAGGATCAGGGGTGTCAATGCGGAATCTGCCGCGGCAACTCTGCTTGAGCGTGGAGTAATTGAAGAATCTGGCCGGTCACCCTTTGGTGCTGTTCTGTACCGGACGAGTGACCTCTTCCTTCGTTTGTTCGGCCTGAAGTCGCTTGAGGATCTTCCTGACATTGGAGCCTGGGACCCAGCCCCAGAGGTTGAAGAGGCGCTTAGGGAAAGGCTCCTCAAGGTTGGCGGCGAGCGGTCCGGTGAGTCGACAACAGAGGAGCTGTCTGACCAGCCTGAGCCGTCAAACGGCCAAGGAGAAGACGAGGCGCCAGCGGAGGCGCCGGATCAGGCCTCAGACGAAGAGCTCTCGGCGGATGCTGAGGACGACTCGAGCTCGACTGTCGAGTCCTTATCGGAACTGGCCGAGGATGTTCCAGCGTCGCCAGTCGTTTCATTGGCACCGGCGCCAGATTCGGACTCCTCAGAGTTTGGCTCAGACTGATCCAGCTGGTTTGGCTGTGCGGCTAG
The DNA here is from genome assembly GCA_037139015.1 of Actinomycetes bacterium. Lineage (GTDB taxonomy): Bacteria > Actinomycetota > Thermoleophilia > Solirubrobacterales > Solirubrobacteraceae > WLNJ01. The sequence goes on along the minus strand of JBAXHG010000001.1, from coordinate 46,139 downwards.
CTGCCCGCAGGCCGCCGCGATGTCTTGACCCCGCGTCAGGCGAACCGTCGCAGTAAGTCCTCGCCCGTTGAGGATCGCGGCAAATGTTTCGATCGTGTCCCTGTCGGATCCGTCGTATGAGCCAGTCGGGTTGTAGGGGATCAGGTTGACCTTGTAGTGCTTGGAGTCAAGGAGCTCGGCGAGCTCAACGGCCGTTTCCGGGCTGTCATTGACCCCCTTCAGCATCACGTACTCAATGAATACCCTGCGCCGGAGACTCCGGGCATGCTCGTCGCAGGCGTCCATGACCTCCTCAATCGGGTACTTGTCGTTGATAGGCATGATCCTTGAGCGGAGCTTGTCGTTCGGCGCGTGGAGCGAAAGCGCAAGCCGCATGGGGCGGGCAATTTCGGTCATACGTCGGATTCCGGGAACCCAGCCCACGGTGCTGATGGCGGTCCTCCGATTGGTGATGCCGAGCGCAGGGAGCATGTCGCACGCTTCCATCACGTTGTCCAGGTTCATCATTGGCTCGCCCATGCCCATGAAGACGCAGTGGTCGAGATCCTCAATGCGTCTGAGGTGCAAGGCCTGATCGATGATCTCGTCAGCTGTCAGGTTTCGACCGAACTTCATCGTTCCCGTCGCGCAGAATGTGCAAGTGAGAGGGCAACCCGACTGAGACGAAACACAGATCGACCTTCGCCCATCCCGATAGCGCATCAGGACTGCCTCGACGGGCCGTTTGTCCTCTGTACGGAAGAGCACCTTGACAGTTCCGTCCTTGGACTTGGCCTCCTCCTCCGGCTCCAGCGTCGAGATTGGGACCTGACCGGCCAGCTCAAGACGCAGGGCCTTTGGAAGGTTTGTCATCTCGTCGTAGCCAGTGGCTCCTTCGGCAAGCCACTGCCAGATCTGGTCGGAGCGGAAGCTCGGCTCGCCGTGGGCGCTCAGTGTTTCCATCAGGAGTTGCCGGTTCATAGGACTATGGTTGCACCACATGCGTCTCGGCAAGTTTCTCGCTCATGCAGGTGTCGCCTCCCGTCGTGGATCGGAGGAGGTGATCTTCGCTGGGCGAGTTACGGTCAACGGCAAGCTTTGTGTGGATCCGGCGACTGGTGTCGACTCATCCGATTCAATCCGGGTCGATGGCCAGGAACTCGGTGGTGCGGCGTCTCGACTTGTGTACATGATCAATAAGCCTCTGGGCGTTGTCTCAACCGCCTCAGACCCCCAGGGCCGACGAACTGTTGTTGACCTGGTCCCTGGAATGGGGAGGCTCTACCCGGTCGGTCGACTCGATGTCAACAGCAGCGGACTGCTGCTCTTGACCAACGACGGTGACCTGGCGAACATTCTTACCCATCCTCGCTATGGGGTCCCAAAGGCGTACCGCGCAAGGATTGGCGGCGGTTCTGTTGGGGCCGATGCGCTGCGCTTGCTGAGTGAGGGAGTGATGCTCGACGATGGGATCACACTCCCCGCACGGGTCAGCAAGCTTGGGCCTGGTGTCATCGAAATTGTGATCAGAGAAGGCCGCAACCACCAAGTGCGTCGGATGTGCGAGGTGGTGGGGCATCCTGTCCTTGCGCTTGAGCGAGTCGCAATTGGTCCGCTGCAACTCGGGCGGCTCAAGCCCGGAGGGCACCGTCGTCTGCATGCAGGCGAGATTGAGGAACTTCGCGCCACAGCGGTTCGCGACTAGCATCCAGCTCCCATGGGTGTAAGAGCAGTCAGAGGCGCAATCCAGATCGACGCAAATGATGCGGCGGTGATTCGTGCCGGGACGACCGAGCTTGTAGAGCAAGTTCTGACGCGGAATGAACTTGGCCCAGATGATTTGATCTCCTGTGTCTTCACAGTCACTGACGATCTTGACGCGGACTTTCCGGCTGCGGCGGCCAGGCAGATGGGGCTCGATCAGGTGCCTCTCCTCTGCGCGAGGGAGATTCCAGTACCCGGCTCCCTGGAGCGGGTTGTTCGGGTTCTCGTTCATTACAACGACACCCGCGACGCTGCTGCCGAACATGTTTATCTGCGCGGGGCTCAGGCCCTGCGCCCTGATCTGGACAGCGCTCAGTAGAGAGGTCCGTGGAAGTGGGACTTAACTTCGCCGACCGCATTGCCCGTATTCCTGTCTATCCGGCAGCGGACGGTTATGCCTTGGACGAGCGCGTTGCTCTGCTCGCGAGTAATGAGGCTCCCTTTGCTCCGCTTCCTGAGGTCGTGCGTGCTGCCGAGATGGCAGCTGCTGGGGCACATCGCTACCCGGATCCGAGCTCGGGTCTTCTGCGTGAGGCGCTTGCCGTGAGGACCGGAGTTCCCGCGGATCGCATCGCGACTGGGAATGGATCCTGCGATGTACTCCTTGCGCTTGGGGAGGCGCTCTTGCAGCCTGGGCGGGAAATCATCTACGCATGGCCAGCGTTCTCCATGTACCCACATCTTGCGGCAACGACTGGGGCTACTGCGATTGAGGTTCCGCTGGATAGCAGCGACAGGCATGACCTGATCGCAATGGCGGACGCTGTCACGGAGGAGACCCGGCTGCTTCTGATCTGCAATCCAAACAATCCGACTTCCACGCTGGTGCCGCTTGATGAGGTGGAACAGCTGCTTGAGTCAGTGCCGCCAACGGTCTGCGTTGTTCTTGACGAGGCCTATCGGGAGTTTGTGACCTCTGAGGATCCAGACGCGACTCTGAGCCTTCTTGATCGCCATCCAAACCTTGTGATTCTTAGAACCTTCTCGAAGGTTTACGGCCTTGCAGCGCTACGAGTCGGCTACGGACTTTGTGGTGACACGGAGATCCAGACAGCGGTCAATCAAGTCCGCCAGCCGTTCATGTGCAACGCGGCTGCGCAGGCTGCTGCCATAGAGGCCCTGGGCCATTCCGAGGAGATCCAACGCAGAGTCGACCTTATGACTGAGGAGCGCGAGGTTCTCGCAGCTGGGCTTGTTGCATTGGGCTGCCATGTGGCCGAATCACAGGCCAACTTCCTCTGGGTGCGGCTCCCATCAGGTGCGGATGAGCAGGCGGTTGTGGCCGGGCTTGCTGAGAAGGAGATCCTGGTCAGAGCCGGCGCTGCCCTTGGCGGCCCCGGTTTCCTTCGGGTCACAGTAGGCCTGCCAGAGCAGCATCAGAGGCTGCTTGGCGCCTTGTCCGACCTGCTTTCCTAGCGGGCCTTGGCATGCTCACAGACCGACTGCGCTCGCAACCTGTTTTACTGCAGACCCCATGATGATCGTCCTGACAGAGTCCGCAACACCCGAACAGGTGGCTGAAGTAGTCGCGCTCGTCGAAGGCACGGGAGCTCAGGCTCATGTCAGCACGGGGGAGACGCTGACCCTTGTGGGAGCAATTGGCGACAGCGAGCACGATGGACGCGTTGCGGGGCTTGGGCTTGAACAGCTCGAGTTCGTGGATCGCGTTGTACCGATCGCCAAGCAGTACAAACTTTCATCAAGGCAGATCAAGGGTGGAGAGGACAGCATCCTTGACATCTCCGGCACTCTGATTGGACAGAACCACTTCTCGCTCATTGCAGGGCCATGCACGGTTGAGTCACGTGACCAGTTGCTGAGCTCGGCACGCGCAGTACGCGATGGCGGAGCCTCCATGCTCCGCGGTGGCGCCTACAAGCCTCGTACCTCTCCTTACAGCTTCCAGGGGCTTGGCCAAGAGGGGCTTGACCTTCTCGCCGAAGCTAAGGCCGAGACTGGACTTCCAATCGTTACCGAGCTGATGGACGCTCGCGACCTGGAGCCTGTGCTTGAGGTTGCCGATGTGATTCAGATCGGTGCCCGCAACATGCAGAACTACCCTCTTCTTACGGAAATCGGCAAGTCAGGCCGTCCCGTAATCATCAAGCGCGGCCTCTCAGCCACACTTGAGGAGCTGCTCATGGCGGCCGAATATGTGCTCAAGGAGGGGAATGAGTCAGTCATTCTCTGTGAGCGTGGGATCAGGACTTTTGAAACCGCCTACCGCTTCACGCTTGACCTCATGGCTGTTCCGGTCCTGAAGGAAATGACTCACCTCCCAGTCATCGTTGACCCCAGCCACGCTGCGGGCCGCCGCGATCTGGTTGAACCACTTTCACTTGCCGCTGCCGCAGTTGGGGCGGACGGAATCATCGTCGAGGTTCACTCCGATCCTCAGAATGCAGTTTGCGACGGGCCACAACAGATCGAGGCCACTGATTTCGCTGCTTATGCTCAGAAGGTGGCTGCAGCAGCAGCACTTGCTGGCAAGGCACTTGCGGCGCGGCCTCAAAAGGTCTGAGGGAAGGCACGGGATTCCGTGCGCCTGACGATCATTGGGACTGGCCTGATCGGCACGTCCATTGCCATGGCCGCCAGTCAGCTTGATGACGTCGAGGTCACTGGGTGGGACCCGGACTCCGGCGAGCTTTCGCTTGCCGCTCAGCGGTCTGGGCTTGCCCCCGCTCCGAGTTTGGAAGCCGCAGTGAAGGATGCCGACGCCGTTGTTGTCGCCGCACCCGTCGGGCGGATCTCGTCTGTCGTCAAGGCAGTCCTTGATGCTAGTCCTGCTGATGCACTTATTACTGATGTTGGATCAACCAAGCAAGGTGTCGTTGAAGCAAACTCCGACCCGCGGTTTGTTGGCGGGCACCCCTTGGCAGGTGGAGAAACAGGCGGGGCCGCACATGCACGGGCCGACCTCTTCAAGGGAGCAACCTGGTTCCTGACCCCCGTTGAGAACACCGCCGGAGTCCAGCTTGAAAGGGCATTCCGGATCGTCACCGAACTCGGTGCCCGTCCCCGGGCTGTAGCCCCAGATGTGCACGATCGGATCCTTGCCACCGTTTCCCATCTTCCACACGTCCTTGCCAACCTTCTTGTGGCCGAGGCCGCGGCGACGCTTGCGGATGAGGGTGAACCTCTTCCGGCGACAGGTCCAAGCTTCAGAGATGCGACGCGCGTGGCTGGCGCTCCAAGTTCAATCTGGACCGATATTTACCTTTCGAACGCAGACGCACTGATTGAGCGGCTCGATGCTGTGGAGCTAGGAATCAAGCGCGTGAGGGAGCTTTTGGTGGCGCGGGATTCCGCCGGAGTTACGGAATGGAATGACCTAGCCGCAGCTCAAAGGGGGCAGTTGGCCGCTGAGGGCGCGACGGGTGGTTCGGTCCACGAACTTCGCGTGCAAGTTCCGAACGAGCCCGGGGTACTTGCCTCGATCGCGCTCACGCTCGGAGGGGTTGGCATTGACTTGACGGATCTCCAGCTTCATCCTGCTGCCGATCGTGCGACTGGGACCATCGTTCTTGGGATAGAGGGCGCTGACTCGGCGGAGCGGGCAGCCAAGCTCATCAGCGAGCTTGGCCACTCGGTTTCGCAAGGCTGATGGCGTCGCGAAGCTTTGCTCCGTCGGGTCCGCTGACAGGGACTCTTCCCACGGCGCCCGACAAGTCGATTTCCCATCGGGCGGCGTTGCTCGCTGCGATGGCTGTCGGCACCTCGACTGTTGAGGGGTACCTGCTGGGTGAGGACACTCTGAGCACGCTTCGAGTTCTTGAGCAGCTGGGTGCAGGCATCCGGCGGGAGGGATCAACCGTAGAAATCACTGGGATGGGACTGCGTGGCGCTGCCGAGACATCCGAGGTCCTTGACGTGGGCAACAGCGGAACCTTGATGAGGCTTGTCTCGGGATGGCTTTCAGGCCAGGCTGGTCGCTCATGGCAGCTTGATGGAGACCGGTCGATCCGGTCAAGGCCGATGGGCCGGATTGCGGTTCCATTGGGGCAGATGGGGGCAGAGTTCGAGCTCTCCGATGGGCGACCGCCCTTCCTGTTGAAGGGAGCGAGCCTGAGCGGCATCAACTGGATCAGTGATGTTGCGAGCGCTCAGGTGAAGAGCGCCATCCTTCTGGCCGGGCTGCTCGCGGATGGACCATCTTCAGTGACCGAGTCCCCGACATCGCGCGACCACACTGAGCGGATGCTCATCGAACAGGGCGCCGACCTCACTCGGCAACGACTGCAAGATGGTTCAACACGAGTGGAGATTAAACCTGCTGACGACTTGGCCTCTGTCGATCGCTCGATTCCAGGCGACCCTTCCTCGGCGGCCTTTCTACTCTTGGCGGCTGTCTTGGTTGAGGGTTCCGAGATCACGGTTTCAGGGGTGAATCTCAACCCCGAGCGGACCGGATTCTTTCGCCTGCTTGCGAAAATGGGCGCGGACATTTCGGGATATGAAGCTCCGCCCGAGGACTTCGGTCGAATTTCCAAAGAGCCGGTTGGAGACGTCAGCGCGCGGAGCTCGTCGCTCGTGGGAATCACAGTGGGGGCAGAGGAGATCCCTGCGGCCGTTGACGAGATCACTCTTCTGGCTCTTGCCGGTTGCTTTGCCAGCGGCACGACACGCGTGAGTGGGGCTGGGGAACTTAAGGTCAAGGAGACCGATCGGATAGCTGGGGTAGTTCAGCTGATCAGTGCGCTTGGGGGAACAATCGAGGCCACGGAAGATGGCTTTGTTGTGACGGGCACTGGTGACTTGCGGGGTGGAACCATTGACAGTCTCGGAGACCATCGGCTCGCCATGTTGGGTGCAGTAGCCGGGCTTGCGAGCGAGCAGGGTGTCACCGTCACTGACTTCGGAGCCGCTGATGTGTCCTATCCAGGCTTTATCGCCGACATCAGCAGACTGGCATAGCCTCCCGCCAATGGTTGTAGCAATTGACGGCCCCGCGGGGTCAGGAAAAAGCACTGTTGCAAAGCAGGTTGCCGAGGCGCTCGGTTTCGGCCATCTCGATACTGGCGGGATGTATCGGATAGTTGCGCTCGCCTCGCTTGAGCTTGATTTGCCGCCCGCTGAGGCAGCCATGGCGGTAACCATTGAGGGTGGTCCTCCACTACTCATGAACGGTGTGGATCCAGGAGATCGAATCCGCACGCCTGAGGTGACGGCGAGAGCCTCACAGGTAGCTGGAGACCCTCGTGTGAGGGAGATCTTGGTGAAGATGCAACAGGCGATTCTCGGCTCAGGCGACTGGGTTGCCGAAGGGCGCGACATCTGTCAGGTTGTGGCTCCGGACGCTGAGGTTCGTGTCTGGCTAACCGCCGACGAGACGGAAAGAGCCCGGCGCCGAGCTACCCAGACAGGTCAGGAGATTGCCGAGGTTCTTGCAGCACAGCGCGATCGCGACGAGGCCGATCAGGGCCACGGGCGCTCGACTTTGGAACCGTCGGAGGGCGCAACGGTGGTTGACACCACGGGTCTCACGCCCGCTGAGGTCGTCTCTCGGATTCGGTCGCTTGCCGACGCCGCACGCGCCTGAGGCCAGACGCGGGCATACTGAACACCTGTGCGCAAGATTGCCGTTGTCGGCTACCCCAACGTTGGTAAGAGTTCTCTCGTAAACCGCCTCAGCGGAACGAAGGAGGCTGTCGTTCATGAGATGGCAGGGGTGACGCGCGACCGTAAGGAGATCGAAGCGGAGTGGAACGGCAGGCGGTTCGTCCTCGTTGACACCGGCGGAATCGATGAGGCGGATGAGGGCTCCATGGGGGCTCAGGTTCGAGATCAAGCCAAGACAGCACTTTCAGACTGCGACGCAGCGATGCTTGTCGTCGACGCAAAAGCTGGTCTTCGCCCCGGTGATGAGGATGTGGCAGACATCCTCCGACGCTCGGGAATGCCAGTGATTCTGGCCACCAACAAGTGCGACACCATCAATGAGGTTCCCTACTCGGCTGAGTTCCACAAGCTGGGACTTGGAGAGCCATCTGCCGTCAGTGCAGCCCAAGGCCTTGGCGTGGGAGATCTGCTCGACAGGATCGCCGAGCTTCTGGGCGAGGAGCTGGTGATCGGCCCGGAGCAGGAAGCGCCAGTCCGTCTGGCACTGATCGGTCGTCCAAATGTGGGCAAGAGTTCGATGGTCAATCAGCTGACGGGTGAGAACCGGGTCATTGTTTCGGATGTAGCCGGAACGACGCGTGACTCAATTGATACGCCTCTTGTGGTCCCAGCCGATCTCGCTGGCGGACGCGAACGCAGGGTTCTCCTTGTTGACACTGCTGGCTTGAGGCGGGCTTCCAAGATTGAAGGAGAGTTGGAGAAGGCCTCAGCTTCAAGGGCCAAGCGATCTGCCGAGCGTGCTGATGTCGCTCTCGTCATCTGTGACGCCATGGAGGGAGTCACAGCACAGGATCTTCGTATCGCTGAGCTTGCGATGCAGTCCGGCTGCGCCACCGCCCTCGTGCTGAACAAATGGGATTTGGTCAAGGACAGCGACAAGGACTCCGATGAGCTCCTCAAGGATGCTCAGTCAATGTCAGCGTCCAAGTTGCGACTCCGCCCGAGGGTGTTGACCGCAAGCGCTCTGACTGGACGCCAGGTATCACGCCTGCTGGCCGAGGCTGTGGCGATTGCTGACCGGTCGCGTGAGCGTATTCCCACACCGCAGCTGAACAGGTTCCTTGCTGAGGTGACTGAGTTAAGACAGCCGCCAGCCGTACAGGGGAAGCGACTGAAGATTCTCTACGGAGCGCAGACCGAAACCGGTCCTCCACGCTTTGCACTCCAGGTCAACAGTCGGTCCCGAATCACCAAGGGATACGCGTATTACATTGAGAACCGACTGCGCGAACGGTTCAGGCTTGAAGGTGTGCCGATCATCATTGATCTTGTGGAACATCGCTCGCGTCGCAGCGAGAGCTGACGTCAATCGCAAAATCCCCTTCCAAGTGTCGGGGACAGGCCGATTGCCGCTAACCTTCCGCGTCTTAGGGCTTTTCTAGAACCCCCAACAAAGCGAGCGAGCAAGACCGAATGAGCACCAGCGACAGCAGTTACCTCTTCACATCGGAGTCAGTCACAGAAGGTCACCCGGACAAGGTTTCGGATCAGATCTCAGACGGCGTTCTTGATGCATGCCTTGCGGTTGATCCAGGCTCACGCGTGGCCTGCGAGACACTCGTCAACACGAACCTTGTCGTCGTCTCGGGAGAAATTACGACCGGGAATGACTCTTTGGACATTGAGCAGATCGCTCGCGACACGATCAAGCGCATCGGATATGTCGACTTTGACCCGGGCTTTGATGCCAACAAGGTTGAAGTTCTCGTTCGCGTTGACCAGCAGTCAGCAGACATCGCCCAGGGCGTGAACGCTTCTGACGAAGTTCGTTCCGGCAAGGCCGAAGGAGATGAGGCTGAGCAGGCAGGAGCAGGAGACCAGGGAATGATGTTCGGCTATGCGTCCAACGAGACGAAGAGCATGATGCCCGTTCCAATCCATGTGGCTCACCGTCTTGCCGAGCGCCTGACTCAAGTCCGCAAGGACGGAACACTCAGCTACCTTCGTCCAGACGGCAAGACTCAGGTTTCAGTTCGTTATGACAATGGCAAGCCCGTTGAGATTGAGAAGGTTCTCGTTTCAACGCAGCACGGTCCTGAAGTTGATCGTGAGCAGATTCAAGAGGACCTTTGGGCCCATGTCATTCTTCCCGTCCTCAATGAGGAGGGCGTGCCGTTCAACGAGGCCGAAGTCAAGGAAAGCCTGCTCGTCAATCCGACTGGCATCTTCGTTGTCGGCGGTCCAGTTGGTGACTGTGGCTTGACTGGTCGAAAGATCATCGTTGATACCTATGGAGGAATGGCGCGCCACGGCGGAGGCGCATTCTCCGGTAAGGACCCATCCAAGGTTGACCGTTCGGCAGCCTACGCGGCCCGCCATGTGGCAAAGAACGTGGTTGCTGCGGGACTTGCCGACCGCGCCGAGGTTCAGGTTGCCTATGCCATCGGCGTAGCCCATCCCGTCTCCGTGATGGTTGAGACCTTCGGTACCGAGAAGATCGGCCGCGGCCGTATTCAGGATCTTGTGGATGAGCATTTCGACCTCCGTCCGGGCGCGTTCCGACGGAGTCTCGACCTGCATCGTCCGATTTACACCCCCACGGCCGCATACGGGCACTTTGGCCGTGACGGATTCACTTGGGAAGAGACGAACAAGGCAGACGAGCTTCGCGCAGCAGCCGGTCTCTGAGTTCCTGAGATCGCGCCGCTCATCGAAGCGTGCGCCTGTGAACCCATGAGGATCGCCCGGGTCGAACCACTTACGACGGCCCGGGCCCTCAGGGGTCCCTTCGACTACCTCCTTCCCGAGGATTTTCCACAGGTGGATGTGGGAAGTCGACTCTCTGTTCCCTTCGCTGGGCGCAAGCTGGAAGCCGTTGTTACAGAGATGGCGTCGGAGTCTGGCTTCCCCATTGAGAAACTGTCGAAGCCGCACAGTGTCGTCAGTCCTTCCATTCCCCGCGACCTGGTTGAGATGGCGATGTGGATGGCCTCTGCCTATTGCTCTACGCCTGCCAGATGCCTTGCTCTTGTATCGCCGCCTGGGGCATCAAGTGGGGCCGGCTCCAAAGAGACGCTTCTGGCTGCCATCACCGCGGCTGGCGAGGCCGCTCTATTGGGCGGCGTGCGACTTTCGGATGGTCAACGCGAGGCTCTTGAATCGCTGAAAAGCGGACCCGTCCGAGCCGCGGATTGCCCACTGGGACATTCTGGTCTTCGCAGGATTGAACAGCGGGGCCTTATCTCGCTGAGCGCTGAACGGCTGGGGCGCCGTCCTGCACCACCGACGCTGGACGCTGGACTTGTTGCGCCTCCTCTGAACGAAGACCAGACGCGCGTTCTGGCCCCGATTCTGGATGCGTTTGACAACTCCAGATCAGGAGCCGGTTTCTTGCTTCACGGAATTACGGGCTCGGGCAAGACGGAGGTATATATCCACGCCGCCGAGCGGGCATTGGAACTTGGCAAAGGCGTGATCGTTCTGGTCCCGGAAATTGCGCTCACGCCACAGGCTGTGGCCAGGTTCAGTGTCCGCCTTGGAGACACGGTCGCCGTCCTGCATTCCGCCCTCTCCATGGGCGAGCGTTTCGATGAATGGTCAAGGTTGCGTGACGGAGAGGCCCGGGTCTGTGTTGGTCCCCGATCAGCCGTCTTCGCTCCAATTGCGGACCTTGGGTTGGTGATCGTGGATGAGGAACACGAGTCGTCGTATCGGAATGATGGTGACCCGGGCTATGACGCCCGCGAGCTCGCGTCATGGAGAGCTGTGCACAGCGATGCAGTTCTCGTGGTTGGGAGCGCAACTCCCCGACCCGAGAGCGTACGGAGGCTTGAGCGGCTGCGGTTGGACCGGAGGGCTGACGGGGCTCCGCTTCCACCAGTGGAGGTGCTCGACATGAAGGGAGTCGGTGGCGTCCTTCACCCGGAGGTGGTTCAGGCGTTCGGAAAGGTGCGTGCTGATGGGGCAAAGGCCATCGTTCTGCTGAACAGGCGGGGCTGGTCAAACTTCGTTTCATGCCAAGACTGTGGGCATGTCTGGAAGTGCCCCAAGTGCGATGTCTCGCTCGTGCTGCACAGGGTTGACGGCTTTCTCTCGTGTCATCACTGTGGGCACAAGGAGGTCATGCCGTCCAAGTGCAATGAATGCGGCTCGAGCTCTGTTGCCCGGCATGGAGCCGGAACGGAGCGGGTTGAGGATGAGCTCCGAAGGGTTGTTGGAACCGACGACTTCCCAATCTTCCGCCTCGATGCTGACACCGCAGCAATCAAGGGTGAGACCGAGAGAATCCTGACCGCCTTTCAACAGGCAGCAACTGGTGTTCTCGTCGGGACCCAGATGGTGGCCAAGGGGCACGACTTTCCCGATGTGACCCTTGGAGTTGTTGTAGATGCGGACGCAACCCTTCGCTTTCCGGATTTCAGAAGTGAGGAGCGAACGTTCCAGCTGGTTACACAGCTTGCCGGGCGGGCGGGCCGAGGGTCACGAGAAGGGCGAGTTCTCGTCCAGACGACCTCCCCCGAGGCTGAGGTTCTCCAGTTTGCTGCTGCGCATGATGCAGATGGGTTCCTCGAGAAGGAACTTGGACGTCGCGACGACCTCGGCTATCCGCCGGCACTTGCTCTCGTGCGCGTCTACTGCTCATCCGTTGATGAGATGGGCCTTGATCTCGTCGCGGACGCTATTGCAGAGGCCGTGGAAGCTGAGGGGATCGAGGTCCTTGGGCCCGCCCCGCTTTTCAGATTGAAGGGCAGGGAGCGCAGGCAGTTGGTTACCCGGTCGGCTGACAGGGGACACCTCGTCTCTTCTGTGGATGGTGCAATCGCCGCCGTCGCCAAACGGGCTTCAAGTTTGGGAGTTGTGATTGGTACAGAAGTGGACGCAGGCTAGGATCTATCTATGGGTGACAGAGGTAACGCAACGGAGAGGCCAGAGCGGCCAGAGGTGACTGATGAGATGCGCGAGCGCCGAAGGCTCGCGATGCGCAGCATCAGGCAGTGGGGTGACCCAGTGCTCCGTTCGCAAACGAATGAGGTGACGGACTTCGGTCCCGAGTTGCGACAGCAGATTGAGGAAATGTCATATTTGATGGACGATGCCATCGGCTGTGGCCTTGCAGCCCCGCAGGTCGGATCCCTAAGTCGGTTTTTCATCTACAAGATTGAGGCTGATGGTCCGATTAGCGCTCTGATTAACCCTGTGATTACCTGGCGAAGCGATGAGGAGGAGGTTGACTTCGAGGGTTGCCTGAGCCTTGAACCGATTGTTGTCGAGGTTTCGCGGGCCGTATCGATTCGCGTGGAGGCCAAGGACATCAACGGCAAACCAGTCGAGCTGCAAGCTGAGGGTTTTGAGGCGCGTGTCATCCAGCATGAGTACGACCACTTGGATGGCGTGATGATCATTGACCGCACTGAGCGTGAGCAGAGGCGTGAGGCACTTGTGCAGCTCCGCGAGCATGCGACTCCCTTGGATGGTCAGTGAGCGGAGTCTTCATTGGGACTGACGGCTTTGCTGCCGGCGTCCTGGAAAGACTTTCGGATGCTGGCTCCCAGAGCAAGCCAGAGCTTGTCATTACGCGTCCGGACTCCCCAAAAGGCAGGGGACGCAAGCTTTCGCCGCCACCTGTTGCTGAGGCAGCGGTTGAGCTGGGAATCACGGTTCTCCAACCCGAGGACATCGGAAGCCCAGAGGTTGCTGAGCGGATTGACTCAATCAACCCGCCGGCACTTTCACTCTGTGCCTATGGAGCGATCATCAGAGACCCACTGCTTTCAACACGACCAATCCTGAATCTTCACCCCTCACTCCTTCCGCGATGGCGTGGAGCAGCTCCAATTGAGCGAGCCCTGATGGCGGGAGATTCAGAAACCGGAGTGTCGATAATTCAGCTTGTCGAAGCGCTTGATGCGGGTCCAATGGCTCTTCAGGAGAGGATCGAGATTGGTGCCAGCGACGACTTCGCAAGTCTCTCTGGAAGACTCATCGAGCTTGGCGCAAAGCTGTTGACTGAAGCTCTGCTCATGGCCGATGTTGGCAGCATTGAGTTTTCGCCTCAACCCGGCGAAGGAGAGACGTACGCTGAGCGAATAGTGGCTGCGGATCGCATTCTGGACCCAGCCATGTCTGCAACGGAGGCTGAACGAAAGATCCGCGCTCTCCGGCCGCACATAGGCGCGAGGCTCAAGCTCCCGTCAGGGGAGTTCCTTGGCGTTAGGGAGGGTCTGGTGGCGCACTCAGGGCCTTCTGTGGGAGAAGTGCGTGAAGTCGACGGAGAGCTGTTAGTCGGGTTTTCCAGCGGTGCTCTTCGGGTGACAAGACTGATCCCAGCAGGGGGCCGTGAGATGGACGCGAGTGAGTGGCTTCGGGGCCACCCGGCGCTCGATCGATCCTGACGGACTGCAGTCATCTGGCCGGTTCATCCCCGGCATGCGGCATCATCGCCTAATGGCTGACGGCACCACTGGATCTGACTCCGATCTCGGTCCCGTATGTCCCGGCTGCAGCGAGCCGTGGCTCAGGCCGGCCGCTACTCCCGGCCGCTACCGTTGCGTGTTCTGCCTGAGAAGGTACGAACTGACCTCGGTCTGTCCCGGCTGTGGAAGTCATTCGACCATTGCCCGGATGAGCTCAGGTGGTCCCATGAAATGCAACCAATGCGGTGTAAGCATGCTGAAAGAGGTTTGACCGATGAGCGAACTCCTTAATGACATACGAATTGCCCCGTCAATTCTCTCTGCTGATTTCGCGAGGCTTGGTGAGCAGGTTGACAAGGTGATTGCAGCCGGAGCCCGGGTGATTCACGTTGATGTCATGGACGGGCAGTTTGTGCCGCCGATCACGATGGGCCCCATCGTCGTGGAGGCTCTCGCAGAGCGTGTTAAGGCTGCTGGGGCGATCTTGGATGTTCACTTGATGATCGAGAGCCCCGAGAATCAGATTGAGGCATTTGCCAATGCTGGGGCGGACACAATCGTGGTGCACGCCGAGGCCACGACGCACCTTCACCGGACGCTTAAGGCGATCCGTGAGGCTGGGGTTTTGGCCGGCGCGGCGATCTGTCCAGGTACGGCCGTGGAGTCACTCGCGGACGTTGCAGAGGTACTTGATCTGGCTCTGGTGATGAGCGTCAACCCAGGCTGGGGTGGTCAGTCGTTCATTGAGGCAAGCGTGCCGCGCATAGAGAGACTCTCTGCGCTCCTTGGGTCAGGAATCCCGATTGAGATAGACGGCGGGATTGACGCGTCGACTGCACCACTGGTTGTGGGGGCTGGTGCGAAGCTGCTGGTGGCGGGATCTGCAGTGTTCGGGAAACCAGACCCGGGGCTGGCCTACTCTGCGATTGCAGAGTCTGCTGGGGCAATCTGACTCACGGGAGTCTCGTCCTCGCGGGGGCGGCGGTACACCGCAGTCAGAAGCACCACAAGCAGTCCTGAAGCTCCCGCGTAACCAACCTCGGCCCGATGTACTGCGTCTGGCATCAGCGACGCAGCGCACCATGCGATGAAGAGAGCGGCCGAGAAGAGCCATGCAAAGGCTGCAAGCTTCGCGTGTCCCCTTGCCAGTGCAGCCTGATTGAGCGTTCCTGCGGCAAGATGGAATCCCATGCCTATGGCGACGGTTGCCAAGCCGATTCTGTCGTAGTGGCCTTTGGAACCAGCGAAGAGAACCGTCATGATCCATGGTCCGGCTACCAGGAATGTCAGGGCTACCCCAGCTGAAAACACTGCGATTGCCTTGATGGTCTTCGTGATTGCCTCCTTGAAGGCCTCACGTCCTCCCGTGGCCTCAAGTCCTGCCAGGTGGGGCAGGAGTGAAGTCTGGATCGCCTGAAAGAGCTGAAGCGGGGCTCTGGCTATCAGCAGGGCGTTGAATACCAGTCCAGCCATTGCAGTGCCGGCGGCGGTCATCGCAACGGCAATCACGGCTCCGTTGAGAAGGGCCTGCTCCGCGAGCATGACCCCGAATACCGCGCCCGCAAAGCCTGCTCCATGGCGGAGCGAGAGGTCGCCGGCTGCCTCCTCGGCTGCCTCGGCCCCAGGGCCTCCTTCAATGGCGGCATCGAGGGCAGGGATGATTGCCGCCTCTCGATCGTGCGAAGGATCACCCTTGCGTCCGAAGGCCGCTGGAACGACAAGGAGTGACACACAAGGCGCTGCAAATATGCCGAGGGCCACGACATTGGCTCCAGACGCAAGTCCCACGGCAACTGCGAGAGCGAAAAGGAACCGCGCCGTGGCTTCGATGAAGACAAGGAGCCCGTAGAGACCGAAACGCTCGTGTCCTGCAAGCCAGCCCCTTGCGAAGTATGAGGCGCCGTAGGCAATCGTCGAACCAACGAGGATCCAGTAGGTGATCTCGGATCCGTCAAAGACCTTCGTGATGATTGTTTCCTTGAGCGGGAGCGCGACGGCAAGGAAGAGCAGAGCGAACCCCGTCTGGATCATCAAGGGGATTCTCAGTGGATGGCCCTCCAGTCCGCGGGCGCGCCTGTCGGCGATCGTCCGCGAGAGGAGCTGCTCAATCGGCCTGTAGATCACAGAGACGATCACAAAGAGGATGCTCCAGAGCAATGCCAGCAGGTCGTATCTTTTTCCGCCGCCAAGGGCATGGCTGGCAACCGTGAAGTACCCGAATGTGACGACTCCAGTTGACGCGATCCCGATGGACAGGATCCGAGCGCTCGCGCCGTACGAGCTCTTGCCCGTTTCGGCCTCAGTCATGTCAGCGCTGGACGAGCAGCATTGTCCAAGGGAAAGGTGATCGGGCTTCGATTACCTCACCATGCTGCGAGAGCATGCGGACGAAAGAGCGCTTGGACCAGTGATTGACGTGACCTGGGGTATTGCCGAGGCTGGTCACATACTTGCCGCGGGCAACATTGACGACCCTCCAAAGTGGCTCGCGCGGGACGGAAACCAAGAGATGTCCGGAGGCACAACGAGCCATTTCAGCGACGGTGTGTTCTGGGTCGGGAACGTGCTCAAGCACTTCGATCGCCGTCGACATTCCAAACTCGCCATCTGCGAAGGGGAGATCTCCTGCCTCAACTGTCACGTACTCAAGGTTTGGTCGCTGGCGGGTGGTCCATTCGGCCTTCAGCTTTTCGTCGTCAAGGTCAACTCCGACGATCCGGCCGCCATTCAGCTGGTCTGCCCACTGCTCTGTAAGAACTCCCTCTCCGCAGCCAACGTCAAGGATTGACTTTGGGGCTGCCTTTGTGAAGAGCTCTTCAAGGTTCGTCTCAAACCCGTTCATCAGGCGACGGACGAAGGGATTGGTGGATCCGTACTTGTCGAAGGTATTACCTGTTGGTACTCCTTCATGCTCGTGGGTCATTCGGGTGTGATCCTTTCGGGACTTTCAGCCTCAGGCGTTCGTCCGGAGGGGGCGTGGTAGTAATGCGATGGCTCAACGCCAAGCTTGAGTTCGATGCGTCGAACGCGATCGAGTGTTCGGACGGAGATCACGCGCTGCGCTGCGAGGAGGTCACCAATGACCCCAAGGGCTGCCATAAGGGCGGCCGTGTTGAAGAGAACTGCTCCGAGGATGAGGGACTGGACATGTCCGCTTCCCTGTCCGTCAATGAGCGCGATCGTGAATCGGATCCAGAGGGCAAGGGCGCCCAATCCCAGAAGTACCGATAGGCCCCAGAAGACTTTTAGCGGGTGGTACTGCGCGTAGATGCGGAAGATCGAAACTGAGTTGCGTCTGACGTAGGCGCCCATGGAAGGGAAAAGGCGTGACTCGCGAGTCTTCTCATTGGTGCGGATCGGAACGTTGCTCACTGCGAGGTCCTGATTGCCGGCCTGAATGATTGTTTCCAGTGTGTAGGTGAAACGTGAGACGACAACAAGCTGGACTGCGGCCTCGCGGTTGTAGGCGCGGAAGCCAGACGTGGTGTCGGACACCTCAGTGCGAGAAGCCTGACGGACGACCCATGAGCCAAGGTGCTGGAGCTTGACCTTTAGAGGGGAGAAGTGGGCAATTGTTTCGACCTGGCGGTCACCGACGACCATGTCTGCGTCACCCGCAAGGATCGGCTGAACGAGCTTCACGATGTCCGCTCCGTTGTACTGATTGTCAGCATCTGTGTTGACAATGATGTCCGCGCCCAGCTTCAGTGAGGCATCGAGCCCAGCCTGAAACCCAGCGGCCAAGCCCTTGTTGGCGGTGAACTTGACGATGTGGTCCACTCCATTATCAAGCGCGACCTGAATCGTACGATCGCGTGAACCATCGTCAATGACCAGCCACTCGACAGTGTCAATCCCGGGAATCTCACGGGGGAGGTCAGCGAGCGTCTCCGGAAGTGTCTCTTCCTCGTTGAAGCATGGGATTTGGATGATGAGTTTCATGGCTCTAAAATTGGGGGGCACGTCCCTCCGAAAGGCGAGAATACTTGCGGCTGCGGGCGCGTGGCTCAGCCGGGCGTGCCCCTGCGTGGTGCGCAACGGGTAGGCGCGGGTCTGGAAGAGGCTGCCGCGTCGTATCCTCGGAGGAGATGGCTGCTCTCTCTTCGACCGATCTCGACTTTCTTTCAATGGCTCTTGCGCTTGCTGAACGGGGGCGTGGCAGGGTTAGTCCCAACCCGCTGGTTGGCGCTGTCGTGGTTCGGGATGGTCAAATCCTTGGAGAAGGTTGGCATGCCCAACTTGGCGGTGTGCACGCTGAGGTGGCAGCAATTGAGGCGTCCGGAGGAAACGAGGCGACGGCTGGAGCCACAATTTATGTCTCCCTTGAGCCCTGCTGTCATCAGGGGAGAACCCCCCCTTGCACCGACGCGATCCGCAACGCTGGCCTCACACGCGTCGTAGTCGCATCAGATGATCCGAGCGAAAAGGCGAGCGGGCGCGGCCTCGGAATCCTGAGAGATGACGGTATTCAGGTCGACGTGGCTGATGGCGCGATTCGTCAGCAGGCCATTGATCTGAACCAGCCATTTCGCAAGCACTCTCGAACCGGACTGCCATGGGTTCTTTCCAAGGTTGCGATGTCGATGGACGGAAAAGTCTCATCGGCGTCAGGTGATTCAAAGTGGATCAGTGGTGACGCCAGCCGGGCTCTCGTACACGCTTGGAGGTCAGATGTTGACGCGGTGGCGGTTGGAATAGGTACGGCACTTGCCGACGATCCTGCGCTTACTTCCAGGGATGGCGATGTCAAGTCTCCCCGTCAGCCGCGACGGGTCCTCTTCGATTCGTCGGGCCGGCTGCCACTTGACTCACGACTGATTGCAACTCTTGATCTGGCCCCTTTGACGGTTGTCGTTGGACGTGCCGCTGAACGGGGTCAGGTAAACGCATTGGAGGCATCGGGGGTGGACGTACTCGTGGCAACTGGTGAGAACGAAGCTGCCCGTGTTACATCCGCAATGGAACAGCTCGGCGAGCAGGGCATCACCTCAATCCTTCTGGAGGGCGGGCCGAAACTTAACGGAGCGTTCCTCGACGCTCGGGAGCTGGATGAACTTCGGGTCTTTATGGCACCAATGCTTTTTGGTGCCCACGCTGCCCGCGATCCTTTTGAGGGCTCGGGTAGCGAGACGGTCGCCGATGCGCTGCGGTTTACGACGCCTTCGGTTCAGCAGGTTGGGGAAGACCTCCTCCTCACGTCACGACTGCGAGAGTGGTAGGCGTGTTTACAGGATTGATCGAGGAGCTGGGAACCATTGCTGAGCGTCTTCCCGAATCGGAGGGGGGAGCCCAGTTGGTCATCTCTGCCTCCTTTGCCGACGAACTCCAAGCTGGGGATTCCGTTGCGGTCAATGGCGTCTGCCTTACAGCCATGAACCCGGGCAATGGAACCTTCTCTGCTGACGCGATGGCTGTAACTCTGGACCGGTCGTCGCTTGGTGACATTGAGCCTGGGGGTGTGGTGAATCTCGAGCGCGCCCTTCGCGCGGATGGAAGGCTTGGCGGGCACATCGTTCAAGGGCACGTTGATGGCGTGGGCACTGTCAGCGCAACCAAACCGGACGGCAACGCCCTGGTGGTTTCTGTTGAGGCTCCATCTGACCTGATGCGCTACATGGTTCCCAAAGGTTCAATTGCCCTTGATGGTGTTTCCCTTACGCTCGCCGAAGTGCGTGAGGACGGCTTTGATGTCTGGCTGATCCCGGAGACCTGCGAACGAACGCGCATCGGTTCCGCTGAGGTGGGAATGCGTGTGAACTTGGAAGTCGACATCCTTGCGAAGTACGTAGAGAAGTTGAACAGCCCCAACTAAGCGAGCCTGAGACCTATGACCGAACAGCCATTTTCAACAATCGAAGAAGCCATCGAGGACATCCGTGTTGGAAAGATGGTCATCGTCTGCGACGACGAAGATCGCGAAAATGAGGGCGATCTGGTCATTGCGGCCGAGTTCGCCAGCCCCGAGGCCATTAATTTCATGATCAGGGAAGCCAGGGGCCTTGTCTGTCTGGCTCTGACCCCCGAACGCTGCGATTCATTGGGCTTGGAGCTCCAAGCTGCCAAGAATGAAGATCCGCTCAAGACCGCCTTCACCGTGGCAATTGATGCAAGGCATGGAACAACGACTGGCATCTCACCAGCTGAGCGCTCTCACACGATTCAGGTTGCGATCTCCGACGACACGCGTCCGGATGATCTGATCCACGGTGGCCACCTGTTCCCACTGAAGTCCAAATCTGGTGGCGTGTTGGAGCGTGCCGGGCATACTGAGGCGTCAGTTGATCTGGCTCGCCTTGCTGGAGCCAATCCGGCGGGCGTCATCTGCGAGATCGTTAACGACGATGGGTCTATGGCCCGGGTTGATGATCTCATTGGCTATGGCTCACGACACGGGCTCAAGATGATCACCATCCAGGACCTGATTGCGTACAGAAGGCGTAACGACAGGCTTGTTGAACGCGTCGTCTCAACCGCTCTTCCAACTGGGTTTGGGGATTTTCAGTGCGTCGGCTACAGGAGTCTGGTTGACGGAAAACACCATGTGGCCATGGTCAAGGGCGAGGTCGCCAACAAGGAGAACGTGCTTGTCCGCGTCCACTCGGAGTGCCTGACAGGAGATGTATTTCACTCGCTCAGGTGTGACTGTGGCGAGCAGCTTGAGTCTGCTCTGGCGATGATCGAAGGCGAGGGCACTGGAGTGCTTCTCTACCTCAGCCAGGAAGGCCGGGGGATTGGTCTGCTTAACAAGTTGAAGGCTTACAAGCTTCAGGAACAGGGTTTTGACACGGTTGAGGCGAACCTCAAGCTCGGTCTGCCGGCTGACCTTCGGGACTATGGCATCGGAGCGCAAATCCTTACCGATCTTGGCCTCAGCAGCATCAGAATTCTCACAAACAACCCGAAGAAGATCATCGGACTAGAGGGCTATGGGCTTTCGGTTGCTGATCAGGTGCCGATTGTGGCCAGCTCAAACCCACACAATGAGGCCTATCTTCGCGCCAAGGAAGAGCGCATGGGACACACCCTTCACCATCAGGGGCTCGCAGTGGATAACGAGCTTCTCTCCGCGGCTGATAATCCTGTGAAGGAGACGGAGTGACTGACTTCGCCGACAGTCGCTTCGCCATCATCGCGGCAGACTTCTACGCCGACTTGGCCGAGCGCCTCACAGCCGGGGCAAGGGCGTGCCTGACTGAGGCTGGGGTGGAACTGATTGATGAGTTTCGTGTGCCAGGGGCGTTTGAACTGCCGCTTGCCGCCAGACAGGTTGCCCTGTCGCTCAACTACGTAGGGATCATCTGTGTCGGCGCGGTTATACGTGGCGAGACCGATCACTACGACTTTGTCTGTTCAGAATCCGCGAGGGGAATCCTCAATGTTGGTCTTGAAACCGGCGTTCCGTGCGGCTTTGGCGTGCTGACTGTTGACAGCATGGAACAGGCAATCTCCCGCTCCGGTGGGGACAAACGGGACAGTGGGCGGCACGCAGCGGAGGCCGTACTGGCTCAGCTTGCCATCACTGACCGTCTGTATTCCTGACCCCGGAACGCCCGTCTGGGCGGTGGGCATGTATGCTTCCTCCCATGGCAAGAATCTGTCACGTCTGCTCGAAAGGCCCAGCCTTCGGGAACAGCCGCAGTCACTCAATGCGAGCAACGCGTCGTCGTTTCGACGCGAACCTTCAGCGTGTCCGGATCAATGACGGAGGAACTCCCCGTCGCGTGCACGTCTGCACCCGCTGCCTGAAGGCCGGCAAGGTCAAAAAGGCCGCCTGACGGCTTGGTCCCCTTGGACCAAGTGTCCAGTCAAGACCGCTCTCTAAGCCGTTTCCGAACGGTTGTCGCAGCCGCAATTGTTCAGCTTGATGCTCGCCGCGAAGAGATCAACGATCTCAACGTCTTTCCGGTCGCCGATGGCGATACGGGCGACAACATGGTCAGGACGCTTCAAAGCGTTCTGCAGGAACTTGACCGTCTGATTGAACGGCAGGGGGAGGGCTCCCTGGATGCGGTGGGCAGGGCGGAGGTCGTGGACGCCGTTACGAACGCAGCGCTTCTGGGTGGACGCGGAAACAGCGGCGTCATCCTTTCCCAGCTGATCCACGGGGCCGCAGAGGTCATGATCGACGATGACAAGCCGGTGGATCCGCTGATGCTCGCTCAGGCTCTCAACAGGGCGTCAGAGCAGGCCCGCCGTTCGGTTGCTGACCCTCGGGAGGGAACGATCCTGACCGTGATTGACGACATGGCAAAGCGGCTTCTCAGCGTTGTGGATGAGGACACTTCCGCTCCGATGCCAGACGATGTCGACGAGGAGACCCAGAACGCGGTCCTTGCGGCGTCGCTGGAAGCGGCCGTGCGTGCCGGGGATGAATCGGTTGAGCGCGGACCGGACTTGCTGCCGGAGCTGAACGAATTCGGCGTTACGGCTGATGCGGGTGGATACGGCCTTGTCGTGATTTTCGCCGGAATAGTGTCCGCTCTCAGACAAGGCGCTGTTCCTGATGTTCACCACCATGTTGCTCCACGGGAGAAGCCTCGTCAGACCTCACACGCGTCGACGACGTTCCGCTACTGCGTTAACTTCGCCGTCGTTGGAGATGGGCTCAACCGCGAGGATTACATTCCCCAGCTTGAGGCACTTGGCGACAGCCTGATGGTCGTGGGGAGTCGGTCGGCTTCTGTGCTTCGTGTTCACATCCACTCAGATGATCGGACTGCAGTGGAGAGCGTGTTCGCTGGGGCAGGTGAGCTGCGCGACGTGGAGGTTGCGGACATGCTCGCCCAGATCGACGCGCGTACGCGCCGCCTGAGGGATGCTCGCTCGCTCGTGCTCGCGGTTGTATCCGGTGACTCCATGGCTGAGCTTTTTGAGCGCGACACGTCGGTGGTCGTGCTCAACAGCGGGGAGTCGCTTAACCCTTCCACTGAAGAGCTGCTGGATGCGATCCACTCTGCCCCGGTAGAGGAACTGGTCCTCCTTACAGGCTCAAACAATGTGACTCCGGCCGCCGTGAAGGCTGCGGAGTTGACTGGTCGCATCGTGGAGATAGTGGAGACAGCCACAGTGCAGGAAGGGCTTGCCATTCTCCACCATCACTACACGTCGTCCTCAGCTGAGGACAATGCGAGCTCAATACGCGAGGCGCTCCTCCAGGTCACAACCGCTGGGTTGGCTCCTGCTGAGAAGGATGATCCGGCCGGCCGTTATTCCACGGGAGAGGCAGTTGGCTTTGTGAACGGGGAGCTGATCAGCTGGGGTACGCCTCAGACAGCCCTTGTGGGCGTGCTGGATGGGCTTCCCGCGGATGTGGAGATTCTGACAGTCATTGAAGGCACCACTTCGCCTTATGACGGGGAACTCAAAGCTCTTGTTGAACCGAGATTTGAAGACATTGAGCATGTAACCGCTGACCATCCAGGTTGGTGGGTGCTGTTTACAGCCGAGTAGGGAAACACGGAGCCGCCGTCCCGCACGGCAGACTTAGCTCCGACGGGCAGTGAAACTTGTAGATCCTCCTTCCAGATTTGCCGCCACGGAAATCCCCGACCGTGCCGATCTTCTGTCCGCGGATTGGCGCCCTCCACGTCCTTCGAGGCTGTCTCGGGAGCTGCCGTTGAAAGGAGCCAAGGCGATAGCCGGGGCCCAAGCGCTGGGCCTTCTCTCAGTGGGTGACCTCCTCGTGCACTATCCGCACAGACATGTCGACAGGGGCGAGGTCGTTACGGTCGGCCAGCTGAAATCTGGTCAGGATGCGACGGTTGAGGTCGAGGTGCGTTCTGTCACCACACGCAAGGCGTGGAATCGCAAGGGCCTGACTCTCACCGTCGCGGCAGTTGCCGACAGCACTGGGCCGCTGGAGGCTGTCTGGTTCAACCAACCGTGGCTGGCCAAGAAGCTGGCTCCTGGGACACGACTTGTTCTTCACGGGAAATATGAGGGTCGCACCAAGTTTCGTGTGGCGGAGCATGAGATTGGCGGGGCGGGAAGCGCTGAAGCTACAGGCGCTTTGGGGATCGTTCCTGTTCACCCAGCCTCGGAGGGGCTCCAGCCAAGGCGAATCCGGGAGCTTGCAGCCGCCGAGAGGGGGTCTGTTTCGGAGCTTCCAGATGAACTGTGGGCCGCTCTGCTGTCTGGAAACGGCTTGGCTGAGAAGGGGGCGGCGATTGACGCGATTCACTTTCCTGCCTCGGAGGAGGCCTACGAGACAGCAAGGCGACGGCTGGCCTTTGATGAGCTATTGGGGCTTCAACTGGAACTGATGACCCGGCGCATGCGTCTTTCCGGTAGCGCTCCCGCGTTCGCTCTCGGAGGAGAAACGCAGATGACTGAGGCTTGGATTGAACAGCTGCCATTCGACCTCACATCCGATCAGCGATCCGCAATTGACACGATCCGGACGGAGCTGGGAGGAAACACTCCCATGACCAGGCTGCTGATGGGAGAGGTTGGTTCGGGCAAGACAGTTGTGGCGCTTTACGCTCTGCTTCGGGCTGTGGAGTGCGGTGGCCAGGGGCTGCTCATGGCGCCAACTGAGACTCTTGCCAATCAACACATGAGGAGCATCGAGATGCTCCTGGGCGGCTCTCCCGTCTCGTTCTCCCTCCTCACAGGGTCCACCTCCGCGAAGCAGAGAAGGGAGCTGCTTGACCGTTTTGAGTCTGGCGAGCTATCCATTCTGGTCGGGACTCACGCACTGATTGAGCCTGATGTAAGACCGGCCCGGCTTGCGCTGTGTGTTGTCGACGAACAACATCGTTTCGGTGTCCGTCAGCGTGAGCGTCTGGCATCCAAGGGCCCTTCGGGAACCCAACCGCACATTCTTCACATGACCGCGACTCCTATTCCCAGAACCCTTGCTCTTGCTGCATACGGGGATCTTCAGACACTCAGGATCCGCGAGCTACCTGCCGGTCGAAGTCCAATCGAAACGCACATCGTCACTGGCGAGGCTGCGCGCAGCAGAGCCTATGAGCGGATCAGGGAGGAAGTGTCCGAAGGGGGGCGTGCGTTTGTGGTCTGTCCATTGGTGGAGTCCTCTGAAACTCTGGAGGCAAGCGCAGCCGTTGAGGAGAAAGACCGTCTAGAAGAGGGGCCGCTTAAGGGCCTCCGGCTTGGGCTGCTTCACGGGCGGATGTCTCCGGCTGAGAAGGAAGAAGCCATGCGGGCCTTCGCGTCCGGAGAAACGGATGTTTTGGTCTCCACGACTGTTATTGAAGTTGGAGTGGATGTTCCTGAGGCCACGGTAATGCTCGTTGAGAATGCCGAACGATTTGGTCTGGCACAGCTGCATCAGCTGCGCGGGCGGGTTGGACGGGGGGCGCGGCCTGGCCTCTGTCTTCTCTGCGGGCCAAAGAAGGCCAGACGCTTGGCGGCGATGGAGTCATCACACGATGGCTTTGTCCTTGCGGAGCTGGATCTTGAGCTGCGCGGTGAGGGAGAGCTGACGGGAGTCCGTCAGTCTGGTCTGCCACGACTGAAGGCGGCTGAGCTGCCAGCTGATCTTGAACTTCTCGAACTTGCCCACGGCATCGCCCGTGAGGTTCTGGAGTCAGATCCAGCCTTTGACGACCCTCGGCATGCCCTATTGCCGCTCCTCATCTCAAAATCAGATGAGGATTTACCTCAGGACCGCATCGCGGCGTGAAGACGAGATGTTGAGAATCATCAGCGGCGAATTCGGAGGTCGGAAGATCTCGGTGCCCAAGGGCTCGGCTACCCGCCCGACGGCTGACCGTGTACGGGAGGCTCTCTTCTCCAGCCTTGGTCCATTGCACGGAATGCGGGCTTTGGACCTGTTCGCGGGGTCGGGGGCATTTGGTCTTGAGGCCGTTTCACGCGGGGCTGAGAGTTCAGTTCTTGTTGATTCCGACCGTGCGGCAAAGTCCTGTCTGGATGCCAACGTCGCGATTCTTGATGTTGCCGAGGTGGTGAGGGTGATTCATTCCGATTGGTTGGTTGCTGTCTCACGACTCGCAGCTGCCGGCGACCTCTTTGACGTGGTCATGGTTGATCCTCCGTACCGTGATGCTGTTGCGCTTGGTGAGCGGCTGGCATCCGTCCTGCTACCCGTATTGGCCGAAGGGGCTACTGTGATCTGTGAGAGTTCAGTGAAGGATCCAATGGAGACCGAACTGACGCTACTGCGCGAAAAGCGTTACGGCGATACCCTCATCCGCTTCTATGGCACCCGATAACCGAATAGCAATTTGCCCCGGGTCTTACGACCCTGTCACCAACGGTCACCTCGATGTGATCGCTCGTGCTGCGGAAATGTTCGATGAGGTTGTTGTTGCCGTCGTCAATCTTTCGGTTCGAAAGTCCAAGGCACTTTTCACGATTGACGAGCGTCTTGCCTTCATCTCGGAGGCAACCGCTCATCACGGCAATGTGACGGCGGAGCCCTTCTCCACATTGGTTGTTGACTTTGCCCGAGAGCGTGGTGCCAAGGCTGTCGTCAAGGGATTGCGAGCGATCTCAGACTTTGAATATGAATTTGAGATGAACCAGCTCAACCGCCTCCAGGCTCCCGATATTGAGTCGCTTTACTTGATGGCGTCCCCCAAATACAGTTTCATCAGTTCCAGTGGCATCAAAGAACTCGCAACTTTTGGTGGCAAAATCGACGGACTCGTACCGCCCGCTGTGGCAGAACGCTTGCAACAGGAGCTTTCTCGCTAGAAGGCGCAACACTTCCGGCATCGAAAGGAAGCCCTAATGGATGTTCTTGTATTGATTGACAAGCTGGACGATTTGGTTCACAACGCAAAGCAGGTTCCACTCACGGATCAGGTGCGCGTTGACAAGGAGGAGATCTATGACCTCCTTGATCAGATGCGCGCGACGATCCCTGAGGAGATCAAGCAAGCTCGTTGGATCGTGAAGGAGCGG
Source organism: Actinomycetes bacterium (assembly GCA_037139015.1). Classification (GTDB taxonomy): domain Bacteria; phylum Actinomycetota; class Thermoleophilia; order Solirubrobacterales; family Solirubrobacteraceae; genus WLNJ01. The sequence goes on along the minus strand of JBAXHG010000001.1, from coordinate 19,530 downwards.
CAGGAAATGCTCGCCGAGGCGAAGCGCGAGGCTGAGCGGATTCTCGCTGAAGCCCGTGAACGCCAAGACAAGCTGATTGCTGAGCAGGAAGTCACAAAGGAAGCCGAACGCGCAGCTGAGGACATCGTCGAGGACGCCCGCGCACGTGAGCGCGAGATCCGACTCGGTGCCGAGGATTACGCGGACGACGTTCTTCACAGCCTTGAGGACAACCTCACCAAGTTCACAGCGGCCGTGCAACGTGGCCGCGACAGGCTTGCGGGTCGTGACGATCATCTTGAAGACTGACGGCTGACAGTCGGTGGACACTCACCGTCCCGGCCGCTGTAGGTTCTGCTCAACATGAGCGAAACTTCTGACAAGATTCAGCGCGGCCTGGCCGGGATTTCAACCCTGATTTCGTCCGGGCTGGTCGGCATTGACCGTCCGGACCGGACGTTCAGGGCTGTGTCAGCGCTGCGTAAGTATGGGGCGACTCCAGCCGCTGCACTTGAGGTTGCTGCTGCAAGGCATGGAGGAAGGCTCGCTGTGATTGATGACGGCGGGGTCTACACGTGGTCAGAGCTGAGCGATCGGGCTGGGGCACTCAGCAGAGCTCTTGCAGACAGGGGCATCAAGGCCGGGGACGCAGTCGCGGTGATGATGCGTGACCAGGCTGACTTTGTCGTCGCAGTCGGTGCCATCGCCCGCATCGGCGCCGATCTTGTTTTGCTGAACACCTCATTTGCAGCTCCCCAGATTCAGGGAGTCGTCGAGCGTGAGGGCGTTGTTGGATTGATTCACGACCTTGAATTTGACGAGAAGGTTGAATCTTCAGGAGTGACAGGACCAACTCTTCTTGCCTGGGGAGCGTCTGAAGCCCCTGGGCGGGACAGCATCGACTCCTTTGTCGCTTCGGCCTCCAAGAACGATCCTCCAGTGCCCCAAGCACCCGGCCGAACGGTCATTCTCACCTCGGGCACCACTGGTACGCCCAAGGGAGCCAAGCGAGGCAAGACGCCATCCATGCTTGATATCGCCGGTCTCTTGGAGAAGATCCCCCTGCGCGCAGGGGAGGTCACAGTTATCGCAGCTCCGCTCTTCCACTCGTGGGGATTTGCCCACCTGAGTTTCGCGACGGCACTCGGGTCGACGATCGTCCTCAGGCGCAGGTTTGACCCGACGCAGGTGGTTGAGGATGTCAACAGGTTCGACGCCTCTGCGCTTGTCGTGGTTCCCGTGATGCTGAAGCGGATACTGGACCTTCCTGCTTCGAGCAAGACAGTCGCACCCGGGACACTCAAGATTATTGCTGCGAGCGGGTCGGCACTGTCAGCCGAACTTGGAAAGGCGGCCATGGACCAGTTCGGGCCCGTGCTTCACAACCTCTATGGCTCAACTGAAGTGGCATGGGCAACGATTGCCACACCAGAGGATCTTCTTGCAGCTCCCGGGACAGCTGGGCGGCCGCCTCGTGGAGTGAACGTCGTCTTGGTGGACGAGGAAGGACTTGAGGTTCCACAGGGCGAGCGAGGAAGAATCTTTGTAGCGAATGACATGCTCTTTGAGGGATACACCGGCGGTGGCGGCAAGGAAGTGCTCGAGGGAATGATGAGCACTGGTGATGTCGGTCGCTTCGATGACGGAGGAAGGCTCTTCGTTGAGGGGCGAGACGACGACATGATCATCTCCGGTGGCGAAAATGTCTTCCCTGAAGAGGTTGAGGACTGCATCAATTCCCATCAGGGAGTCAAGGAAGCTGCGGTGGTCGGAGTTCCGGATCCAGATTTCGGACAACGCCTCAGGGCTGCGGTCGTACTTGAACCCGGCGCCTCTGTTACAGCCGAGGAACTCACAGAACATGTCAAGCTTGAACTCGCAAGGTACAAAGTCCCCCGAGAGATTCTCTTCCTTGAGGAGCTCCCCAGGACCGCGACAGGAAAGATTCTCCGTCGGCGGATCAGCGAGCTCTAAGCGGCTAGGCTCAGACGATGGAACCCGCCCCGCTTGAGAACGGACATGTAGACCTCGCAGCCCTTTTGATGGCTCCAGGTGAGGGACGCAGGATGTCACTCGATGTTGAACTTGAGCCGCTTGAGTTGGGAGGCAACAGCTACGCCGCATCTCAAAGCAGCTTCCCGATCGCTCTGGAGGTCTCCCGGACGGTTGGCGACGGGTGGGCGTTCCGCATTGCAGGTGAGGTTGAGTTTGAAGGCCCGTGCACACGCTGTCTGGCCCCGGCCGCGCCAAAGGTCAAGGTTGAGGCCAGAGAGGTAAGCGCGCCTGGGGGTGGAGACGAACTGGATTCTCCCTACTTGGATGCCGAAGAGATTCTTGATGTGAAGTCATGGCTGAGAGATTCGGTTGTGCTCGCGATTCCGGGCTCAATCCTCTGTCATTCCAACTGTCCTGGACTCTGTGAGGAGTGCGGAGTGAGGCTCGCCACTGCGGGCCCGGAGCACCATCACGAGAAGCCGCCAGACCCAAGGTGGGCGGCACTTCGAGACCTGAGCGAGTGATCAGCGGCAAACGCTGGTAGTCTGCAGCCACCATGGCAGTCCCGAAACAAAAACAATCACATTCACGAACGGCCAAGCGTCGCGCGCAGCATCGTGCTGCAGTGCCGACAGTTCACGCATGTGAGTCCTGTGGAGCCCCTCGTGTTCCACACCGGGTCTGCCCATCCTGCGGCACCTATGGTGGCCGTCAGGTAATCGCCGGCTCCTGACCGGAGGCGCGATGATCACTGTCGCTGTTGACGCTGGTGGTGCCGACAAGGGCGCCGCTGAGGTTGCGGCTGGTGCAGCTGAGGCCGTGAGGTCAGGCAACATCCGGGTCATTCTGTTTGCCGATGAGGACCAGGTTGGGTCGGTTCCCCAAGGGGTTGAGGTTAGGCACGCTCCACTTTCAATTGCCAAGGTTGCTGACCCAGCAGCAGCTGTGCGTACCTCCCCTGACTCCTCAGTAGTTCAGGCGGCCAGGGCTGTTGCCTCGGGTGAGGCGGATGCTTTTGTCTCCGGGGGATCCACGGGTGCAGCACTTGCGGCCGGTGTCCTTCACATTCGGCGTCTCCCGGGCGTTCACCGTCCGGCTCTTGCCCTGCTCGTTCCGGTGCCGGGAGCTCCCGTTCTGCTGCTCGACGTTGGCGCCAGTACTGAGGTTCGCGTGGAGCGGTTGGTCCAGCATGCTCATATGGGATCAGCTTTTGGACAGGCCGTGTTCGGCATGGAGAAGCCGCGGGTTGCTCTTCTTTCCAATGGAGAGGAACCCACGCGGGGCACTCCTGAGGTAATCCAGGCTCATGCTTTGCTTGCTGCCGACGAGAGGCTTTCGTTTGTTGGGAATGTTGAGGGGGTCGGGATCGCTGACGGTCGGGCCGATGTGATCGTTACTGATGGATTCACTGGCAACGTCGCCCTGAAGCTCATGGAGGGTGTGTCAAGCGCAGTTGTGAACGCGATCCGCAGCGCTGCCTCATCGGATGCCAGAGCAGCAGCGGGAGCGTTGCTTCTGAAGCCGGCGCTTGGCGGGCTTCGTGACCAGCTTGACCCCGAGTCTCACGGAGGGGCGCACCTGTTGGGTCTTCGGAAGGTTGCAGTAGTGCCGCATGGAAGGTTCGGTCGTGTCGGCTATGGCAGAGCAATTGAGATTGCTGCCGAGGCCGTTCGCTCTGATGCTGTGGGCAGAACCCATGCCGCTCTGGCATCAGCAGGAGTTCTCCGAGGTTCCTGAGCGGCATCCGCTTCTTCCATTAGCTTCAAGGGTGGAAATGAAGCGCGAAGACGTCCTAAATCTTGTTCAATCCCATCTGGCTGAAGAGCTCGGGTTGGACCCCTCTGGGATAACCGTTGAGAGCAATTTGAGGGATGACCTGGAAGCTGATTCGCTCGACCTTTACACCCTGCTCCAGGAGGTTGAGGACCGCCTCGGAGTCAAGATCAGCGATGAGCGGGCTGCGGAGATTGAAACCGTTGGGCAGGCAGTCGACGTGATTCTTGCCGAAGCCGGCGGCGAGAGCGGCGGCTGAGCCTCAGTGGATCTGCACGATCTGTTGGAGGCTCTCCCGGATGATCAACTGGGAAGGGCGACGGCGCACGCCTCTTGGGCCCGACCGCGCAGCAACAGCTATGAGCGGCTCGCTTTCGTTGGTGACACCCTGCTTGATCTGATCGTCACTCAACACCTTGATCGTCTGTTCACCCCGCAGGAAATGAGCCCCGGAGTTATGACACGGATCAGAGCGAGCGTCGTTTCGGACGACACGCTGCGTGCGGTTGCGAAACGGATTGGGCTCGATGACACGGCCGTGCGCCTAGCCCCAGAGGGCCATAGAGAGCAAGCGGAGGGTTTCGTCGCGGGCGGAAAGCCTTTGGCGTCCATGCTTGAGGCAATGATTGCGGTGTGTTGGGAGACCGAGGGACCAGAAAGAACTGCCGTAGCTGTGATCGAAAGCTTCGGTCCAGAGCTGGAAAGGGCTGCGGCACATCCAGTAGAGGCGAAGTCGGAACTTCAGGAACTTTTAGCCCGGAGAGGTTCTACCGTTCGTTACCAGAGCCCAGAGCCTTCCGGGCCACCTCACGCACCAACATTTCACGCCGACGCGATCCGGGAGCCCGAGTCAACTGTGATTGGGCAGGGAGAGGGTTCAAGCAAGAAAATCGCGGAAACTGCAGCCGCAGTCGATGCACTTGCGGCTCTATACGGCGAGGATTGATGGGATGAGACTCAAGTCGATCTCCATGAAGGGCTTCAAGTCCTTTCCCGATCGAACTGCGCTCGAGTTTGCGCCCGGCGTGAGCGTCGTTGTGGGCCCCAACGGTTCAGGCAAGTCAAATGTGACCGACGCGGTCCTCTGGGCCATGGGAGAACAGTCGCCCTTGGCTGTTCGAGGGCAATCCATGCAGGACGTAATCTTCGCTGGAGGCCACGGGCGCCAGGCCGCACGGTCGGCTGAGGTTGAGCTTGTGTTTGACAACTCTGATGGTGGGATGGCAGTCCCCTCAGCTGAAGTTTCGATTCTTCGGCGTCTCGATCGTTCCGGTGAGGGCGAATATCGCCTCAATGGGGCCAGATGCCGGATGAGCGATGTACTCGAGATTCTTTCCGACAGTGGACTTGGCAAGGAAGGCCATTCGGTCGTTGGCCAAGGTCGCGTCGAAGCAATTGTCACCTCCAAGCCAAGAGATAGGCGCCTTCTGATTGAAGAGGCTGCGGGCCTTGGAAAGCACCGCCGTCGTCGCAGGCGCGCGCAGCTCAAGCTTGACCGCACCAGGGAGAACCTCGACCGTGCCCTTGATGTGGAGCGGGAGGCCAGGGCACACCTGCGCCCCTTGAAACGCCAGGCCGAGGCTGCGGAGATCCACGCTCGGCTTGAGCGTCAAACTCTTGAATCTCGCTGGTCTATGGGCAAGGACGCGCTGCGTCAGCGTCTCGCTGACCTTTCGACTGCAGAAGCCAGCGCGGGTTCTGCACGAACTGAGCGCGCCCGTCTTGCCGAAGAGGCTGGGCAGGTGGCAAAGCAGCGCGCAGAGGCTGAGGACGCTCTCGCGAGCAGAGCGCAAGTTAGAGATGCTCTTACCCGACGGACCTATGCCGTCCGTAACGCGATGGAGCGCATAGAGGAACGTGTTGTGTCCCTGCGCTCCTCCCATGGCGTAATTGAGGGCCGTATCCAGAGCGACACTGAAGAGCTGACCGAAGCTGAACGGCTCGCCAGTAACGGTCATGAGGATCCTCAGGCAGAGCGCCGTGCAGCTCTGGCGACGCGTGTCGAGGCACTCGACGCTGAGTTGGCCAAGGAGCGAGCTGGGGAGATGGCCGACTTGGATCTTGAGCTCACTGCTGCGCGCTCGGCCTCTGAGCTTGCAATTAGCCAGGCAGATGCCGCCGTTTCCGGAGCTTCAGGTGCCTCAGAGCGTCAGGCCGAGGCCAGGGAGGCCGTTGGTACAGCCCAGCGGGCCGTTGATCAGGCTCGCAGTGATGTTGCAAAGGCAGAGTCGGAGCTTGCCGCGCTTGATGAGTTCCTGAGGGCAAATGGCGGCGCGGTTACCGGGAAGCGCTCCCTTGCTGATGCGCTCACAGTGGAGCCCGGATATGAAGCTGCTGTCGCGGCGGCTTTGGGAACTCGTCTCAGCTCTGCTGTCGTCGCTGACTTTGCGGAGGGTGGAGCTTTACTTGACGGCGCTGGTGTCTACGGCGGAGCGGCGATCATTGCCAGCTCCATGCCAGCAGCTGAGGTTCAGGAGTCTCCTTGCCCGGGAGCAAGGCCTCTTGGGCCAATGGTTTCTGGCACGTCGAGCGAGGCCGGGCTTGCCCGTGCTCTGTTGGCTGACGCTTGGCTGGTGGAGACCCTTGATCTTGTCGCAACTGATTTCCGGGGCACTGCGGTGACCAATTCAGGCCGAGCGTGGTCTGCTTCAACAGGGGAGCTGAGGCAGGTTCCAGCCGGGGGCGCGGGCCGTGTCCTTCAGGAGAGAAACCGCAGGGCTGGTGTCCTGTCAACCGTTGAGACGAGCCGTTCGTCGCTTGAGGCGCTGGATGTGGCCCTGGTTTCTGCCCGGGCACGCCAGGAGGAGCTGGCCGCAGCCACCGAGGCCGCGCTCACGTCCAAACTGGAGCTCGTGAGGGCAGCCGATGAGACGAAGGAAGCAGTGCGCAGGGCTGAGTGGCAGATCAAGACTCGAACTGAGTCCCCTCAGGCTGGCCCAGTTGCCGTTGAGCGTGCAGAGGTAGCCGCAGAGCTGGCCGCCGAGCACCGGATTGCTGCCCGGATGGCGGATGAGCGCGATGGCGCCCGCAGCCGAATGGCAGCCTTGGCAGAGCGGATGCGGCTGGATCGGGACCGAACCCCCACCATCGCCGCGGCCATTGCGGCTCTTGATGGAACCCGCGCTGTGCTCGAGCCACTTCGGAACGCCTTGGATCAAGAGATGGCGGGTGACAGCGAACAGGGAGACGGTGTGGCATCTCTCCTCCGGAGCCTGGCAGCGGCAGAGGCAGAGCTGCAGGCGAAGATTGCCAAGACGGCAGAGTCCGTGACCGTTGCGGAGGTGGAGTCACAGCGCCTCCGAGATAGACGCGACGAGTCCGCGGCTGAGGTGAGAGAACTCTCGAGCGCACTTGGCCTTGAAGACGGGCCAGCTGCGGAGGCCCTCAGCGAGGAGGAACGCGAGGCCTTGCTCGGGCGGATTGAACGGCTTGAGAAGAGAAGGATTCAGCTTGGGCCCGTCAATCCGCTGGCGGCAGACGAATATGCGGCTGCACTGGAGCATCTTGAGGAGCTGGAGACACAGCGTAAGGACCTGGAGGATGCTCTGAAGGAGCTGAGGGGCTTTGTTCGGGACTGTGACCGAACGATCAAGGAAACCTTTGAGGAGACCTTTGAGGCAGCCAGCAAGAACTTTGAGCAGCTCTCAGCGCAGCTGTTCCCTGGAGGAGGAGGACGGCTCCGGCTTGTTACTGAGGAGGCCCCGAAGAAGCTTCAGCTTGGGGGAGAGGAGCAGGAGTCACCAGAGGGAGAGGCTGAGGCCGAACCTGCGGAAGAGGAACTTGACTCAGACGGCCCTGGCTTCGGAGTGGAGATCGAGATCACACCGGCCGGCAAAACAATGAAGCGCTTGACTCTTCTCTCTGGTGGAGAAAAGTCAATGACCGCGATTGCATTCCTTTTTGCCGTTTTCCTTGCCAAGCCTTGTCCCTTCTACATCCTTGACGAGGTTGAGGCTGCGTTGGACGATCTCAACCTTGGTCGCTTCCTAGAGCTTCTCCGTGCCTACCGTGGCCAGGCGCAGTTCATTGTCGTGACCCATCAGAGAAGAACGATGGAGGCAGCCGACTCGCTTTATGGAGTCTCCATGGGTGGCGACGGAGTATCCAAGGTTGTCTCCAGAAGGCTCACCGAAGCAGAGCTGGAGCAGGCTGTCGCCTGAGCCCGGGCTGCGAGGGCCCTCTGAGCCCCGCTACGCTCATCCAACTCATGACTGTCATGTCAATCTTTTGGATTTTTGTCGCGCTGATCGCCGGCGTGATCGCGTTCCGGAGAAAGCTCGTCTCTCCGGTTCCTGTTGCTGTTGCCGGCCTACTCGCCGCGGGAGCCGACACCCTTGGTGGTGGCATTCTTGTTTCGATCTTTGTTTTTCTGTTGGTGCTGGTACTCGGCCGCTGGGTCATTCGTCCGGCTCTCCGGTCCAGTGGGGCTGACGAGACCCGCACCCGGGCGGGCGCCGGCACGCTCGTCGGGAGACCTGGTGTGGTTGTTGAGCGAATAGTCAACCAGGAGGCTGTTGGCTGTGTGCGCATCGATGGTGAGATCTGGACGGCAAGGACTTGGCAGGACGGCACAGTAATTGAGCCTGGTACGCGCGTTCACGTGGTTGAGCTCCGCGGCGCGACTGCTGTTGTCAGTGAATAAAGAGCACCTGATCTTGCCCAGGAAGCATGAAGATGCCTCCGACCGCTACTCTCTCGGAACGGTCCTGCTTACGAGTGGGGGCGACTAACTATGTCAGTAAGAATCCGACTCACACGCGTAGGCAGCCACAAGAACCCTGTATGGCGGGTTGTTGCTGCTGATCAGCGCGCACCGCGCGATGGACGCATCCTCGAGACTGTTGGGCAATACAACGCCCAGACCGAGCCATCGTCGATTAGCCTCGACGAGGACCGGATCAAGGACTGGATGTCCAAGGGAGCGCAGCCAACAGCAGCAGTTCGGCGCCTCATGCGGATCCAGGGCATTGATCCAAACGCCCGCTAGGCATTCCCGTGGACGTTCGCGAACTTCTTGAGACTCTGGCTTCTGCCGTAGTCGAAAGCCCTGATGCAGTGAAGGTCAGTCAGGCAGAGGAGGACGGGGCCATCGTCCTCGAACTCAGTGTTGCCGATGATGACTATGGCCGTGTGATCGGCCGGGATGGTCGGACAGCTCAGGCACTTCGAACACTTGTCAAGGCCGCTGCCCCAGAGGGTCACCGTGTCTTCGTCGACATCATCGACTGACTGAGTAGATGGCCGCTGGGCCAATTAACGCCCGCGCGGGGAGGATTAGCTCCCCTCACGGTCTCGACGGCTCCGTAAAGGTTGCCGAGGCGGTACCCGGTCTCCTGAAGAAGGGTGGTCTGGTGCTTGTGGACGGAGAAGAGCGCACGATTGAGCGAGTTTCAGGCACTCCCGCAAAGCCGATCATTCGGCTCAGAGGATCCTCCCGCCGAGAGGACGCCGACGAACTTCGTGGCTCGATCATTGAGGTTGCGCTCGAGTCGGTTCCCGAGCTAGGCGAGGATGAGTGGTGGGCCGCGGAGCTCATTGGCTGCACGGTCTTTGACGGAGATTTCGAGGTTGGCGTCGTGGTTGACCTGATCGGGCTTCCTTCGTGCGAGGTGCTGGCGGTCGACCGGGCAGTCGGGAACCAGTTGCTTGTTCCGATGGTCGGTGATGCCCTCCGCAGTGTTGACGTCCCGGCCAAAAGAATCGATGTTGATCTCAAGTTCCTTGGTGAGGCTCCAGAGTGAACATTGACGTCTTCACCCTCTTTCCAGACTCATTTGCCTGGTTCAATTCGCAGCACCATGTGCGTAATGCGCAGGAGCTCGGCCACAGGGTGGAGGCGATTGACTATCGGGATTCCACGACACTCACAGGGCGTCAGGTCGACGACACTCCTTTCGGTGGCGGGGCAGGGATGGTCTTGCGAGTCGATGTAGTTGAGTCCGCACTTCGTGACCGCTATGGAGTTGACCCGGCAGGAGGATCACCGGGACGCCGTGTCATCGCTTTGACGCCGGGCGGAAGAGTTCTCGATGAGGAGCTAGTGGAGGAGCTTTCAGCCTCAAGCGACCTGACGCTTCTGTGTGGACGCTATGAGGGCTTTGATGAGCGGATCATCGAGCACTTCTGCACTGATCAGGTTTCCCTGGGGCGTTTTGTCCTGGCCGGAGGTGAGATTCCGGCAATGGCGCTTTGTGACGCGGTTCTGCGGAAGCTCCCGGGAGTTCTTGGTCACGCTGACTCCGCTGTTGAAGAGAGTTTTTCTGCGGCGTTGGATGGGCAGCCGGAATATCCCCATTACACGCGACCGGCGGTTTGGCGTGACTGGGCTGTTCCGGAGATACTTCTTTCGGGCGACCACGGGCGTATAGAGGCCTGGCGGCGAGCCGAAAGCCAGGCGCGCGGAGCAGCTAATAATTCGCCAGATGACGGCTGAGGCCGTCAGCGGCTACGATTGTGTTCCCGTCGACGCCGTCGACCGTCCACAGAAGGCCTTTTCATTTCATGAGTTCCGTAATCGAAAAACTTGAACGCGAGCAGCTCCAGCGTCTTCCATCCATCAACGCTGGGGACCGTGTCCGTATTCACGTCCAGGTAGTTGAGGGGACGCGAAGCAGGATCCAGCTCTTTGAGGGCATCGTCATCGCCCGTGCAGGACACGGTGTTCGCGAGACAATCACTGTCCGCAAGCAGTCGTTCGGTGTTGGGGTCGAGCGTATTTTCCCCCTTCACTCCCCAAAGATTGAGCAGATCGAAGTAGCCGGTCGCGGGGATGTTCGCCGCGCGAAGCTCTACTACCTTCGTGACAGAATCGGCCGCAAGGCCCGCGTCCGCGAGCGCACCGATCTTGGTCCTGAAGAGGCAATTCAGCGTGAGCTCCTTGAGGGCCCAAGCAAGCCATCTGAGGGAACGATGCTTGAGGACTCCGTAGTCGAGGCCGCCGGAGTGGAAGCTCCTGAGGTCGACGTTCCGGATGCAGAATCAGCTGGAGCACCCGTTATTGATGGGGCTCCTGCCGTAGAAGCCGCTGAAGAGCCTGCTGCTGAAGAGGCTCCGGTAGCTGAGGCAGCTGAAGAGCTCGCCGCTGAAGAGGCTCCTGCAGCTGAAGCTGATGCCGGCGAAGCTGAAGAAGCTCCCGCCGAAGACACCCCAGAGGCGTGAGACTGAAACGCGATTCGACTGCTGGCTCGATTATTGAGCTAGTAGTTGTGATCGCATCGGCCGTTGGGATCGCTCTTCTGGTCCAGCAGTTTGTTGTCAAGCCTTATCGGATTCCAAGCGGCTCGATGGAGCCGACGCTTGCGATCGGACAAAGAGTGCTTGTCGATCGGATTGGACAAGGGCTTGGAGATCCAGCTGTCGGAGACATCGTTGTGTTTCATCCGCCGACTGGTGCCGACACCAGCCAGTGTGGCAAGCCCGGCCAAGGTCCTTTCTATGACGGCCCGCTGTCGCATCTCCCGTGCGACACGCCAACGCCGAAGCGGTCCTCCCAAACCTTCATCAAGCGGATAGTTGCCGGTCCAGGTGACCGGCTTTCCGTCCACGGTGGCTACGCGGTAGTGAACGGGAAACTTCAATCAGCTTCATACATCCGGGCCTGTGGGGCTGGGCCTGAGTGCGAACTGAATGAGATCAAGATCCCAGCCGGCTCTTTCTTCATGATGGGTGACAACCGTGGACAGTCCGATGACAGCAGATTCTGGGGACCAGTTCCCAAGGAATGGGTTATTGGAACTGCATTCGCCACCTATTGGCCACCGAGTCGGGTTGGGCTCTTCTAAGCGCCAGACCCCGGAGCAGCGTTCCGCAGCTCTGTTTGCGTTTGACCGGGAGCTCGGAATTGACTGGGTTGTGGGTGCCGATGAGGCTGGCAGGGGGTGTCTCGCTGGGCCTCTCGTCGCCGCAGCGGTTGCCTTTGATTACACAAGGCTCTCGGTGGCGGACATGCGAAGGCTTTCCGACCTTGATGATTCGAAGAAGCGAAAGGGGGAGCGACGGACCGCGCTTTTCCACGCGGTCAACCTCTCCGCAGCTGCTATCTCAATCGCGATTCGCCCATCACAGGTCATTGATTCGGATGGACTCCACAAGACGAATATCCGAGCTCTCGCAGATGCCACAGCTAAAATTGGTCGGCCTCTTGGGGCGAATCTAACTGACGGATTCGAGGTGCCACTCCCGTGGGGGTCCTCAACGAAGCTGATCAAGGGTGATGCGCGGAGTGCTTCGATTGCTGCTGCATCGATCATCGCCAAGGAAGTCCGTGACAAATACATGGTCTCGATCGCAGATGACTTTCCCGGCTATGGGTTTGAATCCCATGTCGGTTATGCCACACAGGCACATCGGGATGCAATAGCCGAGCTTGGGCCTTGCAGTCTTCATCGACGCTCGTTCAACTCCAGCTCGTTTGATGGTGGTTCCTGATGAGATTGAAACTAGAGGGCGCCTTCGAGACATGTGAGCTTAAGGAGCGCCCAGCTTGCGTCAACTGTGACCCCTACTGCATCTAGCCGGATATCCACGGTGCCGCAGGGTGCATTGTTGGACGCGAGCCATGCCGATGCCATCCGTCTGACCTGGCGGGCCTTGCGGCTGTCAATGGACTCAAGCGGGTCGACCGGACCGGCAATTCGGGTTCGTACCTCAGAGAAAACCAGTACCCGATTATGCCAGAGGATCAGGTCGAGCTCCCCTGACCGCGTGCGGACGTTTCGAGCGATCACGGTGTAGCCAAGGCGCTCGTAGTGAGCTTGCGCGTGGTCCTCTCCAAGTGCTCCAAGCTTTGCTCTTGAGTGCATCAGGGGGGAAGCTAGATGTCATCCCGACCCGTGTTTCAGAAGCCGTGCGTCTAATCGGTCTCAGCATTGTTCGGAAACGCAAGGCCTCGGGACCCTGGAGTCTGTTTCGGTGCAATTGAGGGTGGATCTGTGGGAATCGGTCCTGTCTCATTAGTGAGGTGCTTGCCCGAGTTACAACATTCGCCTTGGAGGGACTGCAGCCCATACCCGTGACGGTAGAGGTTGATGTGCGTCCCGGTCTGCCCGCATTTACGATTGTGGGGCTGGGGGACGCTGCGGTCCGGGAGTCGCGCGAGCGCGTTCGGGCCGCACTCCTGAACAGTGGCTTTGAGTTCCCGCTCCGGCGCATTGTTGCCAACCTCGCGCCGGCAAGTCTCAGGAAGGCCGGCCCTGGTTTCGATGCGGCTCTGGCAGCAGGTGTCCTTGCCGCGAGTGAGCAGGTGCCCCTCCTTTCTGTTGAGAACACGGGGATCTACGGTGAGCTCTCGCTCGGAGGGGAGATCAAGTCCTGTCGGGGTACCCTCTCGGCTGCTGAGGGAGCTCGTGAGATGGGGCTGAGTAGATTCCTTGTGGCTGACGAGCGGGCCTCCGAAGCTGCTCTGGTTCGAGGCCTCAACGTTGGTTCAGTCAGGGACTTGCGCGAGCTTGCTGAGGTTTTGGCCGGTGAAAGGGAACACCGCATTCCTGACAGGCATGTTCACGCGGTATCGCAGACAGATACGCAGACTGAGCTTGATCTATCGGATGTCCGGGGGCAGGATGAAGTCGTACGCGCACTTCTGATTGCTGCAGCTGGGGGACACAATCTCCTGATGGAAGGCCCACCCGGAGTTGGGAAGACAATGCTGGCGAGACGACTTCCGAGTCTCCTTCCTCCCTTGTCAGAGGAGGAAGCCCTTCAAGTGACAAGGATCCAATCAGTTGCGGGGCTGCATGTTGACCCAAGCCTTGTCTTCCGGCGTCCATTCAGAGCTCCGCATCATTCGGTGTCCATGGTCGGTCTGATCGGAGGGGGAGGTATTCCCCTCCCAGGCGAAGTGACCATGGCCCACCGTGGCGTTCTCTTTCTCGACGAGCTGTCCGAGTTCCCCCGGAACGTGCTTGAGGCCTTGAGACAACCACTGGAGGATGGTGCGGTGACAATCGTCAGGGTCGGTGGACGGGCGGAGTTTCCAGCGCGGTTCTGCCTTGTTGCAGCGACCAACCCTTGCCCTTGTGGCCATGCGGGGCATGGGACGAGGTGTACATGTGACCCGCTGACGCTGGAGCGCCATGCAAGGCGTCTCAGCGGGCCGATCATTGATCGCTTCGACATTCTCGCAACCGCCCGCAGGCCTGAGGCGGACCACTTCAGGGCTGAGGGGGAGGCTCCGTCATCGCTCACGAGCGAGCAGGGAAGAGATCTTGTCGCCAAGGCTCGAGAGTGTCAACTTGTTCGCTGGGGCTGTGAGCCGATTGAGCTGAATTCGGAAGCAAGCGAAAGGCAGCTGAGGCAACACGGTTCGGTCAGCTCTCGGGCTCAGGAGCAGCTGGAGGCGGCCTACAGTCGAAACTTGATCTCGCCCCGAGGCAGACTTCGGGTTCTCCGGGTAGCCCGGACAATTGCTGACCTGGCTGGAGGTGCTCCCGTTGAGGCGGAGCATGTAATTCACGCTCTTGGGCTTCGCGTAAGAACGGCGAGCGTGTGATGCCTGATGCTCTTGCAGGCCCATGTGTCCGGTGCCTCAGAAACTCAACGGCCCTTGCACTCGTTGGACACCATTTGGAGAAGGGCGGACTGCGTGCCCGCCCGGTGGGGATTCTCTCGTTCTCAGCCGACCAGTTGATTGAGGAGATAGGGGGCCGGCGCAAAGGGGAGCTCCATCTCGGGCTGGAGAAGGCTTTGCTTGCCAGTCGAGTAGACAGCGACTCTGACTCGCGGTTTGCGAGCGCCTGCCGTCACCAAGGAGCGTTTGAGTGGCCTGCCTGTCTGCTTGAGGATCCAGAGCCGCCATGGGTGCTGACCGTCAGTGGAGACTCCAAGCTGATTGCAGGCACCCCGCCTGGGAGAGCGGTCGCTCTTGTTGGGGCCCGCAAGGCGAACGCTTATGGCCGATCGACCGCTCGCATGCTGGCGCACTCAGCAGCAGGGGCGGGGTGCGTTGTTGTCAGTGGGCTCGCGTTTGGTATTGACACCGAGGCGCATAAGGGCTCCCTCAGTTTTGGGTCCGGCCGGACCGTTGCAGTTGTGGGAGGTGGGGTTGACCATGTTTATCCCCGGTCAAACGCACGACTCTTTGAAGAGATCTCGGCCGCCGGATGCATCGTGAGCGAGATGCCCTGTGGAACTGGGGTTTGGAGATGGTCGTTCCCTGCGAGGAACCGCCTGATAGCCGCCCTGTCCCAGATGACGGTGGTTGTTCAGGCAGCCCGCCTGTCTGGGTCACTCCACACTGCCGAGGCCGCGTTACTCCGTGGCCGAACGGTTGCAGCAGTCCCAGGCCCGATCAATGACCCGGTTTCAGCGGGAAGCAACGCCCTGATTGCAGACGGAGCACTGGCAGTAATTTCCACTGAAAGCCTCGCGGAGGCCCTGGGCTTTGATCAGCCCCTTCAGTCGGTCACTCCTCCGGCGGAGCTCGTCGGGGCGTGGCGACTCGTGACCAACGGTGGGCTTACCGAGGCGCTCTCCTCTGGCGGCCCGCGATCCGCTGAGGTGATGTCAGACCTGACGCGGCTCGAACTACTCGGGATGATCCAGCGTCTTCCTGGTAGGGGCTGGGTGCCCATCGGCCACGGCGGCGGCTCGGTAGGCTCCACTCCATGACCTCACCACTTGATCCGAAGCACAAATCACGAGTCCTGACCGAAGGACCTGACCGCGCCCCAGCAAGGGCCTATCTGAAGGGCATCGGTTTCGATGACGAGGCACTCGCAAAGCCGATCATCGGAGTCGCATCAACCTGGATTGAGACAATGCCGTGCAACTTTCACCTTCGGGCTCTTTCCGCCAAGGTGAAGGAAGGAATTCGCGCAGCTGGTGGAACTCCCATGGAGCTCAACACCATCGCCATTTCCGACGGAATCACTATGGGAACGGAGGGGATGCGAACGAGTCTTGTCTCCCGCGAAGTGATTGCCGACTCCATTGAGCTTGTCGCACGTGGCCACATGTTTGACGGAATTGTTGCCCTCTCAGGTTGCGACAAGACCATCCCAGGGACTGTGATGGCCCTTGCCCGGGTTGATGTGCCAGCGGTGATGCTCTATGGAGGATCCATCAATCCTGGAACCTTCAGAGGTGCTGACGTCACAATTCAGGATGTTTTTGAGGCCGTCGGCACTCACGCTGCGGGCAACATGTCTGACGAGGACCTCACTGAGCTAGAGAACGCAGCGTCACCGGGCGCGGGAGCGTGCGGTGGGCAGTTCACTGCCAACACCATGGCGATGGCCTTCGAAGTTATGGGCATCAGTCCAGTCGCTTCAGCGATGGTCCCGGCTCAAGACGCGACGAAGGCGGAAGTGGCCTTTGAGGCCGGAAGACTGGTCATGGATGTATTGGCCAGGGGGCAGAGGCCAAGCGACATCATCACGAAGAAGAGCATCGAGAATGCCATCGCGGCAATTGCAATGAGTGGCGGTTCCACAAACGGAGTGCTGCACCTTCTCGCACTCGCTCATGAGGCAGGAGTCGAGCTGGACATTGACGATTTTGACCGGATCAGTGAGAAAACACCGATGCTTTGCGACCTGAAGCCAGGCGGTCAGTTTGTTGCCACAGATCTTTATCGAGCAGGTGGCGTTCCACTGGTTCTCGCGAGACTCAACGAGGCCGGTCTGCTGCACGCTGACCAGCCAACCGTCACGGGTGGCACCGTTGGTGAGCATGCTGCTCAGGCAGTGGAGACAGAAGGTCAGCGAGTAGTCAGGCCCCTTTCCGATCCGATCAAGACGAGCGGCGGCATTGCGATCCTCAAGGGCAACCTTGCTCCGGAGGGCTGCGTTGTCAAGCTCTCGGGGCACGAGCGCCGGCACCACGTCGGGCCAGCCAAGGTATTTGAGGGAGAAGAACAGGCAATGGCTGCGGCCCAAAAGGGCGGGGTCATCGTCGCCGGGGACGTGGTTGTCATCCGCAATGAAGGGCCCGCTGGGGGACCTGGAATGCGTGAGATGCTTGCCGTAACTGCATCGCTTGTCGGAGCTGGGCTCGGCGACAGCGTGGCCCTTCTGACTGACGGTAGGTTTTCCGGGGCCACCCATGGCTTCATGGCTGGGCATGTTGCGCCCGAGGCCGTTCATGGCGGCCCCATTGCTGCCGTGGCCGACGGGGATGAGATCACCATTGACGTTGACGCCAGGAAGCTTGAGGTGGCCTTGACAGATGAGGAGATAGCCACTCGCGTGGCCTCCTACGTTTCTCCCGTCAGAGAGAACTTGCCGATTGTCCTCAAGAAGTATGCGGGTCAGGTTCGCAGCGCCTCACTTGGCGCAGTCACCCACTAAGCAGGCCGCGCATGCGTATAGCGATCGACATTGACTCAACGCTTCATCAGTACTGGGACATCTTCTCCGATGTGGCCCGGGACCGATTCGGCATTGTTCTGCCCTATGAGGGTCAGCGTGATTGGAACATCGGAGTCTTGAAGCCTGAACAGATGAAAGCGATCATCACGGAGACCCACAGCGATCTGAACGTTCTGAGGGCAGTTCCTTATCCCGGTGCGGTAAAGACAGTACGTGCTTGGGCTGAGGCTGGGCACTGGATTCACATCACGAGTCACCGATCCAACGATGCGCGGGAAGCGACGGAACAGTGGCTAAATCAGATCGAATTGCCGTTCGATGATCTTCACTGCTCGTTCGACAAGATCCCCCGCTGTGTTGAACTCGAGATCGATGTTCTTGTTGACGATTCGCCTGTGAACATCCTCAGAGCGTTGGAGGAGGGCATCAGGCCTGCGACGCTTCTCCACCCTTGGAATGAGGACGTGTGCGCCACGGAGGATGTTGTCGTGGCAGCGGACTGGGCTGAGCTTTCGATTGCGATGGATCCTCTGCTTGCCGTAGCCCGTACCTAGGGCTTTCCACGTCTCTGACGCATAGGTGTCTGCAAAGGACTGGCGCTTCTCGAATGTCCAAGTAGTCTTGCGCGGTGGCCAAGGGACTAAAGATTCTGCTCGGTGCTGTCATCGCTCTCGCACTTCTTTCCGGAGCTGCGTGGGGGTATGACCGATCCCAGGCTGAGACCGTGGCACAAGGTGTGAGGGTCAGCGGAGTTGACTTGGGAGGGCTGGATCGGAGAGCTGCAACCAAGAAGCTCACGGAATCGCTTGCCCCGCGCCTTTCCCACAACGTTGAGGTTGAGGCTGGTGGAAGGAAGTTCTACCTCAGCCCGGCTCGAGCAGGGGTCAGTTACGACTTCGCGGCCGCAGTTGATCAGGCGGTCAGTATTGGACGAACAGGTTGGATTGGCCGACGTGTATGGCGGTCGCTCAGCGGCGAGCAGGCAAATGCTTCTGTTCCCGCATCTGTGACCGTGTCCGAGCCAAAGATCAGGGCGTTCGCCAAGCGTGTCGCTGCCCGAGCTGATCACCCGGTCGTGCAGGCACACCTTGAGTACGGACCCGATTCTGTGAAACCAGTGAATGGAACGCCAGGTGTTCTTGTCAGAACTTCGGCTCTCGCATCAGCTGTCACGGCTGCCTTCCAGGAGCCAGGGGACGGAGCTGCGGTGAAGGTGTCAGCTCCCGTGCGGGAAGTACAGCCAGCTGGCGGAACCAAGGGTCTTGCTGACCGGTATCCGACCGTTGTGACCGTCAGCCGGTCTGGGTATCGGCTCTACCTGTTCAAACACCTGAAACTTGTACGGACCTTCCCTGTTGCTGTAGGCATGGCTGGATTGGAGACCCCTGCTGGGCTCTACTCAGTGCAGGACAAACAGACCAACCCTGTCTGGCATGTGCCAAACAGCGCTTGGGCCGGCGCGCTGGCGGGGAAGTCGATTCCACCGGGTCCTGACAATCCGATTAAGGCACGCTGGATGGGTGTCACTGCGAGCGTTGGAATCCACGGTACGTCCGCTGCTGACTCGTTGGGGTCTGCGGCCTCGCATGGTTGCATCCGCATGGCTCCAGTGGATGTCATCTGGTTGTACGACCAAGTCCCGCTTGGAACGCCGGTCTACATCAGCTGAGCTGGCTTGTGCCTCTGGTTCTCAGGACCAGGGGGAAGGGCTGAGTGCATCGGTCCCAAGATGGCCGGGCAGGCTCGATCCAATGTCCTCTGGCGGGATCTCACGCCAACCTGACTTCAGGAGAAGGGAGTGGTGTTCCCCATGTCGAAGAGTCAATGTGCCGATGTGTACTCCTTTTGTTTCCTTCACAAGCACTGCCTGCCAGAGGGTGGTTGAGTCGTCTGGGGCTTGGATCCGAAACCAGGGCGTTACCGGTTCATCCATCCCAGCAGCGGTGAGCTGCTTGAGCGTGGCGACCTGACCTGAGCTTGTGTCAATGAAGAAGACTCCCATTAAGGCTGACCCTATCGCTGTTTCAGATGACACGACGATCTCCTCTGACTGGGCTCAGAGCCTTACGCGTTTCTCTGCGGGCCTTGATGCGCGAAGGGTGGCTCAGCGAACGCTCAGGGCTTACACGACGGATATAAGGGCCCTTGCGGCGTGGGCGACCGCCGCCGGGGTTGAGCCCGATCAAATTGGGGCCCGCGAACTACGGCGTCACGTGGCAGTGATTGCGGCGGACGGATTGGCACCAACGACCGTCGCGAGGCGGCTTGCCTCCTACCGCTCCTTCTTTGCGACTTTGATGGCCGATGGCAGAACCGAACAGAACCCTGCCGAGCTGCTTTCAGCGCCGAGGCGCACCCGGAAGCTGCCGGATGTTCTGCGAAAGGACGATGTGGCGGCCCTGCTTGAGCGGATCCCCGCGACGACTCCATTGGAGCTGCGCGACAGAGCGCTGTTTGAGGTGGCATACGGGGGCGG